>JBCNPS010000003.1:0-44766 GCA_039593235.1 Chitinophaga sp. | reverse complement strand
ACGCAGGAACAGGATATCCGATTTTGATACATTGTGACTGTATTCTTCCATTGCGGAAAGGGCTTTCCATTTCGGATCTGCACTAAATGCCTTCCAGTGTTCATCACGGTCTTCCTTATTATTGAAAGTGGTCATGTACATCAGGTTAGGCATGCGGGAGCCCGAAATCACAGAAGCATAAAATACTGCATTAAAGTGGAGATTCCGGAAAATGCCGATTTCATCTCCGGTATTAAACATCTTCACTTTATTGATATGATAGTTTTCGGAAGGGCTTTCGTAACTGCGCAATTCGTATACCCGTTCCTGTTTGGGGGCCGTTAGGGAAGGCGCCTGTAATACGGGCATCCCGGGAAATGCCTGTAACAGGATAGATTCAATACGGGTGTAGGGAAGGTTGTTCCAGGCGGCATCTGCATAGCTTTTCCCGTTAGCGCCGAATGATTTGTAGGATGCCAGGGTCTTATCCAGGTTAACAAATTGCTCAAGCGACTGGAACGGGATCAGCACATAGATCCGAAGGTCGGCCGTATCGGGCGTAACCGGTTTAAACACGCCGGCCTGTTTAATACCCGCCTGATGCAATGCCGGAAGAAATGCTTTCTCCAGGTAATTATCTACCAGTGTTACCTGGTCCTGGGTTTTCAGATGATAGATCTTGATCTGGTAAAATTGTCTTTCTTTGGCCGTGAGGGTAACGGAACAAAGTACCAGGAGCGCCATTAGCAAAGTGGAATATATCTTCATAAAAAATTAATTGTATACCAGACAAAATACAGCAAATAGAGCAGGAATTATAGTGATGTTTTAGAATGCCGTATTTTGCGGACTTAAAAAATGTACTTATGTCTGAGCCGGTAATGTTGATAGATCAGCCTAATAACAGAGGAACTTTATATGCCGTAGTGGAACAGGACGACAGGGTCGCTTATTTTTACCTGTATCCTTCGGAACTATTGACCACTAAGTATTCCCCGCGCCCATGCTGGTTGCGGAACCTTCGCCCTGCGCCGGAAAAGAAAGATGTGGCCGCCATGAAAGAAGGAATGGCGCCCATGCTGGAAGCAGCCTACTGCAGGCATCCCCAGGGCAGTGAACCGTTGGAAAAAGAACGGATCACTATTGTATGGATGGAAGAGGGAGATGGAGCAGCGGTATTATACGACAATGAAATACTGGGTGTAATACCCGGCTGGAGCCTTTATAACGACGAACATGCTGTGGCTTATGCAGCGGATTGTACAGGCGCCGGAGAAAACGACCGGCTGATGCCACTCGGTAAGCGTGGCGCCAACGCCATGTATGAGCGGATAGACCAGGCGGTTGCTTTCTGGAAAGACTGGGAAGACGAAACCAGCCAAACCTGGAGCATTTTGCAGGACCAGTATATAAAAGCCTATGAGGCGGTATTTGGACCCATTCAGCAGTATTATGCCATCGACGGTGGACAATGGCCTCCCATGGCGCTGGGCAAATTCGAAAAAGACGACGTGGTATACCTCCTTACCCTGGGAATAAGCATCCGTCCCATGCCCTGGGTAGAACTGTTATACAGCGACCGCTCCCCTGGATTCCGCCGTATGGAACTGGCAATGGCAGTAAGCAAAAAAGACTTTACAGATAAAGAGATCATGGCAATGGCCGGCCTGATGTCCGGTATGGCAGACCGGCCCTGGAAACAGATCACCTGGCTGGGCGAAGGGCATACGGTAAGCTCGGATGAACTGCCGGCGCCTTTCGAAAGCGTAGTGGTATCATCGGCTTTATATAATGGTCCTTCTATAGAACTGCCAGCCGTATATGGTGATAAAGTAAACCTGTACTGGCTGGCTCCTATCACCAAACTGGAAAGGGAATATGCCCATTCCCGGCCCAACGCAGGCTACGATCTGTTGGAAAAAATGATTCAACATAACCTGAGTCATCTCGTTACCCGGCGATCCGAGTTGCCATCCGATTAACTGAATTTCTTTTTTATACGTAAGGGCCTGCTGGAAAGCAGGCTTTTTCTTTACAGTAGCGGATACGAAGTTTTTTTTAGATATTCTGTAACGAAATGATTCTATGGCCTACTAATCTGAAAGAAAATCAAAAGCACATGAAAAACATCTTCGGAAATATTACAGCAGCTATATTTGTAATCACCGGCTTATTTGCCGGTAAGGCATCTGCACAGGATAAATCATTATTGTGGGAAATCAGCGGCAATGGGCTGGCTAAGCCATCTTATTTATATGGCACCATTCATATGATCTGCGAGAATGATTTTAAAGTAACGGAGAAAACAAAGCAGGCGTTACACCAGTCGGAGCAGCTGGTGATTGAGGCTAATATCCTCGACCCCAACATTAATACGATAATGGCTAAAGCAATGGCCACCGATATCCCCTTAAGTAAAAGGTTATCCGCTGCTGATTACCATATTGTAGATTCCATACTGAAAGTAAAATGCGGTATACCATTAGCGCCGTTTGAAAACTATCAACTGGTGGCGGCGATCTCGCTGCTGGCTATGAAATCATTTCCATGTAAGGAGCTGAAGTCTTATGAAACTACTTTTATAGAAATGACACAGGCCGATAAAAAGAATATCGGTTACCTGGAAGGACTGGAAGAACAAGTGGGATACCTGTTGAAATCGTATACTGATAAGCAGGTAGTAGACCAGGTAAAAGCTTTCGACAGCAGCAGCACAAACACCGATAAACTGGTGGCCGCCTATAAAGCAGAGAACCTTAACGATATGTACGCGCTCCTTACCGCCCCGGACCAAATGGATGAAAATGCCATTCACTGGATGCTGGAAGTGAGGAATAAGAACTGGGTGGAAAAAATGCCCGGTATGATGAAACAGGAAAGCACTTTCTTTGCAGTAGGTGGCGCACACCTGGGAGGCCCTATAGGATTGATTAAATTATTAAGAGAGAAAGGATATACCGTTAAACCTATTTTGAATTAAAGCTATCACCGTTTGAAAAGCAAGGAAAAAGAATTTCTTGAACTGGTAGAAGCTCACAAAGGAATTATCCATAAGATTTCCAGGATGTATATGGATGCTGAAGATGACCAGCAGGATCTTACGCAGGAAATCATTTACCAGCTATGGAAATCTTATGATTCCTTTCAGCATCAGAGCCGTTTCTCTACCTGGATGTACAGGGTGGCGTTGAATACCGCCCTGGTGTTCTTTAAAAAAGAAAAAAGAAAAGTGAGTGTTACAGATACTATTCCTGAGCACATTGCCATGGAAGAAAATGTAACAGCCACCAAAGAACTGCAGCTGTCGCACTTTTACAGGGCTGTACAAAAGCTCGAAAGGTTAGAAAAGGCACTCGTTTTTCTTCATCTCGAAAATTATTCTCATAAAGAAATCGGTGAAAACCTGGGCATCTCCGAAGGGAACGCAAGAGTTAAACTTAGCCGGGCAAAAGACAAATTAAAAGAACTGATTAAAAAACAAGGTTATGAATTTTGATGATATTAAATCTGTATGGAACAACGATAACGAGGGTGACAAAGTAGTGGTTCCTTCCAGCGTTGATCAGTTGAAAAGGTTGCAATTGCCGGTGGAAAAACTTCGTAAAACCATGCACAAAGAATTTTTTGCACAACTTGCCAGCCTGGTGCTTGCCGCCTTTTTGCCAATAATTTTCCCGCTTAATGCAGTGATGATCATCCCTTTTTATGCAATATACCTGGTAGTAATGGCTATCTCTGTTCAGTACTATTATAAGTTCAGAACTTTTTATAAAAGGCTTGATACAAATACGCTTAACTCAAAGGATAGTTTATATGTTTTGTATTATGAGGCAAAGCTGAACATTGAAATGTACAAAGCATATACCTTTATTGTGCTTCCCTTTGCGATGGTGATTGGTGTGATGTATGCGGTAAGCAACAAAAGCAGCGACATTGGAGGATTACTTACGAGGGCCATTGATCACAAAGGGCTTGCCATCACGGTGGCGGCAGCATTTGTGGCCCTGGTATCGCTGGTAATTATTATTATGGAAGCCTGGATCAAAGAAACCTATGGAAAATATATGCTGCAAATAGGAACTGTGCTGGAACAGTTTAAGGAAAGCGAATAACGGATTTTATCCGGCAAAATCCGCTATTCGCCAATTTCGGTTCATGGTTGCAAAGTTAATATAAATGATTTATCAGCAATGTTATTTTATGGTTGCTTTATAATTCTCGCAGCCCATCCACCACCAACGTTCATCGCCACAGGTACTTTTGAATGATTGTTTACTGTGATCTCTTCCATTTTGTAATCCTGTGCATTCCTGTCGGCGTTAATACCATCTTTCCAGACATGCATGGTATAGTTGCCTTCCGGCAGGAAAGAGCAATCCAGCGTTAAGGTGCGTGGGGTGAAGTTAGTCATGCCCCCTACGTACCAGTCGCCGCTGGCCGCCTTACGGGCGGTAAGTATATAATTGCCCACGCTGGCCTGCAAGGCAATAGTGGTATCCCATACACTGGGAACCGCCTGCAGGAACTGCATACATTCCGGTTCTTTGTAATAGTGGGTAGGGTTATCGGCCAGCATTTGCAGCGGGCTTTCATATACCACGTACATTGCCAGCTGATGGCAACGGGTACCGATGCTCATTGGATTACTGAAATGAGGCGCCCAGTCTCTCTTTTGCGCATTCAGCATGGCGCCGGGAGTATAATCTGCCGGTCCAGCGGCCATACGGATAAAGGGGAAAGTAACATTGTGATCCGGTGCAATGGATTTGCTTTGGTCGCCTTTACTTTGTTCCATTCCGTATACGCCTTCAAAGGAAATAACGTTGGGGTATGTACGTTGCAATCCTGCCGGTTTATGCGCGCCGTGAAAGTCGACCAGCATTTTATGTGCAGCAGCGGCTTTCGCTACCCGTTCATAATATTGTACCATCTGTTGGTCGTCGCGCTGCATGAAGTCAACTTTAATTCCTTTGATATGCCATTTGGCAAAGAGGTCCATTGCTCCATCCAGCTGCTGATCCAGCGCCAGCCAGGTTGTCCACAGGATGATGCCTACATTTTTGGAGGCCGCATAGCGCGATAACTCCTCCATATCAATGTCCGGTACCGTTTTCAGGAGATTGCGTGTATCGCTCCAGCCTTCGTCCAGCACTACGTATTCCAGTTTGTATTTAGCGGCGAAGTCGATATAGTATTTATAGGTGGCGGTATTGATGCCGGCCCGGAAATCTACCTGGTAAATATTATTATCATTCCACCAGTCCCAGATAGCCTTACCAGGCTTCACCCAGCTATAATCACCCGCAGAGGGTTCCGCCAGTTGATAGGGAAGTTCATTTACCAGCAGGTCTTTGTCTTCCGGTGCGATCATTACAATACGCCAGGGGAGTTGGGTAGCACCTTCTTTTTTGGCGATAAAGTTTTCCCTGCTTATCACTTCTTCATCGCGATCGGAAGTGATCTTTTTATCAATAGGGTAATGAGGAAATACTGCTTCCAGGGTGTTGCTGCCATTGCCTTGCAGCCACATGCCGGCATAGTTCAGGAGGGCCGTTTCTGTGATCAGTATTTTAATGCCATTTATGCTGAACAGTGCCGGCAGGCTGGCCAGGCTTTGCTGCCCGCGGATATTATCCACTGTCAGCTTTTTATAAAGACGTTCGTTGTGGGAAAAGAACCCGCTTTCTACCGGGTACCAGGCGCTGTCTTTCGGCTGGAAGCCAAAACCAGCCTGTTCATTCACTACCTGCCAGCTGCCTTTGTTGTTGATCAGCCAGCGCCATGCAATACCATTATTGTATGCCCGCCACTGCAGCGAGGTATGATTTTTAAAATTGATCTGCAACTGGGCATAATGGTCTTCAATAAACGTGCTTTTTTGTTTTACTACCGGTTGGAGGGTTTGCGTTACCGACGATGTTTTGGTGCCAGCCACTTTCCAGTTGCCGCCAGCACTAACGGAGGTAGCTACATTGATGGTGGCAGGTTGGAGCAGCGGTTTCCCGTTGTACAACAAAGAATACTGTATACTATCTTTTACGGATATACGTATGGTTGTTTTGCCATCGGGCGAGTGCAGGTTATAGTTCTGCGCCGCTGTTGCCATGCCCGCTGTGGTGGCTATGCAGGCAAGTATCCATCCTTTCAGATTCATTATTTCGGTTTTAAATTTATATAAGTTACCAGGTCCGCCCGGTATAATTTGCTCTGGGAAAGAGGGGTTAAATTAATCGTTATTTTATAAAGTTTACATGATAAATTACAGATGGTATTTATTCATACGATAGTTAACCGGCTATTTTATACCTGTTTCCAGGTAGTAGCATTCTCGTTTAACAATTACCCGGATTTTTTAACACTGATAATGCTTGCTTGCTGTTTGCAATTTTTTTTGGAAGATGATGTTGTAATAATGTTGCGCGGATAGGAACTATATCACAAAAGCCGCTTGCAAACATCGGCGCATCAAGTCCAGTTACATTTTTCCTAGATAAGTTGATCCTTGATGCTATTCCCGTGAATCGCGAAGCTGGTATTGGTTATAGCGAAGGGCTCCAGGTCAGAGTTATAGCCGGAATTTTTTTCGCAGGAAGATGAGGGCTATAGCAGGAAACATGAAAAGTAACAGCAGCAATGAGCGCCGGCGGGATATCAGGCAATTATTTGTAGTGTTAAACATTAGGGGTCCTGTTTATATCGCCTAACGGCAGAGCTCTTTTGTTTCATTGCATGGTGGTGTTATTTTTTTGCTTGGGAGTGATTGAAATTCTGGCACTTGTTGTATATTAGTTCCTGATTATAGAACCATGTCTATCTGCTGTTGCGTGTTTTAACCCATTGAAAACAACAGCAGGTATTAATTCCAAATTTTTAAAGTAGTTATCCAATATCATTCCTGTAGTGTTAAAAAGATAACAACCATATTTAAAACCGTAAAAGCTGCGAAATGTCATTGTATACGCACACCTCATTTACTATTGGTGATCATCAGTTTACTTCTTTTCATTCCCTTGCCCTGCATCAAACTATCCATGGCCATCATAGTTTTGAAATCATGATCGGGTACGACTGGCTCACTAAACTGGGAAAAGGATTGTTTAATGCCGGTAAGGAGTTCCTGGGCAAGGAAATATCTATCTCTGTAAAACCTGTTGAATCAAATGCTGTATACAAGCCGCTGAATTTTAATGGTATCGTTGATGGTATCAGCATGGGAAAGGAGAGTGATGGTACACACGGCTTTTGTGTGATCAAAGGACACAGCGTTACCATCCTGCTGGAAGATGATGAAAGCATTGCATGTTATGAGCAGAAAAATTTGTCGGCCATCGTAACTGAAGCCCTGAAAGGATGCGGACCTTACGCCAAATCACCTGCAGTAGATCCGGCGCATTCAGATACGCTGAAGTATATTGTTCAGTATAAAGAAACTACTTACCGTTTTATAGAGCGGCTGGC
The DNA here is from genome assembly GCA_039593235.1 of Chitinophaga sp. Classification (GTDB taxonomy): domain Bacteria; phylum Bacteroidota; class Bacteroidia; order Chitinophagales; family Chitinophagaceae; genus Chitinophaga. The sequence continues at coordinate 37,329 of JBCNPS010000003.1, read as the reverse complement.
CGCCCGTTTTGGAGAATGGTTTTTTTATGATGGAGAAAAAGTGATCTTTGGAAATTACCGGCCCCAGAAAACAACACTTACACACCAGGTAGACCTGATCGGGTTTAACCTTGATCTTACTGTGAAATCAAATAACAGCCGCCTGCATGGATATGATTACCGGCAAAACCAGGCGGTAAGCAACGATACCCTGTCTGTACCGCCGGGTAACACCGACATATATACGAGTCATCTGAAAGAAGTAAGTGAACGCCTTTATAAAAAAACATCGCAGTATAAACTGAATCAATCATTTGGTACCGGCGCAAAGTCGCAGCTGGACAAGTACACGCAAGCGCAGAAAAAAGGACGGCTTTCCCAGATGGCAGTGCTCAAAGGCACCAGTCAGCAGAGTGCACTACGTATCGGGGATATCATTACCGTGAATGAATCGGTACTTTCCAATGAACATCATGGGGAGTTTCTGGTAACACAGCTCGTACACTACTGCACGGAAAACGGTTTGTATAAAAATACCTTTGAAGCAATCCCGGCTGCTGCCGCTATGCCGGTGGTAGACCTGTACAGCATCCCTTTCTGTGAAGCGCAAAGCGCTGTAGTAACAGATAATAACGACCCTAAAGGATTGGGCCGCGTACGGGTAAAATTCCAATGGCAACAACAGGGATCCACTCCCTGGTTACGCTTGGTATCCCCGCATGGAGGCGCTGACAAAGGGTTTTACTTTATACCGGAAACGGGGGAAGAAGTATGGGTAGATTTCGAAGGCGGTAACCCCGAAGTGCCGGTGGTACTTGGCGCCGTGTATAACGGGAACGCCAAAACGGGTTTTGGTGATGCGCAGAATAACCTGAAGGTGATTAAAACCCGCAGCGGGCACCTGATCCAGCTGGATGATACAGACGGGGCAGAAAGTATTACCATCACAGACAAATCCGGGAATATTGTAACGATGGATACCAGCGCCCAAAGCATCAACATCGCTGCCATGGAAAATATTACGATCAACGCAAAAAACATCAGCTTTACAGCAAAAGAAAACATACAGGTGAGCGCCGGTAAAAACCTGTCGCAAACCGCGGTGAAAGATTTCAGCCTGCTCGCCGCCAATATTAAGGAAGTGGCCGATGATACGCTTCAGCGCACTGCTAAAAGCATTGAGAAAACAGCGGAGAAAGTAAGCATGAACAGTACCAAGGAAAATATTGAAATGCATAGCGCCAAACAGATCGTGAATAAAAGCGGCGACAAAGCGAAAATGTTTTAACCCCACATAACCAGCCACAGATGGGAAGTATCATCTCAATAGCAAAATCAATTGTTGAAAGTTCTGAACTGTCAACCACCTATGCTACCAACGGAGATATCAGCTTAAATGCCGCCAGCCAGGTAAAATTACGGAGCACAGAAAAAATTATCTATGACCAGTATAAAGCACCGGAAACAAAAGAGAAGGAGCTGAAAAAGTTCCTGGTACACTTCAGGCGCCCGGCAGGGTACAAAGGGGAGTATGGGTTCGACTGGCTAAGGGACGAATACATTTACGCCATCAACTACATTGAACGCGACAATAATAACCAGCCTTGTAACAGCACTGTACCACTGGTAAGCGATGTTGCTGCAGCTAAAAGCGAATACCTGAAAGATGTGAAGAACCCTGTGAAGCCATATGGCATGGACTATTATCCTGCGTGGTTGTCACTGTTCCCTTACACTACTTCGCAACAGTTCAGGTACGGTTCTTCCATGAATAAAGATGGCGCAAGGCTGGATCTCGAACTGGAAGAAATAGAAGAAGTGATCAGTGATGGCACAGAGATCATCTTCGAATCAAAAAATCCAAATCTCAAAATAACCCCGCAGAAAATAAATATTGCCGCAGTAATGGGAAGCGGATTGCAAACCCGTTACCGGCCAGGTGGTGTAAAGGTTAAATACTATACGCTGAAAGGAGCCGTGAACGTGGTAAATACCAATGCCCCGCTGCAGCAGCATGAAGAAATAAAGGTGTTTGCAAAGCTGGGCAACAAAAAAGAAGAAGTGGGCAAGCTGATGGTGTATAACAATCACATCATTCCGAAAATGGAACTGATCCTGGTGAAAGTGGGTACACAGGCCAACAGTGTTCCTTCCATCGATCAGCAGCTGGTGAAGGACCTGGAATACCAGTTCAAAAGGGCTTCCTATAACCAGGCGCTCATCCGGGCTGAACTTAAAACAGATACTATTTTCGAAACAGGGGTACTGCCTTTTACGGATAGCACTGTTACCGGTTACTGGAATAATGTATTGGGAGGGTCTGCATCGTTTAACGAACAACAGTTCCTTGAAGATGTAATTAAACTGTATGAAAGATACGGACAGCACAAACCGAATGGTGGCCGTATTAATGCCGATGCCAATAAACGGACCTATATTTTTCTCACAGATCTGCCAGCGAACTTTAATGGGCTCACTGCCGCCGATAATGGCGATGTGATCAAAGAATTTGTATGGGGAAATGCCTTTGTGGTATTCCTCAGCGGGCTGAATCAGCGGCGTACCCTGTTGCATGAAGCCGGCCACTCCCTGGGGCTTCAGCATACATTCAGCGCAGGCGCGCCTATGGCCGGGCTTAAACCGCCACCTTATACATTTTACCAGGGGCATACCGACAATATCATGGATTATACCTGGCAAACAAACGGGAACCTGAACCCGTATAATGCCAAAGACAATATGCGTTCTTTCTTCAAATTCCAGTGGGATATTATGAGACAGGACCGGAGCTTAATTTTAAATTATTAGTATGCGCGGCAGTTTGCTTACCCTTTTATTGATACTAACGGTAATGGATATACTACCGGCACAAACGAAGTCTCCATCTACTTCTGTGGCCTGGGTGCATTTCGGCGTGTTTTCCAACAGTATCCGTGTGAAATACCGTATTACGCCCGATGCCCTGGAACGCTACTGGCTGGATACCACTGGTGTGAAAATTGATTCATCTGTACAACAGTTATCTGCTGCACAATGGCAGCGGAACCGTTTTATACTGGACTCCATCCCGCCCCTGCTGTTAACCGCCGGCACTACTACCTATAGCTGGGGATGCCTCTATTGTGGCGAGCAGCCCGTAGTATTAGTGGATATCGGTTTCGCTGATAACAGACCTGGTTTTTCGTACCAGATAGATGGGGATACCAGCCGTATTCCCGCGGGCATCAGGAATTACGTGAAAAATGTAAGAAAGGCAGTTGCACAGCTGATTACGGAAGGAAGAAAAAAACAGTAGCCATACCGATATGAATAATCGTTCTTTCCGGTTTAACCCGGTACATCTCAGCAGAACTTATGGCGTTACCTATGTTATTCAGTCGGCAGGCATAGAACAGGTGATCAGCTATGAAATAACAGTTAGTTGTTCTAAAAGATTGCCCGGTGATATGTTCCTGTTTGAAATTAATAAAGGACAGGTATACATCAATAACCAGGCGCCTGAAAAGATGATAGATAAACTTGCGGAACAATGCGGTAAAGTATTGTATCCGTTGCATATAAGGGTAAACAGTGCCGGGCAGTTCACCGGTATCGCCAACCAGGCGCAGATAGCGGCTGCCTGGGAAGGTACGAAACCTGCATTACAGCAATATTATACAGGTGAAGTTACGGAGCAGATCATATCCTATATGGATCTTGCGGTAAGCAGTGAGCCGCATATTTACCAGTCGCTGTGCCGCGATTGGTTTATGGCGCTTTATTTTGCGGACCTGTACCAGCCTGGTAGTGATATTATGAAACGTGAACTTACCGCGGCATTACCGGTAATGCCATATACAACACCGGTGTTATTTAATGTTACACAACAACCGGTGCAGCATAATACGGCGAGCGGTAGCCTGGTATTACAACAGAAGGGGAATTGCAGCGATCTGCGTAGTGTGGAAGATATCACGGCAGGAAAGGAAATCCCGTTGTCGCGGCAGTTGCAGGGTATTCACACACCTTTAAAAGGCCAGGCGGAGATCAGTTATAAGCTATATCAAACAGATTATTCCATCAATGCTATCACCGGGGAATGCAGTTTAGCGCTTGCACCCGGTCAGGATAAAAAAGTAACATTCACTATCTATCATCTACGGGAGAAAGATAAAACACAGGCGCCGGTTTTATCGGTACTGCTGCCGGAACAGGAACCGGCGGCTAAAAAGAAAAAGCGTTTTTCTTTCTTTTTCAATCGCGGAGAAAATTAAAAGGCTATGAGTGAAAAACATCTGGTTTGCCAGGGCGCCCTTTGTAAGTGCCAGTTTGGCACCACCCCCGATAAGCTGAAAGTGAAGAGCCAGCAGGTACATTATATCAACGATAAAGACGGTGCTGAAAAGCCGTTGGCGAATACGAAGGATATTGGTCAGCCGTTTGAAGCCAATACTTTCGGTAGTTGCAGTAAAAAGAATAATAACCCCTGTACACCATCTGTTACTGAATGGAGCGGGTTTTATGATAAAGTAGTATTACCGGGAGATGCCTACATTTTACTGGAAGACAGCAAAGGGACCTGTGCTACTGGTGGAAAAGACTGTATCTCCATCACTTTTCACGGGCAAACAGCCGATATGACAAAGAAAGATGCAGAGAAAGCCGATAAAGAAGTACAAACACATCTGAACCCTATGATGGATGTACAAAAAGTAGAAGAAGATTTATTTCTGATCCGGTTTCCACAGGGACAACCGTTTTAAAAATAGTTGCCATGTCTGATAATAAAAAGCTGGTAGTCACCATCCCGGCAGCAAAAGGATCGGTAGATGTAAAAACGTCTACTGCCGTATTGAATGAAGCCGGAACGGTACGGGCGGAAATGAAGCGTATCATTACTATGGTGGAAAACGCGCCGGCGCCCATGAAGGTCACTATTCCCATGAAAGCACCGGAGGGCGACAAAACGCCTTATCGCTGGATCTGGTCCATGTTGCGCACGCTTACATTTAAGAAAACAGATGTAAACGACACACTGAAAGGACCATTGGTATATCCGAACTTTCCAAAAATTGTGGAAGGCGGCGGCCTGGGTTGGCTGGAACCTGTGCTGGAAGGACAGGAGCCAACTAACTCGGCGGCGCATGGCTACTTCGTTGCAGCGCGCGGAAAGCCCGCGATCCTTTCGGCGGAATGGAGAGAGTTTGCCGCTAACAACGATGGCAAAATAATTACGGGCAGCAGTAAAAAGTTCAGGGAAAGCGTGCAACTGCATATCTATACCCGCGCCATGTACGGGCAGGAATTAAGGATCTTCCTGATGGACAATGATACTGCCAGTGCCGACGACGATCTGCCACCCTGGGAACGGACAGCCGGAGTAGCCCAGATAGAAAAAGGAAAAGAAACGCCCGACGATGCCATCAAATATTTTACAAGGCAGGTGAAAATAATGCCTATCCTGCAGGACGAAACCACACGTGGAGAGGCTTTGCAGGTAAGTGATTACGTGGTAAAAGATAAATCAGGGAAAGATATGAAAGTAGCTGCGGGTTCTATCCACTACCAGGCTTTTGTGCAGAAAATAGTGGTAGATGTTTTCCTGGACGATCTCTGGAAACCGGGTGCAGGCGAAGTGCTGGAAATATATCCTATTATAAAAACAAGAGATGGTAAGATCACTAAAACGTTATCGAAGTGTTTTCTCAGCGTAAAGGAAGATCCCGCGGTAAAAGAATCTCCCCTGATGTACGGTGGTAACAAACCGGTGCTGGCAGGTGATATTCCAACAAATACAAGGAAGTTCCAACCGTGTAAGTATGGCATGATCACCGTGGAAGACAAAGACGGTGTGCAAACCATATTTGATGAAAATGTGCTCGATTTCAAGCCCCCGGAAAATCTTACCTATAACATAGTAGCCGGAAGTGAAACGGCCAAGAAAACCATTAAGCTCAGTGTACAAAGCCTGGTAACGCATGAAGATGAATGTACCGCAACGCCCAAGCACAAAGATCATGTAATTGACATAAGTAGTTTTGGCGCCAAAGGATATAAAAAAGAAGATCCTAAAGCTGGCGTAAAGCGTGAACCGGAGAAGGAAAGCGCCGCCAAGGGGAAGTTCGAAATAAAGGCCAATAATTATAAATTCAAAAGAGATACCAATGCTTCTTTTTCCGGTGTGATAAAAGTATCTGATGAAGAGCTGGAGTTTGATGCACAGTATAAATATTCCTTCTTTGATGAAAATAATCATATCCAATTCCAACGGATATTGGGCTACTTATGGATTCCCGAAGCACAGGCCGACCATTTCCCGGTAACCATCCAAACCTGCCGCTGGAAGCATGTCATCGATTTTGCGGTGTACCCCGATATCAAATGGACGGCGGCGCTGGCATTTAACATGGAGAAAGCCGACTTTGATGCACTGAAAACCAAGTTCGCGGAAGCTAATAATGGAAAAGGGATCAAGAACGCCCTGCAGCGTTTTACCATGAACCGCCTGGAAAACGTGGAAAAAATAGGAGAAGCGGCGAAAGGGCGCTGGAGCAAACCCACGCCCACGCTCGACCGGCACAATGAAGAACTGGGCACTGAGCTTGGTCAGATGTTTGCGTTGCCCAAAGATAAAAAGGCGCCGCCAACGCCCGTTAAATCTAAAGGTAAATTTGCGGAGCTGATAGAACTGCTGAAAGAATTTGATTTTTCCATCAAGGTAGAATGGAATAACGATACCGAGAGTGTGGACCCCATCGAGGATATGATTGCCAAATACTACAACGTATTAAAGGCGGGGTGGAACCTGGTAAAGGAATTTAGGAACATCATCCATGGTGATCATACTACCAAAGCAGATACCGGTGGCGATGATGGAAAAGATCCCGATGAGTTTATCAATAAAAACAAAACGAATCCCGATAAGAACATCCAGGGTCTCATTCAACGCATGCAGCGCAAGCCGTTTGAATATGAGCTGCAATTTCCCAAACTGGGCCTGGCCGCTTCCTGGTATTATGAAACCATGCCGCCTGAAAACGGCGACAGCAAGCTATGGGGAGCCGGAAGAACCGTATTGGTAAAACTGGATGCCAAACCGTTGGTGGGCATTGATCTGAAATGGGATTTCCTGGAACTGCTTTGCCGCAGGCACCCGATTGCCTACGCTATTTTGAAAGCAGTGGATGCGCTCCTGTATATATGTGCGGACGACGACAGTAAAGTGGATATTAGTGTCACCATTTCCGGTAAAATAGACCTGGAGGCTACTTTTAAACACAATACGGTGGGAGGGAATGTGTTCACCCGGGCAAAAGGTGCTTCTGAAAAGAAGGAAGACCTGATAAAAGGTGGGGCTGCAGTATCGGTGAAGCTGGAATGTAAGCTGTATCTTAGTAAATCAGCCACTGCATTTAAGGTGAAAGTTGTGGTGGCGCTGGGGATAGGGCTGGAAGGAAGCTCCGGTCTGGGATTACAGGCCAGGATTGGTTCTGATGCTGCGGGGTTATTTGTCGGATTTGACCTGATTTTTGAAGGCATAAAAATTGAAGGGTATGTAGAAGCCAAAGTGAATGTTGGAGAAAAAACAAAAGAAGTAAAGAAGAAAAAAGGAGAACCGGAAAAGCCTGCCGAATATAATAAACTGGTAGAAGCCAATCCCAAAGCGTCTTTTGAAATCGGTATCGACGAGAAAAAGATCTCTTTAAAAAAAATATACTTAACAAAAAAAGAGTCCGACGGATGAGTAAACCGGGAGTTATCATCTTATTAATTCTAATGATCGGCCTGCACAGTTGCGGGCAGGGAACAAATGCAAAAAAAGAAAGCATGAATCAGGGTATTAAGGAAAAATATCTGAACAGTTATAAACTGGTGAAGAAATACGATTATAATCCACGGTTTATCCTGGACTTTAACAGTTACAATTGCACGTATGAGATCCTGGTCAATGATATGCCGGCTTATTCAGACTTTGGCAGCGGGAACCAGGGCGGTGCAGTATGGCCTGTATCTCCCAATATTCTGAAAAGCGGTAAGCAAACCATTACTATCAGGGTATTCCCCAAAGTAGATGACGACGATAAAATGGATTCATTCTTACTGGCGAAGAACTGTGGCCTCGAAGTGAAAGTAATGAGTGGCGATGAGGAAAAAGAAAAACCAAAGGAATATAAACAGCTGTTTTATTATAAGATGCCTGAAATAAACCTGGATAATGTGCCTTACCTGGAGTTTAAAGGTGTTTTTGAAGCATCTGTGCCTTACCAGCTGAAAGGATGGAGCCAGAGCCAGGATCTCCGGAAGGAAGACAAGGCAAAGCTCACAAGGGAAGTACTGAACTTTTATAACCAGTACCGCAAACTGATGGCAGATGGTAATATGAATGCAGTGGCGGAGCAGATCTATACCCGGGAGCTTGAAACTGAGCAGGCTTATTTCCAGAACAAGCCTGCAGATGCAACAGAAACCTGGAACCGGTTTGACCAGATTAAGGCGTATCACCTGGAGATGTTGCCACTGGAGCATTATGAGCTGAGGTTTTTTGGAGATGGCAGGGTAGTAGGACTGTTCCGGACAGATGATGAGTTGAGAGGAGAGTCGGCCCTTGCAGGTATTACAGACAATAAGTACAAGATATACAACCTGTTGCTGCACAAGCCGGCAGGCAGCGATCAGTTGCAGGTGATCAGGTAATAGAAATAGTTTTTAATCAGGGGAGCATGTTGCTCCCCTTTTTTTATTTCAGCGGTATTTAAAAATCAACATCTTTTTATTAACCTTGTGAAATAGTACCATCCTAGAATTATCAATCAGAAATCTAAATGTTATGAACCTACGAATACCTGCCGCTATCGGTATTATTGCCTGGACAGCTGTTTCCTGTGCAGACACGAAATCTCCGGAAGCTGCTGTTGACCAGCCTTTAACCGGCACCTGGAAACTGGCTTACAGTAAGATGATCAGGAACGGGGATACCACCGATACTTACCCGGTAAAAGGGCAGGAAATGATCAAGATCTTTAATGGCAGTCACTTTGCTTTTTTTCAGCATGATGTTTCAAAAGGCAGCGATAGCAGTACGGCTATATTTGGATCCGGCGCGGGTACGTATGTGCTGACGGGCGATAAATATGAAGAGCATTTACAATATTGCAGTTTCCGCAGCTGGGAAGACAGGCATTTCACCTTCACGCTCCGTTTGCAGCATGACACGCTGATCCAGCGTGGTATAGAAAAGATTGATAGTTTAAACGTAAACCAGGAAATTACAGAAGCGTATATCCGTATACGTTAAATATTTTGCAATGGGTATAAATATTCCTTTTCAGACGATCGACTGGTCATTAATTCCGAAAACAACATATCCCGGTGAAGAAGGCACTGCATGGTGGCAAACCTTACAGTTCCCGGGGTTACGGATACGGATTGTGGAATACTCTCCCGGTTACCTGGCGGATCATTGGTGTAAGAAAGGGCATATTGTGCATTGTTTGCAGGGTGCTTTTGTGAGTGAGTTACAGAACGGTGAAAATTTTGAATTATCTGAAGGGATGAGTTATGTTGTATCTGATAACGAGAGTGTTCATCGTTCTGTTTCAACAGGTGGTGTAAAGCTCCTGATCGTAGACGGCGATTTTCTGCAGCCGTTGGTATAGGCTGTTTATCTTGTTGTTTCTATCTCTTCTCCGTTATTACGGCCACACGGTCGGCGCATTGGGTGGCATCTGTTTCTATCTCTTTCCTGTTACAGCCACAGGGCCCGGGTGCAGTAGGCAACTGGTTAATCCTGCCTCCAGGGTTTCGGTGTTTCTTTTTATAGGTAACCATTTGGTTCCGTTTTTACGATTCTTTGTAATATATCCATTGTCTGTAACCCGCCATGGCATTGAATATTCGCACTTCTAAAACATTCGTGCTTAACAATGGATTAACCACTCCCGATGTTTTATAGCGTTACTTTTAATCTGGATTTCGGGAAGGGGAATCCAAAATAAACCACTTTCAACCACCGTGTTAAACCATAGAAAATTTGATTTTCTAACATCGGACCGTCAATAATTTTTCCTAAACCAGTTTCTCAAAAAGGAAATGAGAATGCAACAAAACAACCAAGATGCCGTCCTGCTGGAGCTGCTCAAAAATGGTAGCGTTGACGCTTTTACAACAGTGTACAAAAAGTACAACCGCATCCTGATGATGCTGGCAGCAGATATGCTGAAAGACGAAGACAAAGCACAGGATGTTCTCCAGGAATTTTTTCTGGATTTCTGGCAGAAGAAGTTATTCCTGAAAATTGATGCTAACTACCAGAACCGCGACAGTACCTGTATTATGAAGAGTTATCTTTACGCCAGTGTACGCAACCGCTGTCTCAACAAAATTACCAGGGAAAGGAAATTTTCCTGTGTAATTCCCGACGAGGCTTTTTTACCAAATGATCCGCTGGAAAGTAAAGAGATCTACTGCCAGGTGAACATTGCGCTGAAAAAGAAAGTGCCGCCTAAATCATCTACCGCCTTCCGTTTAAGACATTACGATCAGAAGAGCCATAAAGAGATAGCAGAGGAAATGAACACCAGTATTCAAACAGTGAAAAATCAGATCGGTACTGCCGTGAAGATTTTACGCGGTTACTTTGCGCCTGCCCACCTGTAATTCTTACTTTAATCAGATAGATGCCCTGTTACCCAAATCCCTTCAATGGGTAACGGCGTGGATTTGCCTTTTATGGTCATCCTGGTGGACTTTTTGAGGCTGATCAGGAAGCATCCTTTTGCCGGGAACAGCTGTTGGCTTATGTTTCCCAGGAATGTGCCTGATGCAAAAGGTTACTTATATGCGCTGGAACCTCCAGCTGTTGGCTTATGTTTACCAGAAATGTGCTTAGTAAAAGGTTACTTATATGTGTTGGAGCCTCCACTGGCAGCTGGTGGTCTATACCCGGAATGTGCCTGATACAAAAGGCCACTCACATGCGCTGGAACCTCCGCTGGTAGCGGATATAGTGCCGGCCTGCAAAAGGGTTGCCTTTGTGGAAAAATAATTATTTCCCGATCTCGTAAATCGTTTTCCCGATACAGTAGATAATTTGGTCTTTTCTGACTGCAACTTTGCGGCGTAAACGATAAGACCAACATGACAAGGGCATACCTTTTTCTTACTTTTTTCCTGCTTCCTTTTACAATGATATACGCCGGGGTGCCGGACGAAGGAGCCAATAACACCATTCAGGGCGTTATTACCACATCAGACGGACACGCAGCTACCAACGTAACCGTTATCCTGAAAGGCATTGCAAAAGGAATGATCACCAATCAAAGCGGCGAATTTCTCTTTAAAAATATCCCCGATGGTAACTATGAGCTGGAAGTATCCATGGTGGGGTTTGAAACCATAAGGCAAAACGTTGCTGTGGTGAATGGTAAAAGTGTGCTCCTCCGGATAGAACTGAAAACATCTTCCCAAAACCTCGAAGAAGTGGTAGTAGCCACCGGTGGAAACCGTTTTGCCAAAAAAGAAAGCGAGGATGTATCCAAACTGCCGCTGAGGAACCTGGAAAACCCACAGGTGTACAGCGTCGTTGGGAAGGAACTGATGAAAGAACAGCTGGTAACGGATTATAACAGTGCATTTAAAAATATCCCGGGGGCAGGCATTCCCATTGTATACAACCAGGGAAGAAGTTCCGCCACTTCCCGGGGCTTCACTACCGCTAATCTTGTACGTAATGGCGTAGGTAGTTTCGTGTACTCCAATGTAGACCCTGCTAACCTTGAACGCATAGAAGTGATCAAAGGACCCTCTGCCACACTTTTTGGCAGCACCCTGTCTTCTTTCGGCGGCTTGTTTAACCGGGTCACCAAAAAGCCGTTCGATAGCTTCAAAGGGGAAGTGTCGTACTCCGGCGGGAGCTGGGATCTGAACCGGCTCACACTGGATATCAATACACCGGTGAATGAACAAAAAACAGCATTGTTCCGGTTCAATGGCGCTATTCACAGTGAACGCAGCTTCCAGGACGCCGGATTCAGTAAAAACTACTTACTGGCGCCCAGTTTCTCTTACAAGGTAAACGACCGGCTCACTATTTTACTGGATGTGGAAATGAGCGGCTATAAAGCTACTTCTCCCACAAGGTTAAGTCCTTACACCAAAGGAAAGGCGCATAGCGTTGAAGAACTGGGAATGCCTTATAAACTTTCCTTCGCCAATAACTCCATGTTTTACACCAGTCAGCAGATGAATGTTTTTGGCCAGATAAAGTATAAGTTGTCGGACAAATGGACATCACAAACCGTATTTTCCCGTACCCGGTCTACTTCCGACGGGTTCACTACCCAGCTGAATATGTTGAGCGACAGTACGCTGCGGCAAGCCGTTACCTCTCAAACCTATCCTTATTACGGTACGGATATCCAGCAAAACTTTATCGGCGATTTTCATATAGGTAAAATGCGCAACCGGCTTGTGATAGGTGTAGACTTTTACAGCCTGCGCGCTTCCCGGAATGATACTATCGTAAATATGCCCGCCCTGAATTACAGGAATCCGGGAGATGCCTATTATAATTTCAATAAGGATAATGTAACCCCAATGTTTGCCAAACTGAAATTCCTGGCCTTCGACAGTAACCGTGAAAATACTTACAGCGCCTATTTTTCAGACGTTATCAATATCACGGAACAGTTACTGGTAATGGCCAGCCTAAGACTGGATAATTACCATAATCTTGGTGCCTATTACCCTGCTAAGGATCTTACTGTTGGTAATTATACACAAACTGCCTTATCGCCTAAATTCGGGATCGTATACCAGGTGATTAAAGACAGGATGTCGCTTTTTGCCAATTATATGAATGGATTCCAGAACCAATCCGGGACTGACTTTGACGGTAACACTTTTAAACCGCAACAGGCCAACCAGGTAGAAGGAGGGATTAAAGCAGATCTTTTTAATGAAAAATTAAATGCTACCCTGAGTTATTATGATATTTCCGTTACCAATTCTGTATATGATGATCCTGCCCACAGCGGGTTCTCACTCCAGAATGGAACTCAGCTCAGCAGGGGTTTTGAAGCGGAAGTAATTGCCAACCCGGTTCCAGGGTTAAATATCATTGCGGGTTATGCCTATAACGAAAGTAAAATGGATAAGGCCGATGCCAAGTTCCAGGGGTTACGGCCATCGGCAGCGGGACCAGCCACCACCGCTAATCTTTGGGTAAGCTATCGCCTTGTGCGTGGCGAAGCCAAAGGACTCGGCTTTGCCTTTGGCGGAAACTACGGCAGCCAGTCGTTCCAAACCAACACTAATACCTTTGCATTCACCATACCTTCCTATACAGTACTGGATGGCTCCCTGTTCTACGACAGGCCCGCATACCGTATCGGGTTGAAGGTGGATAATATTACCAATGAAAAATACTGGTCGAACCGCCTGGCGGCACAAAATCCAACCAGGGTAACCGCCAATCTTACTATTAAGTTTTAAGCATTCACTGCAGGTGAAGTGGTCTCTCCTGCAGTTTATCATCTCCCTACAGGCTATATAAATGTTGCTCTTTTATAATTTTCCCATTTTTCCAGTGGGCAACAGAAATCTGCTGGTAATTTAAGGCGCCCATTTTGGGGTGAGTAAATTGATAATGCCATTCTGCCACTGAATATCCCTTTATCGCCATACTGTTCTTCAGCGCTATTTTTAAATCGCTGGTGTTATTGAGAAAACCGCTGCCTGCCCTGCGCATAGCTTACAGGCCATTGATGGCGGGACTGTCTGAAGATAATGGCATCACGATAACTATTGCTTAAATACAATAACCTCACTGTAACTTTTCAACATGCGCTCCGTTTAACAAGTAACCTTTTTTTGAAACACTGTAGAACTTTTCATCCCTAAAACAATATCAAATGAAACTTCCAAAGTCATTACTCGGTGCTATCCTGATTGGCATCACTGTTCAAACAACCACCTCCTGTAATAAGGATAAATCCATTAAGCCCAAAGAGAAGAAGGAAGAAGTGAAAAAGCCGTATAACATGCCAGACGGTTGTCCTGCTTGCGGAATGGGTTGATCTTTCTTTTATAATTACATTTAATTCCAAGAGGTGCCGGAAATTTTATCAGCAGCAGCCTGTAACCTGGACGCCAATATACTCGCAGCCTGTCTTCCGTTAATGGAAGAATCAAGACTGGAAGCCATCGAATGGTCGTTTGATGCGTTATTTAAAGTACAACAGATCCCATCCTGGTTCCTTGAATTACTGGCTGCTTACAGCAGTGAAAAACGACTCATTGGTCATGGTGTATTCTTTTCCCTTTTTTCCGGTAAGTGGCGCAAGGAACAGGTGGAATGGCTTGCTCATTTGAAAAAGGTCAGGGAAGAATTTCAGTTTGATCATGTAACGGAACATTTCGGCTTCATGACGGGGAAAGACTTTCACCATGGCGCCCCGCTGAATATACCCTATACAAAATCCACGCTCGATATTGGAAGAGACCGGCTGAAGCGGATCTATGAAGCATGTGAATGTCCGGTAGGACTGGAAAACCTGGCCTTTTCCTATTCTCCGGACGAAGTAAAACGCCATGGCGATTTCCTGGAACAACTTCTGGAACCCGTTAATGGTTTTATTATCCTCGACCTGCACAATCTTTATTGCCAGATCCACAACTTTAATATCCCCTTCGAAGAAATACTAACCAGCTATCCGCTGAATAAAGTAAGAGAAATACATATTTCCGGTGGTAGCTGGGAAGATGCGCCCAATAGCCCGGTAAAAAAAGTAAGAAGGGATACGCATGACGATGCGGTTCCTGACGAAGTATTTTATTTACTGGAAAACACAATATCGCGCTGTCCCCATCTTAAATATGTGGTATTGGAACAACTGGGGAATGCACTTGGCACTGATGAAAGCAGGAATATTTTTTATAATGATTTTGGAAAGATGGAAGCCATTGTAAAAACGAAAAGCACACCCGGTATATCATCTCCCCTTCATCCCTTTTCTCCTTTATGTCCTGTAGTATCAGGAGAAGTAATTGAAGACGATACCTTATATCATCAGCAGCTGGAACTCTCCGCTATACTGGAATCTGCTGTTTCCTGCCAGGAAGCTATCCGGTTACTGAATTGCTCTTCGCTTGCAAATACCGCCTGGCAAATTGAAGGCTGGGAACCTTACATGATAGATACCGCCATAAAGATTGCGCAGAAATGGAAGAAATAAGCAGGTACTTTCCTGGTTGTGCTGCTTATGCCTGTCCGTCCGCTCCTGAACAGCAACTTGTACCGAAAGTGAACAAAGAATATAATTTCATCTGTGTAATTTACTGTGATTAAATTAATTGGGAACTGGTATATTGTTTTCTGTAAGAGAGCGGTCAAAGCCTTTGTACTATGTTTGGAAACTATTTTAAAGTGGCATGGCGGAACCTTATCCGGAACAAAGCCTTCTCTGTTATTAATATCCTGGGACTCACTGTTGGCCTGGTTTGCAGCCTGCTGATATTATTATGGGTATGGGATGAACGACGCATTGATAATTTCCATGAACAGGGTAACCGGCTTTACCTGGTATATGAGCGGCAGTTTGTAGATAAAGAAGTATTTGCCAGTTATAAAACTCCTGGCATGCTGGCGAATGAAATGAAGCATGCTATTCCCGAAATAGCCTACGCTTCAAATTTTTCATGGATAGATGATAGCCCCGATCGGTTTGCTTTTGAGGGAAATAATAAAATTTTGAAGTTTGATGCCTGCTATGCAGATTCCGACTATTTTAAAATGATGAGCTATCCCTTAATAGAAGGAAATGTTGCTACTGTGCTCAATACGCCTGGCAGTGTATGCATTTCGGAAAAGATGGCAAAGTCATTTTTTGGCAGTGCAGCTGCTGCTATGGGGAAAACCCTCCGGTATGATAACAGGAATAACCTGGTTGTCACCGGTGTATTTAAAGACCTGCCACAATATGTTTCCGCAAAGTTTGATTGCCTTATTGACTGGTCTAGCTTCCTGCATGAAAACAACTGGGCGAAAGACTGGGGAAATGTAGGGCCTAATACAATTATTTTACTGCATAAAGATGCTGTTCCTCAAAAGGTGGCGGCCAAGATTAAGAATTTCCTGGTTAAATATAATAATCCCAATTACCGGGCGGAGCTGGAACTACAGCGTTACGGTGATAGCTACCTGCATGCAAATTTCAAGGCAGGTTACCTGTCGGGCGGCAGGATAGAATATGTAAGATTATTCAGCATAGTAGCGGTTTTTATTTTGTTGATCGCCTGCATAAATTTTATGAACCTTACCACAGCCCGTTCTGCCAGGCGCGCCAGGGAAATTGGTATCCGTAAGGTAGCCGGCGCTGCACGCCCTGTACTGGTACGGCAATTTTTGAGCGAGGCAATGCTGGTTACGGCGTTGTCAGTGCTGCTGGCACTGATGCTTGTTTGTGTACTGTTGCCCTTTTTCAATCAGCTCAGTGGTAAGCAGATCATTTTTCCTTTTTCAAATATTTATTTCTGGTGCAGCCTGGTGGGATTAACCATCATTACAGGTTTGGCTGCAGGTAGTTACCCGGCAGTTTTTCTTTCATCTTTCAAGCCATTAGCCGTTTTGAAGGGCACGCTGAAATTGGGAAGCAGTGATATCAATTTACGGAAAGGACTGGTGGTAGTTCAATTTACACTGTCTATCGTCTTTGTTACAGGAACTATCGTTGTTTCCAGGCAGGTGAAATATATACAGGAGACCAACCTGGGCTACAACAGGGAAAACCTGGTTTATTTGCCCATAGAAGGCGATCTGGCCGCCAGGTATCCCGTGTTTAAGCAGGAAGCGCTGAATGCCCCCGGCATTAAGATGGTGTCGCGCATCGGGGAAGCGCCTACTTCTATAGGCAGCAGCACCTGGGGCATTGAGTGGAACGGCAAATTGCCGGGTGACAACCAGATGTTTACTCAAACGGCAGTGGGATATGATTTTGTAAAGACCCTCAATTTGAAAATGGTAGCTGGCAGGGAGCTGTCTAAAGATTTCGCGTCAGATTCCGCAGGCTACCTGGTGAATGAAGCAGCGTTACGAATAATCGGATATAAAGACCCCGTTGGTAAGCCGCTGAGTATGTGGGGCAGAAAAGGCACCATCGTAGGGGTATTAAAAGATTTCCATTTTTCATCATTACACGATCCTATTCATCCTCTTATTGTATGGAACGGTGAGAAGGATAATTATGGAAATATACTGATCCGCACAGAAGCTGGTAAAACAAAAGAGGCGTTAGCCAGCCTGGAAAGAATCTGTAAATCGTTGAATCCCAAGTTTCCGTTTACTTATACTTTTTCCGATGATGCCTATCAGAAAACATATAACAGCGAAATGGTAGTTAGCAAGCTTTCCGCCGTTTTTTCGTTTCTTGCCATTTTCATATCCTGCCTTGGGTTGCTTGGGCTGGCCATGTTTACAGCGGAGCAGCGGACAAAAGAAATTGGCATCCGGAAAGTATTAGGTGCCGGTGTTGTTTCCCTGTTCACCTTGCTGTCAAAAGAGTTTATTACACTTGTAATCATAGCGTTCTTCATAGCATCGCCACTGGCATGGTGGATGATGAACAAATGGCTACAGGGTTTTTCGTATAAAATTGACATGGAGTGGTGGATGTTTGTATTGGCCATTTTACTGATCACCGGGATTGCTTTGCTGACCATCAGCTATCAAACAATGAAAGCGATATTAATGAACCCTGTGAAGAGTTTAAAAGGGGAGTAACGGTGTTTTATAGGAAACCGTAAATGCTTTACTGAAAGGAGTTTGCAGCGTGTTCTATGAAGCAGTTTTAAAGGTATTATTAGGCATCATGATTCAAGGAAATGTTAACTGCATGTTAGTATTGAGCCAATCAGATGATTATATCTTCCATTAAGATATATTTTAGTGGTTACTTGTGCTCTAGTTTTTAAATATTCCCATTCCTTTGATTTAAGGCCCTTTCGAAATGAAAAGTCGGCACACTTAATTTCTTTGATTAACCTCTCTCCAATTTCCCCTACTACTTCATCGTTAATAACGCGATTAATTCTCGGTAAACTTCCCGTTCGTAATTATTTTGGTTTTCTAATATTTCTAAGTATGGAATGGGACTTTATTCATAATCTAGTTTTGGTGTCTATAAATGATTATAGGGAAGGTTAATAATGAGGCGTAAATTAATTATTCTAAAGAAGGAAAATGAGTTGAGTTATTAATAAGCGTGGAAAGAGTATAATTATGGCCTTAAAATTTATTCAACCAACAAACCGATCATCATACCCAAACGGAAAATCCGCAAACACTTTACTGTAAGGTATCTGTGGATTTTTACCTGTATCGGAAAGAAGCGGAATATCTAACCAGATGGTTTCTGGCCGAATAAGATTTCGTAATTTAACCAAGAAATATTTAGTATGATCTAATTATTCAATATCCTCAATTATTCTACTGTTAATTTCTGACATGTAATATTCAAATGCGCTGCTTGTAATAAAAATAGTTAGTAATAAATAATTTAACAATAAGTAGTTAAATAGAGTTCTATATAAAAGTATTAAGCTACTCTTAATGGTTAAAAAAATGTCGATTTCCCTAAAAGACAAAGTAAAATTATCGGGGGATAGTTTTCGTTGTGGAAGATTGAGAATATAAGAAAAGCTACACATAACAACAATTACAATTGATAGTATGACTAGATAACTAGTTATTGATATAAAGCGTTTGAAAAAATTTTTCTTTTGCTTAAGTCTAACTATTTCGTGATCTCCTTTACCTTCGATCTTAAACGATGTATTCTCAAACTTATCAAATATGCTGACTAAGAGTGACATGAATAAGGAAACGGAAATTCCAAAAGCGGACATTATATAGCCAACGATATCTTGACTGAACCCCTTTGGTAATTTCAAAAGAGCAATTGCTCCAACAAATAAGAGAAACCACTGAATGTTACTAAGATATAATTTTGGTTTTTTGATTTGACCATTTACATCTATAGACTGCCATTCTTGGCCACTTTTAATTAAGGGGACTAATAATGATTTAACGCTCTTGTACTGCATGTTGTGGATAAATTTCAGTCTTAATCTCTTCTAATAACCGAAAACAAAAATCACGAATCCTATCAAAATCTGACTCTTGGCCAGTCAGTTCAATATGTTTGGATAAATAAATTGTAGGGTGTATGTCGAAGTCGGTTCCAATTTCAAATTGAGAATTTCTGTCAGTGGCTCGATCTCGTAATGTTCCGGTCCTTCTATTAAACGCGTTTTGAGGTAAAAATCTTTGTACCTTATGAATGATGCGGTCAATAATTCCGGTATACTCCTCAACGGTTAGTTCATTCCTTAATGGCTTAATTTCGACCTTTACAACAAATTCGTGGTCTTCCTGAATAATAGGATCTTCTAATAATGTTTGCCCAAGTACCTCTGTTGTAAATGATAGACTACTAATAGTTGAATTATTCTTGATATCATTTATAATTGAGTTAGGAATATATCGTTCTATTTTTGGGTGATTAAAGTCAGTAGGAAATGAAAAAAAATTCTGCCAAAACTTTTTCATGACACTATCAATAGTATCATCAGTAAATGATTGAATCATTAACACAGACTTACTTGAATTAAAAGGTGTATAAAGCAAAAAGTAAAAATCCTCTGTAATGGCGTCTCGTTCTTGAACTCGTGACTTTTCCGCCTTGTTTATCGTTGATGTTTTATTTCTCTTACGCCCGTATGTCCCTCCTTCTATTTTCCCTTCAATGATTTTTTGTTCACTATGTAAAATGATATTTGGATTAACATTATTATCATTAATATTTGGCTGGTTCGCAGTCATACATTTCTTATTAACATCATCTGCATACATTTCTGGTGCATCTAACTGTTGAATCACCTTTGCAAATATCTCGGCCATAATGAATCCCTCCGTCAAGGGAGTTGTATTAGCTTGGTTAATTTTGTGTCTAAAGAGCCATCGATTATTATTATATGGTGAATTGTTGCTAGCCTTTAGCTGTATTGTATAAACATTCAATTTAGGGTCGTGAGCCATCCTTTTGCAGTTTTGAAAATACTAAAAGAAATATTTTTTCAGGCTTCAGTATCGATAAGGCTAATATTCTGTGGGGCTGAAAATATCAATCATTGATAGTTCAATGATACAAGACATTTACTGTTACATAATTACGAAAAAAAAAGATATAAATATAAAAGTGGGGATATTAAATGGAAAAGGCTCTCAGCAATGCTGAAAGCCTTTTTACCTGTAGCGAGATCGGGAGTTGAACCCGAGACCTTTGGGTTATGAATCCAACGCTCTAACCACCTGAGCTACCTCGCCTTATTCTCCGTTCGCAACGCTGTAACTACTATCAGTAGCGCCTGCTGCGCCAAAACGGGAGTGCAAAGATAACAGCTTAAAAATGAAAATTCAAAATGAATCTAACGTTTTTTGTAAATTTTTTTTAAGCCGTACCACCGGGAGCAGGCTTATCCCATTTTTTTAATATAGATTCATCCACAGAACGGATATGTAAATCCCGCTGTGGATAAGGGATTTCAATTCCCGCCTGGTTGAGTGCCGTATAGATAAAAGACATCACCTCGTTTTGAAGCCTTCCCGCATTATCAAGATCGCCTACCCAGAAGTATACCTTGAAATTCACTGCGTTGTCTCCAAAGTCGGTCAGCTGTATAAAAGGAGCCGGAACTGTGAGTACATCCTTACGACCGGTAAAGGCAGAGCTGATAATTTGAGTAACCTGGTCAATATTGCTGCCATAGTTCACGCCGATCGCCAATGTGATCCGCTTATTCCGGTTGGTCCTGGTCCAGTTGATGAGTTGTTGTGATATAAGGTCGCCATTGGGAACAATCACTTCAGAGCCGTCGTAGGCGCTGATCTTGCTGGAGCGGATCCCTATTTCTTTTACAACGCCTGAACGGGGACCGAGTTCTATCACATCACCTACTTCTATCGGCTTTTCAAAAGCGAGAATGATACCGGATACCAGGTTGTTCACGATATTCTGTAAGCCAAAGCCAATACCCACACCGAGGGCGCCTATTACAATGGTAATTTTGTCCATCGGGATACCGGAAGCGGCGAATGCCAGCAATACACCGCCGGCCAATACCGCCAGGCGGAGTAACAATAAGGCGGAGCCGAATTTTGTTTTTTTATTGGGATTGGCACTCTGACCTGTGTTGCCAAACATATAGGCAATCAACTGGGAAGCTACAGTGGCCACCCATATCACGAGTATAAAAATGATGACGCTGCTGAAAGTAAAATCTGAATTGCCGAGTTTATGCCGGGAGGAAAGGGCATCTGCAATAACCTCGTAAATGATATCGTATAAATAAACGTTGCGCGATATAATCACCAGCCATCCTACAAAGGCGAGGATGGTCAGGAATGTTTTTAGTTTTTTCTGCACTTCCTGGTAGTCCATAAAGGAAATGAAGGTGCTGGAATCTTTATTGGCTTCTACCTGCAGGTACACGGCCTCCATCAGTATTTTCACGAGTATAAACAGGCTCAGGGCCATCACTGTGCACACAACTGCTGTAGATCCCATTATTTTGGCGGTGCCTACCCTGGCTAAAATAACCATGAGCAGGGAAAAGGCGCTGGTAAGCATGAACAGCATCAATACCGGCCGGGTAAATTTCGGTTGGGCAAAGGTGGTGAGCGACGACTCTTTCAGTAACCGGTTCCCCAACAGTAACGAGAGAACAGCACCGATCAGTAATCCCCATTGTTCCGCATAGGTGATTTCAATCAGCAGGTTATTCATACTGTAAATGAATAACAGGCCGGTCAGTAATAACCAGCTTCTGAATAATGTTTTAGGAAGATGCGTGCGAAAAATAAAGCTTAGTGCTATCACATTTAAACCCCAGGTGATTTCTGTAAAAAGAATGGGATAGCGTACCGATAGTACGGAAGATAATGTAGCAATCAATACAATGGTACACGCTACAGGATAGCGGTACAGGTACCGGGCATGCTGCAGGATGGTTTCCCCTTCCTGTTCTGTATGGTTATGCCGTATGCGTTTGATATTGTTGTATACCCACCAGGAAAATAATATTGCCAGCAACAGCCACACAAAAAATACAGGCCATTGTATAGAAAAGAAGATGCCCAGTACCTTGGTACTTTTGTGCAGCGAATTTTTCAGTACGGGGAAAAATTCAAGCGGGTTGATACTGTCGCGGTGAGGCTTCCACAAATACCGGTAGTCCCGTGCAAACATATTGGAGGCAAATTGCTGCAGGCGGTAGTCCATGTCCTCATAAAGATTAGAGGCTTCAATATAACGGTTAGCCACTTGGTTTTGCAGTAGTCCTATCTTAATCAAACTGGCTTTATTGGCACTGTCTACCAGGCGGAATTTAAGCACCAGGTTAGTCACCTGCCCGAGGTAAAATCCATACAGATCATCCTCAGACGGAACATTCCGCATGGCGGTATCTCCCCGGATAAGCCGGATGGTATCATTAATATTTTTCAGCTTCTCATAATAGGAAAAAAGTGCCCCTTGCCAGGAAGTGAGTTTTCGCTGCAGCTGTTCCAGCATTACTTTGTTGGTATATATATCGTTGATGTTGGGGGTACGGCCCAAACTGGCAATATTGTACCTGATCAGCGCAAGGGAGGTGTCGGTAAGCGGGAGACCGGCAGTGATCCTGGAGGTATCGAACCCGCGACGGAGGGAACTCATAAGGTCATTCAGCGTAAGCGTATAACCTTCAATACGGTTGATCAGGATAGACACGGAGGTGTCCGACTTCTTTACCCGGTTGGTATCTTTCGATAACGCCTGGATATTTTTGCTGATAGTGGCGCTGTCTACAGCTACCAGGTGAATGGTATCTGCTTTCGCTTTACGTTTCCGGCCTTGTGCATCAACGCTGTAATTTCCGGTGATCAGTACCGTTAGCAGCAGCATCTGCAAAAAATAAGTGTAATTAATGTGTATCCTGGTAAACATGAAACAGTAAAATTGAATGATCTCTATGGAGGAACATTTTTAATGCCTAAATGTTCCTGAATTTAAAACTTTTAACCCTCCCGGCCGTTAAGTTTTCTGGAACCCGGTTGCTTAATTTGTCAGGTACCGGAATCCTCAGTATTTTGTATATGATTGGCGAGTCCAATGAAAACTAGCTTATGAACAGAGAAACGCTCGTTGCCTCATTAAGAAAAGATCTCGACCCCTGGGATATTATAGTGATTGGTGGAGGCGCTACCGGTCTCGGCGCCGCCCTGGAAGCGGTAACAAGGGGGTATAGAACCCTGCTGCTGGAGCAGGTGGATTTTGCAAAGTCCACTTCCAGTAAAAGTACAAAGCTGGTACACGGAGGCGTAAGGTACCTCGCCCAGGGCGATGTATCGCTGGTGAGGGAAGCCAGTGTGGAACGGGGATTGCTGGCTGCCAACGCGCCTCACCTGGTGCGTAACCTGGCTTTTGTTATTCCTACTTTTAATTTCTGGGAGAACCTGAAATACACCATTGGCCTCAAAATGTACGATTGGCTGGCCGGTCGTCTCAGTCTTGGTAAATCGGTGCATATTTCGAGGTCGGCTACGCTGGAGCGCTTGTCTACGCTTAAGCAGGATAAACTCGCCGGTGGTGTGCTGTATCACGACGGACAATTTGACGACTCCCGCCTGGCCATCAACCTGGCGCAATCCATTTCAGATAACGGAGGTACCGTATTGAATTATATGAAGGTTACCGGTTTGCGGAAAGACGAGTTGGGAAACATAAGCGGACTAACGGTGAAGGATACCCTGGATGGAGGTAGTGAAATTTATCTTAATACCCGGGCCGTGATCAATGCTACCGGCGTGTTTGCAGATGATGTGCTGGAAATGGATAACCCGGAGGCGCCCAAATCCATTGCAGCCAGCCAGGGAGTACACCTGGTGCTCGACAGCGATTTCCTGCCCGGGCATAATGCACTGATGATCCCGTCTACCAGCGATGGAAGGGTGCTGTTTATTGTGCCCTGGCACAACAAAGTGGTGATGGGTACTACCGATACACCCATTAATCATATCAGCCTGGAACCGCGGGCGCTGGAAGAAGAAATTGCTTTTATCCTCCGCACTGCAGGCCAGTATTTATCGAGGGCGCCGCAGCGTTCCGATGTACGCAGCGTTTGGGCGGGTCTTCGTCCGCTGGCTGCCGCTAAAGCAGAAGGACATAAAACAAAAGAGATCTCCCGCAGTCATAAGATCATTGTTTCCAAATCAAAGCTTATTACCATTATCGGTGGCAAATGGACTACCTATCGCCGGATGGCGGAAGATGTTATACAGAAACTGGAAGCAGCGCTGAAATGGAAGACTACTTCTTCCGCTACCCATCACCTGAAGATCCACGGTGCTTCGGATAAGGTTAACTGGGAAGATCCCTGGTACTTCTATGGTAGCGATGTGTTACACCTGCACCAGATGGTGGCGCGCCAGCCTGATCTGCAGGAGGAACTGAGCCGTGATTATCACATTATTAAAGCACAGGTGGTTTGGGCGGTGAAAGAAGAAATGGCCCGCAATATTGAAGATTTCCTGGCCCGCCGCACCCGCCTGCTTTTCCTTGATGCAAGGGAAGCCCTGCGTATAGCCCCTGCCGTAGCCCGGATCATGGCGGAAGTATTACATAAAGATGAACATTGGGTAGCTACGCAGATCAGTAGCTTTTCGGAGGAAGCGAACGGGTACCTGTTAAAATAATTTTCCGGAAGATGGAAACCGGTATGATCTCCATCTTCCGGAAAATCACATCCACTTAAACTTCTGGTCAAAAGGTTTCATACGTCTTCCGGGTTGGGCGGGTTCATCTGTATAACCCATATAAAAGAAACCCAGTACCAGGTCGTCTTCTCCCAAACCAAAATAGTCCTGCATGGCAGGATGGTAGGTCATACCGCCGGAACCCCAGTAAGCGGCAATGCCCAGAGCGGTTGCGCCCAGCCATATATTTTCCACAGCGCACGACACCGCGGCAATTTCTTCCAGCGCCGGGATCTTGGGATTATTGCCCCGTTTCATGCAAATAGCCAGTACATGAGATGCCAGGTTGCCCTGTGTTTTCAGTTTATCGTAGTTGCCCGGAATGAATTTGTCTGCCGGGGTAAATTGTTTGTACATCTCGGCATGGTCGGTACAAAACTGTGCTACTTTGTCTCCGCTGTACACCACAAAATACCAGGGTTCCGTGTACCCGTGGGTAGGGGCCCAGTCGGCAAGTTGCAGCAGTTGCTGCACGGTTTCATCCGCAATCTTCCGGCCGTTCATGCTGGTAGGTTTTACCGTGCGGCGGGCCGTAATTACCTGTTCCACCGCAGTGGGCGTTGTTGTTATATCCATGATCTGTTGTTTTTATTTTCCTGTTTCCAGGCGTGCTTTCATATCAGCAGGCAGCTTTGCTATTTTATGTGTTTTGTAGTCAAAGCATATCATGCCGGTTTTAGCCTCCGCAATCGTAATCGTTTGCCCGTTACGGTTAGCCGTGATGAGATAAAATAATTCAAAACCCAGGGCGTTAAATTCGCCGGCTGCAACGGCTATATCAAATACATCTCCATAAAAACCTTCTCCTTTATAAGCAATAGCTACATCGGCCATAATAAAGCCACTGCCGGCTTCATGATCCAGCTCTTTATAACCAAGTGCGCCGAGGAACCGGATCCTGGCTTCATGTATAATAGAGAGGATGGCATCATTGCCTACGTGGTTGCCATAGTTAATATCCTGGATCCGCACAGGCATTTGAAAATTGAAGGGAAATGCTGCCGGTAAATCTATCTTAATCCTTGCCATTGTTATTTTTTAGGGAGATGCTAAACGTTTGTTGTTTGTTTCAGGAAAGCCACAAATTTTTCGAAGGCCCTTGCCCGGTGACTATACCTGTTTTTTTCAGAAAGATCCATTTCTGCAAAGGCGCGTGTTTCACCTTCCGGGATAAAGATCGGGTCATAGCCAAACCCCTTTTCTCCTCTGACTGCCGTGGTGATGTGACCTTTGCTCACTCCTTCAAACTGGTGTTCCTTTCCATCCAGTATCAGGGAAATAACAGTGCGGAATTGTGCGCTGCGGTTGGCTTGTCCTTCCAGTTCGTGTAATACTTTCACAATATTATCGGCGGCTTCTTTCTGTTCTCCCGCGTAGCGGGCAGATAAAACACCCGGTGCTCCGTTGAGGGCGTCTATCTCCAGGCCGGTATCTTCTGCAAAGCAGTTTTCCCCCGTCATCCGGTGAATGGTAGCTGATTTTTCTGTGGCATTGGCTTCCAGGGTATCGTGTGGCTCCGGGATATCTATGTCAATACCGGCTTCCAGTAGGGTAACGATCTCAAACTGAGATCCCAGTAACGACCGGAACTCTTTTACTTTATTCTGGTTATTGGTAGCGAATATCAACTTCATATAATTGGAAAAGAAATTTAGATGCCTAATAATTGTTTTAACCCGGCCCATAACCGGGCTTTCAATACTTTATCGCTGCCTATCAGCGATAGTTCATCGGAAAATAACAGCGTGGTACCGTTTACCGTTACCAGCTGATAGGGAGGAATGTCATTCAGCCCAAGTTGCTCCGGTGCAATCCCAAATACAACGCTTCGTTCTATCTTCATGGCAGTTTGCCAGTCGGAAAAAGTGAGGGAAGGGTAGGAGATCAGGTTAATAAGTGATACATCCTGCATCCCCAGTTTACAGGCATTTAATATATTGGTAAGGAGGTTGAATAATTCTTCGTTCAAGTACGCTTCATTTTCGTTTTGTATGAAGAGCGCAATGTTTTTTTGATTTTCTCCTAAATATTTGACTTTGGGCACCACTTTTTCCGCGGTGGGCGCTGGCGTGCTTTTCCCGGGAATGATTGGCTGGGTAAAGATTTTAGCCAGGAAGTACGGATCAAGTTGGGTTTGCTCAAGCGACATATTTATTATCGTTTAGTTTAATATGAAAACCCCCTCTGGGGAAAAATCAGTTTATTTGCACTGCCGGTCCCGGAGGGGGCCGGTGGCACAGCGATTAAAATGTAAAAATATCGAGATAAAATTGATTAACCATGATGGTAGATAAATCAACAGTTAAGGAAGAGGCACTTCAGAAGATCAAGGTCACCAAAACTACGCAAAGCAGGTTGAGTGAGGTTGATTTCAACAATCTGGTATTCGGTAAAATGTATGCCGACCATATGCTGGTAGCCGATTTTGACGGCAAAGAATGGAAAAATGCGGAGATACTGCCTTTCCAGCACCTGTCTGTAAGCCCTTCAAATGCTGCCTGGCACTATGGGCAGGCCATCTTTGAAGGCATCAAAGCCTACAAAGATCCGGAAGGCCACCCGATGATTTTCCGGCCTTATGATAACTACAAACGCTTTAACGCCTCTGCGGAAAGAATGGGAATGCCCCAGGTACCGGAGTGGCTGTTTATAGGCGGACTGGATCTGCTGATTGATCTTGACCGCAACTGGGTACCTACCGGTAAGGGTTGTTCCCTTTATCTCCGTCCTTTTATGATTGCTGCAGATGAGTTTATAGGCGTGCGTCCATCTGATACTTATAAATTTGCAATTATCAATTCGCCTTCCGGCGCCTATTTTAATAAACCTATCAAGTTACTGGTACAGGATAAATATGTACGCGCTTTCCCCGGCGGCGTTGGTTATGCCAAAGCCGCAGGTAACTATGGCGGAACCATGTATCCCACTATGCAGGCCAAAAAGCAGGGCTACGACCAGATCCTGTGGGTAGATGGCTACGAGCATAAATACCTGCAGGAATGTGGCACCATGAATGTTTTCGCCATCATCGGCAATACAGCCATCACGCCGGACCTTACCCAGGGTACCATCCTTGAAGGCGTAACCCGCGCCAGCGTTATGGACGTATTGGCGGATATGGGGCTTAAAGTGGAAGAAAGACCCATTTCCATTGACGAAGTGGTAGCTGCCCATAATAATGGTACGCTCCGGGAAGTATTCGGTACCGGTACCGCTTCCAGCGTTGCATACGTAGAGCAGTTGGACTATCTCGATACACAGATTAAACTGGATACCACCAAATATGAAGTTGGCGCGGAAGTGATCCATCGGCTGGATGATATCCGTACCGGTCGCACTACCGATATCCGGCACTGGAACTACATAATAGACAGGAAATAAGTAGCTTATATATTATTATCAATATAAGAACAGGACCAATAAAAAGGTCCTGTTTTTTTATGGTAGTTTCTAACGGATATCATACCTTTGCAATCCGGTTTTTGGTAATCCTGAGCTGCTACCAGAATAATAAGACCTTTCCCTGTTTATACCAGGAGATCATTCCGGCAAAAATATTTTCGAAACAATTTTGTTATTCACACATATAGTTTTACCTTTACCGTCCCAAAATCCCTTTGTGGGGAATTTGGATGTCATTGTAAACCGACAGATAAAAAACTTAAGGTAGAATGCCTACTATACAACAATTAGTAAGAAAAGGAAGAGAAATTATCCGGGCTAAGTCTAAGTCCAGGGCATTAGATAGCTGCCCTCAGCGTCGTGGCGTTTGTACTCGTGTATACACTACCACGCCTAAGAAACCGAACTCCGCTCTGCGTAAAGTAGCGAAAGTGCGTTTAACCAACAAAGTTGAGGTGATTGCCTATATCCCTGGTGAAGGTCACAACTTGCAGGAGCACTCTATCGTACTGATCCGTGGTGGAAGGGTAAAAGATTTACCAGGTGTTCGTTACCACATCGTTCGCGGTTCCCTGGATACTGCAGGTGTGAAAGACAGAAAGCAGAGCCGTTCCAAATATGGTACTAAGAAGGAAAAGGCTAAAAAATAATAATTATAAATAGTCGTAATTTTCAATAAATGAGAAAGCAAGCTGCAAAGAAATTGCCTCTGGCTCCGGATCCTCGGTTCAATGACAAACTGGTAACCCGCTTTGTTAATAACGTAATGGAACAAGGAAAAAAGAGCGTTGCCTATAAAATTTTCTACGATGCTGTGGATAAGGTAAGCACCATGACCGGTGAAAACGGTTATGAGGTTTGGAGAAAAGCATTAGCTAACGTTACTCCTGGTGTGGAAGTTAGAAGCCGCCGTATTGGTGGTGCTACTTTCCAGATCCCTGCAGAAGTTCGTCCTGATAGAAAGATATCCCTGAGCATCAAATGGTTAGTACGCTACGCCGGCGAAAGAAACGGTAAGAGCATGGCTGATAAGCTCGCAAACGAAATCGTGGCAGCAAGTAAAGGTGAAGGCGCAGCATTCAAGAAGAAAGAAGATACTCACCGTATGGCAGAAGCGAACAAAGCTTTCTCTCACTTCAGAATCTAGTTATAGCCCTCACAGGCAACTCAATATATTTGGCAAACAGTTCCTTCCGGAGCTGTTTGCCTTTTTGTGTTGATGGGTAATGATAACAACATTTACCCAATGAGCCGTTCCGCTAACCGGTTGAACAGGTTTTTTTATTACCCATCTCAGGGCTGGTGGAATTTTCAGATATTTGCAGGCTCCGCCCCGGTTTTAGCCGACATTGAACCCTTACTGAGTTCTCCCATGTTCAGTTGTTTGGTTTTGCCAATACGGGAAATCGCAAACTTCTTCCGGGAGTACTGTTCAGCCAACTTCTTTCAAGGTTCACCGAACAGCGTAGCCAATAATACAGAAGCGTCCAAAACCGCCAGCCTGCCCAATTCCACATAAAAAAAGGCGGACATCCGCAGATGCCCGCCTTTCGGCATATTCAAAACTACTTATTTTACATTCACCAACACTTTGATCCTGCCTTCTGTACCATCGAACTCCTGTAGCGCTTTTCCAAGTACCTGGCCCGGTTTCACTTTATTTATATCCGCTTTCATCGCATAACCGGCCTTGCTGGAAGTAACCAGCAGGTCTCCACGGCGGATAACGCCATTCTCATTACACACTTTTGTAGGAATTACTCCGATTACTCCCATTGGTACTTCGGTGTCCAAATCCGCATCAATATCCTTCTCTGTTAATAACAACCCCGGCTTGGTGGCAAATACACCCGCTACCAGTGTGGAATAAGCTTCGGAAGATTTTTCCACCATACGGTCTGTATGGGTTGAGATCACCAGCACATCCCCGGCTTCATAAGCGTTACGCTCACCGGCCACCGCAAATGATTCAGCCACATCCGCGCCGCTGTTCTGTGTACCGCCATTAAAGAAGCCTCTGCCTGCCTTATTGATACGGGCTACATTCACACTGGCGCTCTGGAATACCGCAATGCTTCCGGATGGCCCCTGATGGTTAATGAGCATACCATTACCGGTACCCGTAGTGGTAATATGTACTACCGGCTGACCGTTAGCATTATTAAAGTTGGCAAACCTGCCGGCTTTACCCGTTCCGAAGTTGGGTACAAAACCGGAAATGGCATTCCCGCTTCCATCGCATGAAGCCTCAACACCGTCCCCTGTGCCGCCGGCATTGGCAGTGATGGCATTGCCACTACCTTCTGTAATTGCTAATACGCCAGGACCATTACCCGCCGGATTGGAAGAATAAAACAGCCCAGCATAACCGCCGGTACCGGAAGATACGCCATATATACCTGCTGTACCAAAATTGGCAAACTGTGAGTTTACCTCTCCTTTAACGGCGGGGGAAGTACCTGTTGTCCGATCTACAATGAAATTACCGGCAATACCATTGCCCACCGTTTTAACAGTGATTACCTCTTTGTCATTGTCTTCGTTAAAAATTTCAAACCTGCCGGCCCTGCCGGTAGAAAAAGTGGGTACCCAGGCATACAGGGCGTTACCCCCCCCATCTATATTGGTTTCTACGCCGTTGCCGTCTTTGCCGGCGTTGGCGGTAATAGCATTACCATTACCATCTGTGAGTGCAATCAGTGATGCGCCGTTACCTGAGGGATTAGAAGCATAGAATAAGCCGGCACGACCACCGGTGCCGGAAGAAACCCCAAATACGCCCGCGGCGCCAAAATTGCCAAAAATGGTATTTACCTCGGCCCTTACGGCGGCGCCCACACTATTGGTGTTGTCTAACAGGAAAGAGGAAGCATTACCCAGGGTATTATCAGGAATATTACCGTTGCCATTGCTGGTAACTTCCAGCGTATTTGCATCGGTATTGGTGGTGTTGAAGTTCTCAAAACGCCCTGCCCTGCCTGTACTGTTGTTTAAACCTACCTGGCCCAAAACACCTATTCCTGTACTGCTGGTGTTGGTGGCAATAAATCCACGCACACCGTAACCACCGCCATCATTCCGGCCAACCACAGATCCTGCAATATCGCTGGTAGTTCTGCCCACTACAGCCTCGCCACCTCCGTTATTATCGCCTACAACACCGGCCGATGTTTGGCTGCTGGTAATACCGTGAACACCAAAGCCCGCTACGGTGCTGCTCCGTACACCAGCTCCGTTACCACTGGTCGTTACGTTAATAACTGTACCATTACCTACCGTATTGGCAACCAGAACACTATTGTTATTGGAGTTATTATAGATGGACATATTTGCCGGTATACCGTTGTTGCTGGTAGCGTTGAGCCCAGTGCCGGTATTACTGTTGGCATATACGCCGTATCCATTGGCAGAGGCGTTGCCATACACGCCAAGTCCGTTTGGCGTAACGCCATACACACCCCAACCCGATCCGTTCTGGGATCCATAAACACCCACACCTAAGCCACCGGTGCCATTATTGATCCCCCTCACACCGCTGGAAAATCCACCCGGTGAAGCGGAACTGACAATACCCCTCATAGCCGCAATATTGGAAGTGCTGGTATTATTCACCCCTTCAATAGAAGTGCCGTCACCATCATTGGTAATACTGAATAGCGTGGAAGCATTATTTTCTGTTGCAATAAAAGGTAAGGTAAGGCCACCGCCCGGAGGTGCGCCGGCCACCCACTGTGCACCATCAAATTTAAGCAGCTGACCTGCTGCAGGAGCTACATTACTCAAGGGCTTGCCCTGTAATCCCTGAACAACAGGGTTAGGATAAGTGCCGGAAAGGTCTCCTCCGGCAGGGCCATTGGGAGGAAGGGTAGTGGGAATCACCCCGGGCGCAATTTTCGCCAGAGTTACTTTTCCATCTCCTATCAGGGGATTGGGATAAGTACCGGTCAAATCGCCACCGGCAGCTACCCCATTGATATCGCCGGCCGGTCCCTGTGGTCCTGCCGGTCCTATAGGTCCAACTGGTCCTGCCGGGCCAACTGGTCCGGGTACTCCGGGAACGCCCTGTGGGCCTGCTGCGCCAGGATCACCCTGGATTCCCTGTGGTCCTGCGGGGCCAATAGGTCCTATTGGTCCAACCGGTCCTGCGGGTCCGGCCACACCCGGATCGCCTTTGGCGCCTGCCGGTCCAACGGGTCCTATTGGTCCAACCGGTCCTGCGGGTCCAGCCACACCAGGGTCTCCTTTAGCGCCTGCCGGACCAACGGGTCCAACCGGTCCAACAGGCCCTGCTACACCCGGATCTCCTTTAGCGCCGGCGGGTCCTGTTGCTCCAGCCGGTCCAATGGGTCCTACTGGTCCTGCAGCGCCAGGGTCGCCTTTGGGACCAGCTGGTCCTGTTGCTCCTGCCGGTCCGGCAGGACCAGGGTTACCATTGGCGGCATACAGTGCGTAGGGTACGCTCATTAACTGGGAGGTACCCAGTTCATTAAAGTTGCCACCGTTTATAGATACTTCTACTTTTAGATATTGATTGGCGTTTGCCCAGGGAACGCCACTATAAGTGCCGGTTAAGGGAGTGCCTTTACCAATCTGTAAAGTAAACAGACCCAGTGTATTGGTAGTGGTGCTATGCGTTTCCTGGTATTGTACAGGGCCCGCTGCAGAACCTCCCAAAATTGAAAAACGCACCGTTAAGGATTGGTTGCTGAGTACTGTTCCATTTGTATTGCGGGCTATTGCCTGGTAATTGGTTCCGGTTAACCCGCTTTGTGCCCGTACAATATGAAATGATACCGTTAACAACAGGAAGGTTAGGTAGCATATCTTTTTCATAATAATCATTTTTGTATTGGTTTACGATGCGCTTAATTCTTTTTGGGTTTGGGTGATGCTCCGCCGTCCTGGTTAGGTATGGGAGCAGGTTGTTTGCCAGCCGGGCTATCCGGTCGTGCCACTGCGGCACTATCTGATGGAAGCGGTTTTGTTTTGCTTTGAGAGATGCGCGACTGTTTCAGGGAATTGCTGCGCTGTGCCTGGTAATTGGTAAAAAGACGTGTTTTTGCGTCTTTCGAAACCGCGGCACGGTCGGTTGCGGGAGGAGCCGATCTTTTATTCAGATTGGCAATGTCTTTCTGGAAGGTAGGAAATAGAGCGTCCCTTACTTTCCCTGTGTTACCACCGGTATTTTCCGGCTTAACAGATTCTTGTGCAAAAACGCGGGGAGTGAACCCTGCAAACAAAAGAAATGCGAGTATAATCAGTGATTTCATATTGGATGTTATAGATTCGTTTTTCATGTTGGGTATTTTAGCAGATGAGTGGCTGAATAATGGATTTATGGTTGTATTGCTTCGTCCCGGGCGCCGCCTATGTTATAGACCAGTGAGAACTTCAGGGTTCTTTTCTGTATTAAACTTTCGCCGGTGGGCAGTTGGTAGGCGATATCCAGTGCAAGATTAGACACGCGTACACCCAGCCCCGCAGAAAAATGTTGCCGGTAACCCTTGTTGGGATGTTCATAGAAATATCCCGCCCGCACAAAAAATGCCTGCCGGTAGGCATATTCAATCCCGGATCCAATAGTGAACTCCCTTAGCTCCTCATGAAAACCTCCGGGCGCATCGCCAAAGGAAGAGAACATGGCATCCACTACACCACGGTCAGGATCTTTGCCTTTCAGGATCTGGTTGGTTTCTATGCCATTGGAATCCAGGGCATACAGGGGAGGCGTAGGCACCAGTAATTTATTGATGTCAACAGAAAGGGTAAATTCATGTTCGTGGGTATGCACAAACGTATAGCCTCCACCGATACGAAGATTCATGGGCAGAAAGCTTTTCCTGTTGTTATCGTCAGAGTACTGCAGCTTTGTTCCGATATTGGTAATACTAACTCCAAAGCAATAGCGGTTACCGAAGTCGAGCTTGTCTACACTGTTCTGGTAATAATAGCTGATATCGCCGGCTACGGCCGATGCCGGTTTCTGCTGGATATTATTGTAGGAACCCTGTCCCAGCTGGCTGCGCACGTATCGCATACCAATGGCCAGCGATGTATGGTTGCCGAGTTTTCTGGCGTAAGTACCATCTATAGCAAATTCTTTGGGATTATAGTCCTGCAGCACGGTGCCGTTGTCGTCACGGAAAGTAACGGAGCCGTAATTGAAATACTTCATGGAAAGCCCAACCCCTTCCGTTCCGTTCCAGGTTTTATAGCCGGATACATAAGCCATGTTGGACTTATTGTTATTCAGCTCCCACATCCATGGTGAATAATTGGCACTCACGCCCCAGTCGCCCGCAAATACTATTTTCGCCGCATTTGAGAACAGGGAGTTGGCATCCGCTGATAAACCAGTGGCCGCATCCCCGGTGCCGCTGCTCCTGGTATCGGGATTAACCAGCAGGAAGCTGGCGCCGATGTTCGGAGGTTTCTGAGTGGCCTTTTGTGCCGTTAACCGCATACCTGTGGCCAGTATACCGGCAAGAAGCACGAGTGTATAACTGTATTTCATAATATCATGTTAAAGGGTGATCTTGTTATTGCACAATAAGTTTCTCGAAGAATACATTGCCGTTTACGTTCAGCATAACCGTATAAATACCGGAAGCAAAATGGTTCACAGGTAGTACCACCGTGCTTTTGCCCGGGCCCATTTCCAGGAACTGGTGATGTATTACCTGGCCTGCCGGGTTGATCAGCTCAAGGGTTACATTTACTCTTGCCAGCAGGTCAAATACAACCCTGGTGTTGGTAACAGCCGGATTGGGGAACAGTATATAGCTCTTTACCGGGTTTACGCCGGGCGTCAGCTTTATAAAATCTTCCGGTTGCTGAAATCCCTGGGTCAGTAGTACCCTGCCATCTGTGATGGGTAATATTATGGGTTCTCCCACAGTGTACTGGAACTGGATGTTCTGAACTACGGCTGAACCGCCTGTATTGGCCACTACCTGGCGCTTAAGCGCTACCTGGGCATGGGATGAAATATAGGCGCACACGGGTAGCAACAGTGCGACGGTGCATCTGAGTACAATTGATCTCATATATGTATGGTTATAATTAAAGCGTTCAGGAACTGCTACAGCGCCGGACAGGAGGGCTACAATAGTAAATAACTTATCTGCCTGTTATACAAGCGCGTGGAGTATCTTTTTATTTCATGACGATTAAATTTATAGGAACGGATTTTCAATTCTGGTCTTCGCTATTTTAAGCGCTCAATCTTCTGGGTATATCCGGTTTACAATACTTCACAAATATGACAGAATTATAACACCTGGAAAACGTTGATTTAACTTTTGGTGGAAATTGATAAAAAAGTGGTCGCTACCGTCTAAAAACTGGTTTTCGCAGAACTATTTATAATCATTAAATACAATATGAATAACACTCTTATTTGTTTTTGAGAAATAACAATTTGGAAAAGAAGGTCATTTTATTTATTGTTAAAAATAAATTACCTTTGCCCCCCAAATTGCATTATTTAGTCACTTTAATATTATGGCAGACTTAAAATTTCAAAGGAACTTTGGTATTGCGGCGCACATCGATGCGGGTAAAACCACTACCACAGAACGTATCCTGTATTATACAGGTAAATCCCACAAAATTGGAGAGGTGCACGAGGGTGCTGCTACAATGGACTGGATGGCACAGGAGCAGGAAAGAGGTATTACCATCACATCGGCGGCAACCACTTGTTTCTGGAATTTTCCAACCTTACAAGGTAAAGCCTTACCTGATACCAAACAATATAAATTCAATATCATCGATACCCCGGGTCACGTGGACTTTACCGTAGAGGTAGAGCGTTCCCTCCGTGTACTGGATGGTCTGGTGGCATTGTTCTGCGCTGTATCCGGTGTTGAACCTCAGTCTGAAACCGTTTGGCGCCAGGCTAACCGCTACCGTGTACCCCGTATCGGTTTCGTTAATAAAATGGACCGTTCCGGTGCAGACTTCCTGAACGTGGTAAAACAGGTTAAAGAAATGCTGGGTGCTAACCCTGTTCCTTTAACACTGCCGATCGGAGCTGAAGACACCTTCAAAGGTGTGGTAGACCTGATCACCATGAAAGGTATTATCTGGGACGAAGAGGGTAAAGGTGCTACCTACCAGGAAATTCCTATTCCGGAAGACATGGTGGCTGAAGCAGAAGAATGGAGAGCTAAACTCGTGGAAGCAGTTGCTGAATACGATGATACCCTGATGGAGAAATTCTTCGAAGATCCTAATTCAATTTCTGAAGAAGAGATCCACGAAGCGATCCGTAAGGCTACCATCGATATCGCTATCATCCCGATGATGTGCGGTTCCTCTTTCAAAAACAAAGGTGTACAGAAAATGCTGGATGCGGTTTGCCGCTACCTGCCTTCTCCGCTGGATGTTGAAGCCGTAAAAGGTACTGATCCGGACAGTGGTGAAGAACTGGAACGTAAACCATCCGCTAAAGAACCGCTGGCTGCACTGGCGTTCAAAATTGCAACCGATCCTTTCGTAGGTCGTCTGGCGTTCTTCCGGGTTTATTCCGGTCACCTGGATGCAGGTTCTTATGTACTGAACACCCGTACCGGCAAAAACGAGCGTATCAGCCGTATCATGCAGATGCACGCTAACAAGCAGAACCCTATCGACTTCATCGAAGCCGGTGATATCGGAGCTGCTGTTGGTTTTAAAGATATCAAAACCGGTGATACCCTGTGTGATGAAAAAGCACCGATTATCCTGGAATCCATGACCTTCCCTGAACCGGTTATCCACATTGCTATTGAGCCTAAAACTCAGGCAGATGTTGATAAAATGGGTATGGCTATCGCTAAACTGGTAGAAGAAGATCCTACCCTGAAAGCAAAAACCGACGAAGAAACCGGTCAGACTGTACTTAGCGGTATGGGTGAGCTTCACCTCGAAATCATCGTTGACCGTATGCGTCGCGAATTTAAGGTAGAAGTAAACCAGGGTGCTCCTCAGGTTGCTTATAAAGAAGCCCTCACTACCAAAGTTGAACACCGTGAAGTGTTTAAGAAACAAACCGGTGGTCGTGGTAAATTTGCTGATATCCAGATCGAAATCGGACCTGCTGATGCAGAATGGCTGAAAGAGAACGAAGGTAAATCCCT
>JBCNPS010000299.1:0-9042 GCA_039593235.1 Chitinophaga sp. | reverse complement strand
CCTTTACTGCGTAACAGGAACTTCCCCGGTTGCTGCATAACTTCTACTTCGGTTTTTTCCCGCGACGCAGGCATACCCAGCAATTGCCGCAATGTATCCCTGAATGCATCCGGGGTAACCGTTTGCAGGAATTGGGCACGACGTGTTGCCAGTGAAGAAGCGGTTTGCAGAAAATATTGCTGTAAAGTTATTTCACCGGAGATGCTGTTATTCAGCTCCCCTGTGCCGGTACAATTCAGCGCGGTAGCCGGCAAAGTGGCGATAGCTTCTTCCTGTACCGGTTTATCATCATCATACATCCACTTCCTGAACCAACGCACTGCGGCTTCCCGCTTGGGTTTTGATATACCATGCCCGTCGTCTACCATTACCAGCTGTACTTTCTCTCCTGCGCCCAGGGTAGTGTAACATTGCTTTGCTTCATCAAATGCCTGCACCGCGCCGGCATAGTCTACAAAATCATATCTACCTGCCAGCACGAGCAACGGCCGGGGTGCGAACAGGTGCATATAATCGGTGATCTCCAATCCGTATTTCCCTTCATTGGGGATCTGCACACATCCATCAAGCGGCCCTGCCAGTTCAAACGTTCTTTCCCTGGTAGTGATGTAGCTGCAAACAGCGGCCACTTTTATCTTGTTTTCAAAAGCCATGAAATAGGCCGCCTGCGTACCGCCGCCGGAATTGCCCAGGCAACCGATCCTGGCAGTATCCACTTCTTTGCGCGACAATAAATAATCCAGTCCACGTTCATTATCCCACAACTCACAAGCCGCGATGCTGGAACCTGTTAACCCCGCGGCCATATTCAGCAGCGTATGTTCTGTAGTACCGCCGCGGGTTAATGGCCGGCCCATACTATCGGTGAGCTGATGCCGTTCCCCCTGTGAAACAGGATCAATCATCAATACCACAAAACCATGCCTGGCAAACAACACAGCAGTTTGCTGGTACGATGGGGTAGCTTTTGCCTCGGCCTCATGCCCGCAGAAAAGCAGCACACCAGGGAAAGGACCCTTCCCCTGCGGAACATACAAACTGGCGGTTACATGATGTTGAGGTAAGCTTTGATAGATGAGCTTTTCAATATGATAACCATTCTGCCGGAGTATACCCGTTACCGTTGGATACAACGGTGTTTTGCCCGGCAATTCGCCAAGCAACTTTTGATAGCTGGCGCGGAGTTGTTGCTGGTAAGTTTTTACTCCCTGCACCGATTGCATGGCCTGTTGTACACGAACATTGCGTAAGGCGCATTGGTGGTGCATCTGCTGCATCAGGTAAGTGTTCAGCATTTTATCTGCTCCCCAGTCTATGATACCCGGAGATGATTGCGCACGCGCCATGGTGGCTGGCAGCAATAAGATAAATGGAATAAGTATGACAGCCGTAAAATAATTGTTAAAACAACACTTATTGGATAGTAAACGGTTTATCTTAAATATATTCATCAACATGGAATTGTAATCTCCGTTAGCGTGATCAAACTACAGAATTATCTATGCAAAAAAGTATTTTTTTACGCAATCGTTGCCGGAATGCGGTGGGATAGCATAATAAAAAATGTCCTGTTAACTGGGGCTCGGGATTCGACTGGACGCCGGACCACAACCAGGGCGGTTCCGGGATGATAGGGCTACAGGAAATGTTGTTACAAACAGATGACAGGCGCCGAAGAAAGAAGAAAAGACATACAGGTAATGTTGCGGTAAGAATTACTTCGCTACAATGCTTGCCTGCCCGCTTTTCAATCCCACAGCTGATGCTGTTACTGTAATATTCCCCGGCTGCCCGTTGGATTTCACGATCACCAGGCACCTACCCTGCCATGCTTTGCGCTGTGGCAGCAAATAGCTTTCTGTGCTTACAGGGTTGGCATTACCCACACCCACAATAATACCTGGGCCGCTGATGTCAAAGCGCACCTGGTTTTCCGCTCCAGGATGCCGCGTACCTTTTGCATCCTGCAATTCCACTGTAATATAACTAAGGTCCTGCCCGTTGGCAGTGATCGCGGTACGATCTGCAGCCATAGCCAATTTCACCGGTTCACCTGCGGTTTGTAATACAGCGCTGCCGGCTTCTTTCCCCCTGTTATATCCTACTGCCTTTAATGTACCGGCTTCATAAGGCGCCTGCCAGATAGCTGTGAACTTATTGGAACGATTGGTTGCTTTTTTGCCCAACGATTTGCCATTCAGAAAAAGCGTTACTTCTTCGCAGGAAGAGTATACTTCTACTTCCAATGGTTGCTTTGTTACATTGGCCCAGTTCCAACTTGCCACTACATCATGCCATTCCCAACGGCTCCAGTCTACCTTATTCGGATTGGTGGCAAACGATGGTTGCGGAGATTTTACAAAAACAGCCACCTGGTCATCTTTCCACAATACATCGCGGTAAAAAGATTGCGGGCGCTTCCATCCGCAGATATCAATGTCACCGCAATACGCAAGGTTCCACGGAAAGAATGATTGTTCCTGCCAATACCCTAACCAACCAATACTGGCCTCTCCAATATAATCAAAAGCCGTCCATACAAAATCACCGATCACCCATGGATGATCTGTTACGCCCATCCAGTAATCAAAAGCCTCCAGTGGCAGGGATTCCGTGGCAAACATCACACGCTGCGGTAAACGCTGGTGGTCAACTACATATTTATCTCTTGCATAATTATAACCGGCAACATCCAATGTAGCGAGGAAAGCATCTTTATCTGCTGTTACTCCATTTACACCACAGGTAACAAAACGGGTATTATCCAGTGTACGTATAAAATCGCTGAGCATTTTTGCCACCTTCACTACTTCCGGTTTCTCCCGGTTTGGGATCTCGTTACCAGTGCTCCACATAATGATGGAAGGATGATTACAGTCGCGGTACAACATGCTCCCCAGGTCTTTCTGCCACCAGTCATTAAAATACTGGTGATAATCATCCGGATTTTTTCCATCTTCCCAGATATCAAATGCTTCATCTATCACCAGCATACCCAGGCGGTCGCAGGCATCCAGGAAGGCCGGTGATGGTGGATTATGCGCGCATCTTACAGTGTTATACCCACTGGCTTTCAGCAGCTCCACTTTGCGCTCTTCTGCACGATCGTAAGCTTTTGCACCAAGCGGCCCGTTATCATGATGTACACAGCCGCCTTTCAGTTTTAAGGGCTGCCCGTTTAAACGGAAGCCGTTCACCGCATCTATAGTGATACTGCGAATGCCAAACGGTGTAATAACGCGGTCTGTTAATTGCCGATTATTGTACACCTCCGTAACGGCGGTATATAATACCGGCGACGCTACCGACCATAAAGCGGGGCTGTTTACTTTGAGATCCTGACCACATTCTATTGAGGCGCCGGGTGCTGAATCACGTATATCCGTCACCGTTTCCACTTCCTTTCCTTTTACGTCCAGGAGCCGGGTCACTACTTTAGCCTTCACTGTGTTGCCTGTTTCATTCATCACTTTGGTGCTTACATGTACTTTCGCCGCAGCCGCATTTACTTCCGGCGTTGTAATATAAGTACCCCACTGTGCTACATGCAACGGGTGTTTCACCTCTAACCACACATGCCGGTAAATGCCGGAACCGGCGTACCAGCGGCTATTCTCTCCTTCATTCCGGATCTTCACTGCCAGCACATTCTTTTCACCTAGTTTTAATCGTTCTGTAATATCATACCAAAATGACGTATAGCCGTAAGGGTGTTTACCCAGGCGTTTTCCATTGAGCCATACCTCTGCATTCATATACACCCCGTCGAACTGCAGTTGTACCCGTTTTCCGCGGAGTGCAACCGGCAGTATAAACGTTTTACGGTACCAACCCGTGCCGCCGGTAGTGAATCCGCCGCTTGCCTGGCTCACCGCATCGCGGTTAAAAGGCGATGTGGTACCGGGAAGATCTTCTATACTCCAGTCGTGCGGCAGATCCACGGTCCGCCATTGTGTATCGTCAAACTCCGGTTTATCGGCGCCCTGTGCGCCGCCACGATGAAAACGCCAGTCGTTATCAAACAACTGTATGTCCTGTGCATATATACCGGTAGTAACCAATAATAATAAAGCAGACAATATTTTTTTCATGGCACCGGATCACACTTGTTGAAAAACTGATTTTAAATAGGCGGTGTTGGCGCTGAAGTTCCATTTTACATTACGTGGATCTTTCGCATTGCGGGAGCGTTCTATTACCAGCCATCCACTCCAGCCCATTTCATCCAGTGTCTGTTTTACTTTAGGGAGATGAATACGCGGATTGTCCTGCAACCATACGCCGTCTTTATCGGTACAATGGATCTGGCAGATGCGTTCCTTGCCAAGTATGCGCAGCTCCTTTTGCAGGTCGCGCCCTGCTTCCAGCGCATTGGCAAAATTGAAATAGCTTTGTATGGCAGGGGATCCAATATCTTCCAATAATTTTACTTCCCCGGTTGCATCCAGTGCGGTTTCTATGCCAATTATCACACCTGCCTTCTCTGCCTGTACAGCAACGGCTTTCAGGCGTTTAACAATCTGTGGCCGCAGTTCGGGATGCTGTACCAGGTCGCCCGGGATGCCCAGCGGCAGGAAAGCTACTTTTACTTTGAGCTGTTGCATGGTATTGATACAGTCCTGCACCATGCGATCCACACCAGGCCGCTCTGCGAACGACTGTGCATAGAAGCCTGACATGGCCATGGAGCTGATCTCCAGGTTCAGGCGGTTTGCTTCCTCTTTAAACTGCCGGCAGATGGCCGGATCTCCGAGTTTGCTATCAAATGTTTCACGGGTACCTAAGCCACCCATGTCCAGCTCCACGCCATCAGCACCAATATCTTTCGTTAACTGGAATGCGCCCAGCTTCTGGCGTTTCAGGATCATCCAGTCGCACACCGCAATTTTATACCGTTGCGGTGAATACGGAGCAGCACCGGTTGTGAAGTTGCGGTACAGCAATCCCGCAGTGATGGCAGTAGTTGTATTGATCAAAAAACGACGACGGTTCATAACAGTTATAAATTACTCAGGCCACTGCCCGTTTTTAATTGGTTTTAGTTGCAGTTGTTTCGGATCCACTTTTACATATTTGATCCGCTCTCTTCTCCAGGTGTAAACGATATGTATAAATCCGTCTGCACCGCAGATCACAGCCGGATAGGAATACTGGCTAACGGGAGAATCTTCCAGTACCAGTGCAGCGCTCCAGGCTTTACCATCTTCTGATACGGCTACGTTCAAGGGTGTACGCGGACCTTTGGCCAATCCATCTGGTGGTAACACATGGTTATATACCAGCAACTGCCGGCCATCCGGGAGTGTTACCGCATCTGTTCCGGAATTATTGTTAGGTAACGTTGTAGCTGCCAAACGCGACCAGGTGCGGCCATTGTCTTCCGACCATGTTTCAAGTATAGCCCTGTTCTTACTCCGGCAAAGCGCCTGCAGCTTACCACCGGGATAAAACAAGATACTTGGCTGTATAGCATTCAGGGTTTCACCACCATCAACAGCCGCGGTTTTTTCCCAGTTTTTACCATTATCTTTTGTAGATTCAAAATGTACTCTCCAGCGGTCGCCTTCCGTACTCGACGGGCAGAGCAATGTACCATCGCTTAACAGCACCGGCTTATTCTTTATTGGGCCAAGATACCCATCTGGTAAAGCCTGTGGCGCCGACCAGGTGGCGCCATCATCTTTGGAAGTAAGCATCCATGCTTTCCACTCTGATACTTTAGGCCCTACTTTGTAGAACAACAATAAATCGCCACCGGGAACCTGGTACAATACCGGGTTCCAGCAGGCAAAGCGGGTGCCGTTGGGTTGTTTGCCATTTGCTACTTCCACCGGGGCTGTCCACTGGCTGCCGTTTTTTTGTTTGCGGCTTACCCAGATGCCTACATCCGGATGCCGTTCCTTAGTACCGCCAAACCAGGCGGCGATCAAGCCCTGCTTTGTTTCTGCAATAGTGGAAGCATGACAGGAAGGAAACGGCGCCTTTTCAAATATGAATTGATCAGTAACAATGCCCGCCTTATATTTTCCAGGTTGGGCTTGTACCTGTAAGGCAATAAAAAATAAAATGGCTGTACAGCAATTACGTATAATCATTAGCGTTATTTTCAGATATTTTACAGATGATCAGGGCCGGATGTTTTCAATGACCCTATATAAAATGTTGCCAACGCTTCCGGTTCCCCCGCTTCCGGCACATCAAAGGTTTGCGCTGCGGGCGTATCCGCATCCGGGGTATGCCGAGGCATACCGGTACGGAACACGATGCGCGCCACACTTTGTACCGGCGCAAAAGTGAGCTGGGTTAACGCCTGCTTCCCATTGATATTTACCGTATAAAAACGGGTAGCCGTATTCAGCGCAATGCGGATGTTATAAGTGGTACCGGCTTCATACTTCATGATATTCTTAAACTTGGCTCCTGCTTTTGCTTTTAGTGTACCATCTGCTTCAAACATGAGCCGTACACAGGGATTGCCTTTAGTGTCCTGTAATTCAGCATGCAGCAATCCTTTATTGTTTTGCGCCGGAGTAACAGAAAATTCCACTACCGCGTTTTGCGTTTCGGGGAATAAGCGTTCCGCCTTTGCATAGTCGTACCGGTCGCTATCCCTCAGCGCCAACGCTGGTCCGCCTGGTGTTTGTTCTATTTTTACAGGCGCCCAGCGGGGACTGTAAATGTTCCATAACTTCAATGCTGTATCGGGCAACATCTGCCTAAACACTTCATTTACCGGCTCCGTTGCTTTATCTTTTACAGGAACCGGGATACGTGCCACCCAGATATCTTCCTTATTCATACTATACGTAATCCACATGTTTCCATCCGGTGGGGTACCACTATTCTCCGTGATGCCTCTTACATACTGCGGACCATAATCTTTAAAAAAGCCTTTATAACGCAGCGGTGATATT
Organism: Chitinophaga sp.; assembly: GCA_039593235.1. GTDB lineage: Bacteria > Bacteroidota > Bacteroidia > Chitinophagales > Chitinophagaceae > Chitinophaga. Next base: position 2,128 of record JBCNPS010000299.1, on the reverse strand, counting down.
TCACCCTGCACCAGCAGCATATTCGTATATTCAAGGCCGTTATCACTTACAGAAACTGCCAGCGGCCAGCGGTATTCAGATGGATTATACACGGTAGCATACCGTCCATCGGAAGTACGCTGGCCCCATATCTTGGCATTGGCGTTTACAAAACCAGGCGCACGCACAGCTGATTCAGGCCATGTTCTCCCACCATCATTACTGATGGCCGTGAGTGCATTTTTCCAGAGTCCAACTACCCTTCCGTCAGGCAGGTGATAATAGCTGAGTGCTTTATATTGTTTCTTTAGCGGTATCAGCGGATCGTTCCTGTCTGCTTCTTCATTCCACTGCTGCGTTACCAGCGGATCCGCCAGCAATTCGTTGCAGGCTTCTACAAAACCTTTATCAGTGCTTTTAGTATAATTGGGGTAAGCCGTATTTTTTTCGTTCCATGCAGAGTTATAACGGATGAAATAAACAGGCCCGAAACGTCCGTCCGGCAATATTTCCCGGACCACGCGTCCAATGCCTTTACCATCATTAGGCCGGTCGTCATCGTCCAGGCAGATACCATAAAAAGCTAACGCCAACAACCGTTTCTTCTTAAATGTATAGAAGCCCATACGCTGATGCATAACGGCATACAGGTTATGCGCCACTCCGGGATAACCTTGCTTGGTAGTGCCATCCGGTATTTTATAAAGAGGGAAAATGATTTCGGGCTTTGACCAGTTATACCCGTCTTTTGAAGTAACGAGCAGTGTTTGTCCTGGTGGTACGCTTTCACTTACCTGGTCGCTCAGGTATTCCAGGTAAAAAGTATTGTTCCAATAGGCCAGCATGGGCGCGTGATTATAGGTATAGCCGGTGCCTTCCGCTTTTTCAGGATGTTCTCTGTTGGCGCGTAACACCTGTATGTTATGCACGCCCATAGCGGGGCTCAGCTGCCCATGATGATAATCGATATTAACGCGGGTTTGCCCGGTATACCTTACGGTATCTTGTGCGGCCCCCTGTAAAACGTCCAGTGTACTTTCTGTTATTGTAAAGATAGAACCATGCTTATGTCCTTCCGGCACCTGCACCTGGTCCGACACATTGGTGAATGTTTTAAAGTCGGTTGTTTTTACGGCACCATAATATTTGTCGCGGTAGGCATCAAAATAAATGAGCCAGTCGCTGCCCACTTTAACCGTAGCCGGCCCTTCTGTGAAGGAGCCGGTAAACGGTGCAGAAACATGTGTGTACGGCCCCAGGGCATGTTTGCCAAATGCCACTTTCAGGTTCCTTTCAGGACGGGTATTATCTTTCAGCACCAGTGCATATTTACCGGTGGCCTGCTGTACAATAGTAGCATCAATCACACTGAAACCGGGGTCAAGAAATAATTTTGCGGGAGAAAAAGTATGGAAGTCTTTCGTGGTTGTATAATACATACGATGGTTATTATCTTCCTCTTCCTGCCCGCGGGGAAAACGATTCGGGATAGCTGATGCCCAGATAATAATGAACTGATCTGTTTCCTTATCATAAAAAAGTTCAGGCGCCCAAACATTCACCGTAGCCGGCTCATGTTCCATCACAGGGATACTGCGTTGGGGCGACCAATGCACCAGGTCTCTGGAACTGGCGTAGCCAAAGCCTTTATCATTCTTCCAGCTGCTGGTCCACACCAGGTGAAAGGTACCATCAGGGCCCTGCACTATAGATGGATCGCGCATTAATTTCTTCTCTCCTACCTGCGGCTGCAGGAAAGAGTGGCCCAGGTTCATCCAGTGATAGCCATCGTAACTATAAAGCAACTGCAATCCGCCGGTGGCGGGTTCCCTGAAAGAAGTAAAGAGGTATACTGTTTTGCCGGGCACATAAGTATCCAGCACCAATACCCAGTCGTTACCATCCTGTTGGGCGCCCGGCGGATCAAAACCGGTGATGCCTTTATTCGGAAATTTGCCGATCGGTATTACATGACCATTGCGGGGATCATACCAGGAAGCCTTCACGGTATCTCCGGCAATTTTGCCCATGTTCACCTGGAAGCTGCGTCCATTGTAAGTATAAATAAAAGCATATTGCTTTCCACGGGTAGCCAGCAGGCGGTTGTATTTATCGCCTGGTTCACCTGCAATAAGTGATTGATCAGGTG
>JBCNPS010000298.1:0-8994 GCA_039593235.1 Chitinophaga sp. | reverse complement strand
TATTCACTTTTATATCCGGGTTACGTGTAACGCTCAGCTCCGGGTATGCGGCAATAGCTGCCATTGAATGACCCGGCACATCAATTTCCGGTAGTATTTCAATATGTCTTTCAGCGGCGTAACGGATCACGTCTTTCACCTGTTCCTGTGTATAAAATCCTCCATCAGTGGCCTTTTCCCCGGGTTGCGGCGGCAGGGTATTGCCGCCAAATTCAATACGTGGTACACGCCAGGCGCCTACTCTTGTTAGTTCAGGACAGCTTTTGATCTCCAGCCGCCAGCCCTGGTCGTCAGTAAGATGCCAGTGAAAACGGTTCAGCTTATAGTAAGCCATCATGTCCAGCAGGTCTTTGATCTGTTCCACTGTAAAGAAATGCCTGGAAACATCCAGCATAAGCCCGCGATAACCAAAACGGGGCGCATCTTCTATGGTAACGCAGGGTATGGCAACTGCTCCGTTAGTTGGTGTGGAGATCAACTGCAACAACGTTTGCATGCCGTAAAACAGGCCCGCATTGCGACCGGTAAGCGTAATGCCCGCAGGTGTTACCGATAACCGGTATCCTTCCTCCGGAAGTTGTTCTGCACCGTTGGTAGTAATGATCAGTGCCGCATTTTTTGCCGTACCTGTTGCTACCTTGTTGTTAAATTTCCACCGGCTGAAAAGCTGGCCTTTGAAATAATCAACAACACGTTTCTCTTTCACATCAGTCCTGATCAATGTATTGGAACTGAAAATAAAACTACCCGTATCCGTTTTTACTGAGCGCGGCATCGGGATCAGCGCCGGCGCAGCGGGTTGCGCAGCGCTATTCCCGGCACTAAAGCCCAGTAACGCCAGGCAACAGGTATATATCTTTACATATTTGCTAAAGTACATTACTGATAATTATCGTAAACTATTTTCACCTTATAGAAACAGGCGCCATTCACTATTCTTGATCCCTGCCATTGTCCGCCGGAAGTGTAGAAATCAACCGTGCTGGACGACCAGTTATTAAGCGAGCAACTAACTGCAGGGCGTGGATTTTTATTGGCATCCGGACGCACCAGTACAATTTGCCCGCTGGGTTGATTTCCCATTCCCTTCACAAAAGTGAGATTGTTGGTAGGGGCCATGGAAAAAGTTTTCGTAGTTTTATTGAAGACGTATTCCCCTCCGTTCGTTGTAACCCATAGCAAATTGGTATTGCCGTAGTACGCGCTTACTTCATGTCCCCAAACGGTGGGCAATGTAACCCGGTACTGCTTTAATTCGGTTAACTCCGGGTTGGCATCCGTGCCGCCAACAGCCAGGGCGGTGAGGATATGCGCATTGTTGGTGAGGTCCTGACCGGTAACCCATAGCCCGTTAATAACCGGGTCCCATAACACAGCGTGTGCTGCCCCCAGCGTAAACTCAGCATAGGTGTTATTATCCGCTCCCTGCGAGGCAGCATACACCCTGATCCAGTTGCCATCAGAAGCTGCCAGGGCGATATTGCCATTAGGCAGCAGTTCCGCCGAATGCAGGTTACCTGAAATCAGTTTTGACCACACGCGTTGTCCTGACGGATAAGCCACCAAAGCAGCCATACCATTATCGCTGATAGCTGCATAACTGGCATTCTGCGGGGTTGTCATTTTACGTACTTTGAAATCGGTACCGCCTCCAAAACTCCTGATCTCATTGGCACTGAAACCCAGTGCGGTGGTGGGCGACCATGTCCACTTTTTTGCCTCCGCAGTATTCCAGTCGGTCACCATCGGATCATACAGCTCTATCTGTTTGGAGGCATCGTTGGTTAATGCCAGTTGTAACCCCGGGTAAGGAACCGGGGTTACAACTGGCGGATTAGTTGGAGGACCGGGAGTATCTGTTCCCCCTTTTTTACTACAGGCCATTTGAAAAATAACCAAAGCCACTGCAACGCCTGCCAGTATTACTCTTTTCATCATATCAATAATAGTTTGGATCAAATGCTTTCGCTTTATAAATAGCAGCCCCGCTTACGGTACGGGAGCCGGCGGCAGCGCCGGTGGTGGCATTATAAAAATTAACCACGGAAGTACACCAGTTATTGCCCGGCGCCAGCGGACAACCTGAGCTGGGTTGTGTTTCTATCAGTATATTCTGATCCGGCTGCCGGCTGACAGATTTTACAAAAGTTCTGAACGCTGCTCCTGGTAAGGAGTCGAATTTGCCGGTAGAAATATGAAAAGTATACGTTCCTCCATTGGTGCTAAGCAACAGCTGATCGGAGTTATCCGGGTTAGCAGAAAGGTCGTGGCCCCAGGGACTTGGCAAAACTGAATAAGTAGTATCTAAATGCAGCTTGGGATTGGTAATGGTCCCACCGGATACCGGGGGATTATACCTGTACTTTCTCAGCTGATTTCCCAGCGCCCAGAGGATCTGGTGCGTATTATCCCAAACCACCCCATGAGCAGCCGGAAAATAATATTGCGTATTTACCCCATGATTAGGCGAAGGCTGTGAGGAGGAATAAATCCGGATCCATCCTACTCCTCCATCCTTACCTGCACTCGCTACCACGCAATTGCCGTCGGGCAATATTTCCATGGCATGCAAGCTGGTGGTGTCATTAAAACCCATTACCCATAGTTTCTGCCCCTTTAAACCGGTGCCCGTATAGCGGGCAATAGTAGCGAACCTGTATGAAGTGGCGGTGATCACCTGCGCGGTACTTGCAAAGACCGTGTTATTCCGCACTTTGATGTCTGTAGGCGCCGCCCAGAGCGGTATTTCGCTGGTGGCGTTGTAAGACAACGCAGTGCTGGGTTTCCAGCTCCATTTCCTTGTAGTGGAGGTCCAGGAAGCATCCGCAGGATCATACACTTCGATGGTGTTCCCTACCTCGTTGGTAAGCCCTACCCAGCAACAGGTAGCCAGTTCTGTTTGGGGCTTTATTTTTTTTGCTGCTTCATCTTCGTGTTGCAGCAGATCTGCCTGCCGGGAGCAGGAAACTACCGTTAAAGCCAATACTATCACCATCCAATTCACACAGGTAGATTTTAAGCAGGCGTTACCTGCTTTCATCATAATGTTTTGCATGAGGGTGAGTTTTTAGTTATCGTAACCTGGGTTCTGCGTAAGTTTATCGTTGAGTAATATTTCCGCATTCGGTATCGGGAACAGCAACCGGTTCTGGGTAACATTGTAGCTGCCCGGCTGCAGGTAACTATACTGCGCTTTTTGTTTAACACCAAAGGCATTCATTACTGTAATGGCATTACCGGTACGTACCAGGTCCAGCCAGCGCTTATTTTCAAAGGCCAGTTCCACGCGTCTTTCCTTTAAAATAATAGTTTGTAATGCAGCCTGACCTGTAGCGGTGATGTTATGTAATGCATCTCCAAAAGCTCTTTCTCTCACCATATTCAGATAAGGTAACGCTTCACCGGATTTACCCTGCTGATTCAGGCTTTCCGCCAGCAACAGCAATACTTCCGAATAGCGGTACACCGGCCAGTCGTCGTTGGTTTGGTTACCAATAGTATGTGTGTGCAGGTACTTGCGGGGAAACGGTCTGCCTACTTTTCCGGGAGGCGCTACATAACCTACGACCGATTTCACCGCTGTTGCCGTAAAATCATCAGTGGCATTAAAGGTACCTTCTGCTATAGCAATAGATGCATCCAACCGCTGATCGCCTGTTTCATAAGCGCTGATCAGGTCTTGTGTAGGCGTATTAAAACCGCCAACGGTAGTAACGCTGTTGTAGTTTACACCAGTTACTACGCTGGTATTCACCATGCGTGGTAAAAAGTTATAGATAGAAGCTTCCGTGTTGGCCTGTGGCACCGCCAGCCCGGTGTTAAACTGGATCTCAAATATAGATTCCCTGCCGTTCTTATTGGCCAGCTGAAATGCATCGCCATAATTTGAGAACAGGCTATAACCCATTGCTGTCACCTGTTTTAAAGCGCCTTCAGCGAGATCATATTTTTTCAGGGTGAGATATACATCTCCCAACAGGGTAAGCGCTGCACCTTTGGTAGCGCGACCTGCTTGCGGAAAAGCCGGTACATCCAGCTTAGCTGCTGCATCGGTAGCATCGGCAATTATCAGGTCATACACCTCCTGCACAGAAGCGCGGGGAATATACGTTTCCTCACGGTTAAGCGGGGCGCGTTTATAAATGGGTACCCCGCCGTAAAAACGTACCAGGTCGAAGTACACGAGGGCGCGGATAAATTTCGCCTGGCCCAGGATGGAATTACGGCTGGCATCCGACAGTTTGATATCATCGATATGATCAATAATTACATTAACAGATGATATGGCATTAAAACCGAGATTCCATTTCGGAGGCGTCTGGTTATTATATTTATCATCCAGGAAATCGGCCACTGCCAGGCGGTTCATGGTAGCTACCGCCTGGTCGGATGATTTATAGTCGTAGTGCGTATTGTCCGAACGCATTTCTCCCATTACCCAGGCGCTCCTGTTGTTATACATCCCGCGCAGCTGGTTATAGGCCCCGTTTACGGCCAGGTCAAAATCGTTCTGGGTTTTAAAGTAACTATTCAGGTTTACATTGTTTGGATTGACTTCAGTAAGGAATTTCTTACAGGACACAGCTGCCAAACTCAGTATCACTAATATTATACAAGAGATCTTTTTCATTTTTACTGATTTTTAAAGGCCAAGGTTCAATCCAAACGTAAATGTTCTTTGCAGGGGATAAGCGCCAAGGTCCTGTCCCTGCTGCGCTACAAATGCCAGCCCGCCGCCGGCGCTTACTTCCGGGTTGCCCGGGTAACTGGTGAAGATGTATACGTTTTGTGCAGACGCATATACCCTGAGACTCTTAATAGCAGGCGTCCTGAATTTTCTCAGCGTATACCCCAGCGTAATATTGTTGATAGTGAGATGGGAGGCATCGTGAATGAACAGCGTATTATCGGTACGGTAAGCCGCAGTGGTGTTAGCCAGGGTACGCGCTACCTTTCCGTTACCAGGATCAGCTTCAGAGCGCCAGCGGCCCAGTAGTTCAGGCGGACCATTGAACACACCATCCAGGTTGTAGGTACTTTCCTGCATACCGTTTTTCAGCTTGTTGCCATAGGTACCTGATACGGCGATATTCAGATCAAAGTGCTGATATTGGAAGGTGTTGCTAAGGCCAAATATAAATTTGGGATTGGGATCGCCTATCACGGTCTGATCATCCGGGAAGGTAATTTTTCCATCGCCATTCAAATCCTTAAACCGCACTGTTCCTGCCTGCGAGAGCGTAGTAGTACCGGTTCCATAATACTTAGGGCCAGCATCGGCTTCCGCCTGGTTTTTGAAGATACCGTCAAATACATACCCGTAAAACTGGCCAATAGGTTTACCAACCAGGGTCCGGAAATCGGTAAATTCTGATAAGGTTGTCGTCGGATCAGCGGCAAAAGAAATATTATTTAAACCGATCCTTTTAACCAGGTTGCGGTTAAAGGAGATATTAAAATCGGTGTTCCATTTAAGTTTCCCGGTGAGATTTTTAGTACTTAATATAAACTCATGTCCCCATTGCCTGATATCGCCGAGGTTATCCTGTACGGTAGTGAAACCGGAAGACTGTGGAACAGGCAGTACAAATAATAAGTCTGATGTGAGCTTATTATAATAGTCGTAAGAGAAATTAATCCTGCCATCAAAGAATCCCAGCTCAAAACCCACATCAAACTGCTTGTTGCGTTCCCAGGACAGGTTTTGATTACCTAAACTGCTTTGCGCTTTACCCGGAGCCAGGCCACCTGAAAAAGTATAATTGTAATTACCAATACCAGCTACACTGGAATAGTTGCTGTTGCTGCTGCTGCCCATTTCTGCATTACCGGTTAAACCGTAAGAGGCTCTTACTTTCAGGAAGCTCAGGTTTGATACCTGTTTAAGGAAAGGTTCATCACTTACTATCCAGGCGCCGCCTATAGAAGGGAAAGTACCCCATTTGTTCTGGTCGCCGAAGCGTGACGATCCGTCTCTCCTCAATGTTGCCTGTAAAAGGTAACGCTCCTTAAAGCTATAATTTAAACGACCCAGGAAGGAGGCCATTGTCCAGGCAGTAAATTCCGATTTGTTGGTAGTAAACCTGGTGGCGGCGCTTAAAAGGCTAATGCTGTTATCCGGGTAATCACGACCTATCATATCGCTCATAAAACGGGTGGTCCGCTGTGCTGTAAAACCTGCCAATACGCCCAATGAATGATCTTTACCAAACTGCTGCTGGTAGTTAAGCGTATTTTCATTCAGCCAGGTATATTCATTGGTGATAGCTGATTCACCCAAAGCGGTATTATTGCCTGGCGGCGGATTCTCTATAGGCATAGCGTTAAAGCCGCCGATGGAAGTAGATGGAATAAACCTGTTGCGGGTCATGTTGGCAAGATCAGTGCTACCCGTTGTGCGGAAAGTCAGGTGATCTGTAAGCTTTATTTCTGCGAATACATTGGCCAGTACACGTAACCGGTTAGCATCGTCTTTTACTTCGAGTAATTGTCTTAATGGGTTGGCCCATACAAACTGGTTGGTAAACCCTGAAATGCCGAGCGCCAGTGATCCATCCGGGTTGTAGGGAGAGCCCATGGTAGGGATCATGGAAGCGGAGGCAAAAATGGCGCGCTGACCATCCACGTTAAAACCGGTTCCCTGCCTGTTGTTATGATCCATCTGAAAAGACGGTGCAACGCCAAAACCTACCTTTACGCGTTTACTGATATTGAAATCACCATTGGCACGCAATGAAAAACGCTTGTAGCCGGTGTTTAGCAGGATACCCTGCTGGTTAAAATAACCGCCCACCAGGCTGAAAGCCGCCTTGTCGTTACCAGTATTGATAGCAAGACTATAGTTCTGCACGGGAGCGTTCCTGGTCAGTACGCTGAACCAGTCTGTTCCTTCTCCGTATTGTTCAGGGTTCTGATACACGGCTGGTATACCGCCGGTATATCCTTCGTACTTGATCTTATCTTCATAAAAACCCTTCATGTAAGTAGCCAGCTGGGTGGCGTTCATTACAGGCGGTATCAGTTCACGCATCAAAGAGGCGCTGCCGTAATAGGAATTGAAATCTATTTGTGTAGCGCCGGCTTTCCCTCTTTTGGTGGTGATGATGATCACCCCGTTGGCAGCGCGGGAACCATACAATGCAGTAGCTGCTGCATCTTTCAGAATGGTAAACGACTCAATTTCGTCGGGGTTAATATTATTGATATTGTCAGGATCTCCTATCATTGGTTGTCCGTCTACCACTACCAGCGGGCGTACGTTAGAGGTAAATGAAGCAGCGCCACGTATACGCAGGTCCATTCCCTGCCCGGGGCGGCCGGTGGTTTGCGCCACCTGGGCGCCTGGTAGTTTGCCCTGTAACCTTTCCGCAAAGGTACCGGTTGGCTGGTCTTTCATATCACTGGCAGACAACTTTGATACCGAGCCCACAATTTCACGTGTGCTTTGTTTACCATAAGCAACCACCACTTCGGTCAGCTGTGAAGAGGTTTGCTCCAGCTTCACATTGATAACGCCCTGGCCGTTGATGGGTACTTCTTTAGGTGTATAACCAAGGTACGAGAATACCAGTACGCCGTTTTCATCAGGCACATTGAGCGTAAAGCTGCCATCCGCCTGGGTGGCAGTTCCCACTTTGGAATTTTTCAGTCGTACTGCTACTCCAATCAATGGCTCACCATTGTTGTCGGTAACGCGGCCTTTGATAGGAAAGGCTGCCACCGTTGGCGCGGGGTTACGCGTTACCACAATGGTGTTTTCACGAATCGTATAGGTAAAGGGCTGATTGGCAAAACTTTTCTTCAGTACTTCTTCCACAGTTGCATCGGTTACCTGCATGGCTACCGGTTTGGCATCCTTTAAAAGATCCACATCCCACAGTACATTATAACCGGTTTGTTTACGGATCTGGCGGAATACTTCCCGGAGAGTGATTTGCTTAGCCGACAGGGTTACCTTCTGGGCATAACTGGCGGCGCTGACTTGCATTAACACTGCGATCATTAAAACAAAGGTCAGTTTCATCATCAACAGGATTTTTTTATACGTGGCGGCGGCTTTTACCGGGCGCACGTCAGGTATGTAAAATTTCATTACATTTGGATGTTTGAGTTTAATAATCAGATAACTGTGGCTACAATGACTTAGAAACTTGTCTTTCACAGGGTAAGCTCAAACTGTCCGGGGGCGCTGGAACGCTCCCGGTTTTTTATTGCTTCCCTTTTTTTTGCAGGTGTTTTTATGGCATAACGATGATCCTCCTTCCTTCTATTTTAAAGTGAACAGTACCGGTTAATTCGAGCATACTTAATACTTCAGTAACATTTTTTGAACGCGATAAGCTACCGCCGATAGCTTTCCCTGAAACATCGCCCTGGTAGGTGATTTCCACATTATACCAGCGACCGATCTGTTTCATGATGTTTTCTATTTTTTCGTTATCAAATAAGAAGTAGCCGTTTTTCCATGCTATAGCCGCCTCTGTGTCCCCGTCTTTTATATTGATCTTACCTGAAGCCCTGTTCAATATGGCTTCCTTACCGGGCGTCAGCAAGGCATCTGCCTTTCCGCAGCCTACCTTTACCGAGCCTTCCAGCAGCGTAACAATATGCTGCTGCTCATCCGGGTAAGCATTTATATTAAAGTGCGTTCCCAATACCCTTACTGTCATGGGTGTGCCCGATGCGTCGTTTACAGTCACATAAAATGGGCGGGATTGATCTTTAGCCACCTCGAAATAGGCTTCGCCGGTAAGGGTCACATTTCTTTCATTTCCCGGGAATGAAGCGGGGAAACGCAATGAGGAACCCGCGTTGAGCCATACATTGGTGCCATCCTGTAAAGTGAGCCGGTACTGGCCACCAAAAGGCGTAACCAGCGTATTATAAACGATGTTGTTGCCTGTATTACCGTTTACCGTATTATACATCAGGCTTCCACTGTCGGTTTTATTCACAGCAGCCTTGCCCTGCTGGGATATGATACCATTTTGCGCA
>JBCNPS010000297.1:0-9078 GCA_039593235.1 Chitinophaga sp. | reverse complement strand
TGTATCGCTGGTACAACAAAGCACCAGTTTCCCTAAATTCAGCGATTACTCTTTCGATGATCCCGTAACTCATTTCGACGCGGAAAATAAAACCATCTTTGAAGGCCCGCTGAGTGAAAGCGGCAGCGCTCCCGTGAATGCAGACATACAACTGGGTAAGGTAGCGCCGGGACAACTGAAAGCAAACTTCGAAGTAAAAGTATTTGAACCCGGGGGCGATTTCAGTATCGATCACTTCTCCATGCCTTATAATCCATTCACTTCCTATGCGGGCCTGCGCATCCCCGCTGGCGACCGAACCACGGGCATGTTGCTCACCGATCGTGAGCATAGCATCGACCTGGTAGATGTAGACGGTAACGGCAATCTTACTACCGGCAGCCGCGAAGTACAGGTAGAGCTGTATAAGATCAAATGGAGATGGTGGTGGGATGAAGGTGAACAGGACGATTACTCCAACTTTACGCAAGACAGCTATAACCAGCTGCTGAGCAAAGAAACCGTTACCCTGCAAAATGGTAAAGGCAAATGGGCGCTGCGTGTTAACTCACCGGATTGGGGCAGGTACCTGATCAGGGTGAAAGACCTTCAAAGCGGCCATACAGCAGGTAAAGCCGTGTATATCGACTGGCCGGGCTGGGCGGAAAGGATGCAGAAAGATAACCCGGCAGAAGCATCTATGCTGGTGTTTACTTCCGACAAACAAACCTATAAAACCGGCGACGATATTAATCTTACTATCCCGAGCAGTGAAGGGGGCCGCGGACTGATCAGCATTGAGTCCGGCAGTAAAGTGCTGAAAACCTACTGGATCACCACCAAGCAGGGACAAACCACCTTTAAGTTCAAGGCGGAAAAGAACATGACGCCTAATATATACGTAAACGTTAGTTTGCTGCAACCACATGCGCAAACCCTCAACGATCTCCCGATCCGTATGTATGGCACTATTCCTATTTCTGTTGAAGATCCCGGCACTATCCTGAAACCGGTGATCAGCATGGCCGACAAGCTGAAACCCGAAACGGAGGCCAGCATTACTGTAAGTGAAGGCAACGGTAAACCTATGACCTACACCATCGCTATTGTGGATGAAGGATTACTGGATCTAACCCGTTTTAAAACACCAGATCCTCACAACGCATTCTATGCAAGGGAAGCACTCGGTGTAAAAACATGGGACCTGTTCGACTATGTAATAGGTGCATGGGGTGCGGATATGGACCGTATCCTGAGTATTGGCGGTGATGAAGGACTGGATAAAAATGCAGGTAGCGCCAAGGCGAACCGCTTCAAGCCCGTAGTAAAATATATGGGGCCCTTCTACCTGAAAACAGGTCAGAAACAAACGCATAAATTCAAGCTGCCACCCTACATCGGCTCCGTGAAGGCCATGGTGGTAGCCGGCCAGGATGGCGCTTACGGCGCTGCGGAAAAAGTAGTAGCTGTAAAGAAGCCACTGATGCTGCTTACTACCGCTCCGCGTGTGCTGGGGCCATCGGAAACCATCCAGGTACCGGTAACGGTGTTTGGCCTGGAACCCAATATCCGCAACGTGAATGTTAGTTTAAGCGCCAGTCCGTTACTGGAAATTGTGGGCGAACAAACCAAAACAGTCACCTTCTCCCAACCCGGCGAACAGATTGTTTATTTTGATGTAAAAGTACGCCCGCAAACAGGCATCGCTAAAATAAAAGTAACCGCCAGCAGTGGTGCAGAAAAAGCAGAAGAGAATATAGAACTGGATGTAAGGAATCCTAACCCGGTGATCACGAACATCATTGAAAATACACTGGAAGGCAACAACAGCTGGCAATCGGCCTTTAGCCCGGTAGGTATGGCTGGTACCAATTCCGGCGTACTTGAAGTATCTACCATTCCATCTCTTAACCTGGGCAAGCGCCTGCGGTTCCTGATAGAATATCCGCACGGTTGTATTGAGCAAACTACCTCCGGCGTGTTCCCGCAACTGGTACTGAATCAGCTGATGGACCTGAAAGAAAGCGAACGTGCACAGGTAGACCGTAACGTAAAAGCGGGTATCAACAGGCTGAAAAGCTTCCAGACTTCCGATGGTGGTTTCAGCTACTGGCCGGGTGAAGGTAACTCCGATGAGTGGGGCACCAACTACGGCGGCCATTTCCTCATAGAAGCGCAGGCACAGGGTTATACCCTGCCAGCCGGCGTATTGGACCAATGGAAGAAATACCAGCGCAACAAAGCCGGTACCTGGGCGCCCAGTACCCTCAATTTTTATGGTGGCGATCTTACACAGTCGTACCGCCTGTACCTCCTGGCACTGGCCAAATCTCCTGAATTGGGTGCTATGAACCGCTTAAAGGAATTTAAATATCTCTCGGCTCCGGCCAAATGGCGGCTTGCAGCAGCTTATAAGCTTGCAGGTCAGCCGGAGGTAGCTAATTCCCTGGTACAAGGGCTTACTACAGATGTGAAAGCATATACGCAGCTGAGCGGCACCTTCGGTTCCGACTTACGCGACAGGGCCATGATCCTGGAAACACTCACCATTATGGGGCAACGTAACCGCGCCAATGAACTGGTGAAACAAATTGCTGCACAGTTATCGCAAAACGACCAGTGGTACAGCACACAAACAACCGCCTATTCGCTGATAGCCGTTGCAAAGTATTGCGGCAATAACAAGGGAGGCAGCAAAATGAATTTTGCTTACACGCTCAACGGCGCCAAAGGCAATGTAAACGGGCAGTCTTTTGTTACGCAGATCCCCGTTACATTCAATGGTGCTGCCGGTAACATCAACATCCGGAATAACGGGCAAAATGTATTATATGTGCGGCTTATTCTCCAGGGACAACCGGATGCAGGCCAGGAACCGGTAGCTACCAACAACCCGGATGTATTGGGTATGCAGGTGAGCTACAGCACCCGCGACGGCAAACCGCTTGATCCGGCTACACTGCGGCAGGGAAGCGACTTTATGGCTACCGTAACCATTACCAATCCAGGTAAAAGAGGTTATTACGAACAGATGGCATTGTCGCAGATCTTCCCTTCCGGATGGGAAATACTGAATACCCGTTTAATGGAAAACGACAGCGCATTCCATTCCTCCCCATCTACGTATATGGATATACGTGATGACAGGGTATATACTTATTTCAACATAGAAGAAAACAAAAAACGTACTTACAATGTATTGCTGAACGCGGCTTACCTGGGCAGGTATTATTTGCCGGCTACATCCTGCGAAGCCATGTATGATAATACCATTCATGCCTTTGCTCCTGGCAGATGGGTAGAAGTAGTGAAGTAAAAAAATACAGCATAGAAAAGCGTTCCGGGTACTTTCCGGAACGCTTTTTTTATGTGCAAACAATTATGGCTGTAAAGGTTACTGTATCAAGCTGTTGATAACAATTTTTGCGTGCAGCCTAAACTATCTTTTTAAGAAATCGTGTATCAACCCAGCCACTTCCTCATGATATTCTTCCAAAGCAAAGTGGCTGCCATCCAATAGATGTACTTCTGCTTCGGGCACATCTTTTTTATAAGCCTCCGCGCCGGGCCAGGTAAAAATGAGATCATTTTTACCCCATACTACCAGCACCCGTGGCTGATGTGTACGCAGGTACTGCTGCCATTCGGGATATTTTGGAAAATTGGTGCCATAGTTCCTGAAAAGGGCCACCTGTACCGCTTCCACACCGGGTCTTGCCATATAGGCGTGAGCCAGCTCATAACTATCAGGACTCACTGTTTCCGGGTTGGCGGCTCCCAGCAGGTGCTCTTCCTTAATTTTTTCAAGACTTAGTTTACGCACAATAGCGGCTTCCAATGCTTTTTCATCTCCCGCCTGTTGCAGCGTGCCAATTTCCTGCACCACCGGGCCCAGTCCTTCATCGTATACATTGGCATTTTGTATGATCAATGCTGCTACCAGTTCAGGTCTTTTACTAATGATCCTGAACCCGATGGGACCACCATAATCCTGCAGGTACCAGCTGAATTTTGTTAAGCCCAGCTGGTCAATAAACTGCTCCATTACCAAAGCCAGGTTATCGAATGTATATTCAAATTCGGTTAGCGCCGGGATACTGCTTTGGCCAAACCCGGGGTAATCAGGTGCAATCACATGATACCTGTGCGCCAGGTCCCGGATCAGGTCGCGGTACATGTGTGAAGTAGACGGAAAGCCATGCAGTAGCAGTATTACAGGCGCATCTGCCGGGCCGGCTTCGCGGTAAAAAATGTTGAGATCATTAACGGTAATTGTTTTGTGCAGAACGGGAGCGGTAGTGAGTGTTTGCATATGAATATAATTTTGTACTATTTAGTACATTATTGGTTTAAAAAAATACCGTGCTATGTGCCGGTTATTACAACAGTAATTTGTTGGCATAAAGGTATATATTTTACCAATTGGTACAAAATATATTTTTTTACTTATGAAGATGGGGGAACTTATAAGTACAACCAGGAGTTGGAGTTATGATATATTCCATTGCTATGCCGGTGTTCTTTAATGGTATTGAGATGGAGGATGGAGGAATATTATCTCTCTAAAATTCCCCTCCCGGTACACCCACCCAAAACAATCAATTAACCTATCTTTGAACGCGCATAAAAAAAGTAATGAAGTACGATACCCTTAAACAATGGTGCATCAAAAAGAAGTGGTGGCTCACAGGCGCCACTGTTATACTCATTGCCTATTATTTTTGCTTACCGAAACAACTCTTTACCAATCCAACTTCCTTTGTGCTGGAAGACAGCAATGGCGATCTGCTGAATGCCAGTATTGCACCGGACGGCCAGTGGCGGTTTCCCTATAATGCGCATGTACCGGACAAATTCGAAAAATGTATTGTGGCTTATGAAGATAAACGCTTCTACTACCACTGGGGAATAGACCCCATTGCTATTGGCCGGGCTATTAACCAAAATGCCCGGGGCCGGAAGATAGTAAGCGGCGGCAGCACACTCACTATGCAGGTAATACGGCTATCGCGCAACCAGCCACGCAATATCTGGCAGAAAATAACCGAAGCGGTATTGGCCACCCGGCTGGAGTTTGCTGCTTCTAAAAAGAAGATTATTGCCTTATACGCAGCCAACGCTCCTTTCGGCGGCAATGTAGTTGGGCTGGAAGCGGCTGCCTGGCGGTACTATGGCCGCAAAGCCGACTTGCTGTCGTGGGGCGAAATGGCAGCGCTGGCAGTACTGCCTAACAGCCCTGCACTGGTACACCCGGGTCGTAACCGGGTAACGTTACTGAATAAACGAAATCAACTCCTGAATAGGTTATATCATCAACATACTATCGACAGTATTACCTGCCAGCTGGCCAAAATGGAGCCATTGCCTGATCAGCCGCTGCCTTTACCACAGGAAGCGCCGCATTTGCTGGACCTCTTCCGCCGCGACTACCAGCAGCAACAAACAGGCGAACCCACACGCATTAAAACCACCTTGCTGGCCGACCTGCAGCATAACGCCACCGCCATCGCGGAAAGGTATCGCAATAGTTATAAAGCCAATGGCATTAATAATGCAGCAGTGCTGGTGCTGGATGTGGAAACCGGCAATACACTTGCCTATGTAGGAAATATTTACCACCCTTCAGACCCGGAGCTGGAAAGCCATGTAGACATTGTACAGGCCAGGAGAAGCCCCGGCAGCACGCTCAAGCCTGTATTGTACGCCGCCATGCTCAATGATGGCCTCATATTGCCCAATACCCTGATACCCGATATTCCAACGCAAATAGCCGGCTATTCCCCCCAGAACTTCGACCTGGGATATGATGGCGCCGTTCCCGCTTCCCGCGCGCTGGCCCGGTCGCTCAATATCCCGGCTGTACGCATGCTGCAACAATACCGTTATGAGCGGTTTCATTCCCTGCTGCAGAAAATGGGAATCACCACATTGAATAAACCAGCCGATCATTATGGGCTGTCCCTGATCCTTGGCGGCGGCGAAACCACCCTCTGGGAAATGTGCGGCATGTACGCCAGCATGGCCCGCACACTGCTGCACATGGACCAATACAAGGGCAAATACGACATGGACGATATTCATCCGCCCAACTACCGGGTTAATGCCCGTTCCCCCTCGAAGTATGGGTTAAGCAAAGACGGCCTGCTGGATGCAGGCTCCATCTGGTACGCCTTCCAGGCCATGACGGAAGTAATGCGGCCCGGCGAAGAACTATTGTGGCAGCAATTCTCTTCTTCACAGCGCATTGCCTGGAAAACAGGCACCAGCTTTGGCTTCCGCGATGGATGGGCCATCGGGGTAACGCCCCAGTATGTAGTAGGCGTATGGGTGGGAAATGCCGACGGGGAAGGCCGCCCCGGCCTCATAGGCGTATCTACCGCAGCCCCCATCCTGTTTGATGTATTCCGCTTACTACGCACCAGCGGATGGTTTGATCCACCCTACCAGCAAATGAAAAAAATTGAGGTATGCCGCAAAAGCGGTTACCGCGCCGGGGAGCTGTGTGAGGAAAAAGATTCTATTTATGTACCGGCTGCAGGTATCAGGGCAGGCGTATGCCCCTACCATCAGCTGGTACACCTCGACAGAACCGGTCAGTGGCGCGTAACGGAAGCCTGTGAATCGCCCTCGTTTATGCAACACAAATCGTGGTTCGTATTACCACCTTCACAGGAATATTACTACCGCAGCAAAAATTATTACCAGCAACTGCCACCTTACAAACCCGATTGCCTGGCCTCACTGGGGCTGGAGAAAGCGCCCATGGAACTGATCTATCCACGGCCGGGCGCCCGTATATTCGTTCCCGTTGAAATCGACGGAAAACCAGGACAAACCATTTTTACCGCCACACACCGCAATAACGCCACTAAAATATTCTGGCATCTCGACAACAATTTTATCGGCGCTACTACAGAGTTTCACCAGATGGCCCTGCACCCCGCCGCCGGAAAACATACCATTACACTGGTAGACGAAAACGGAGAGCGGATTGAGCAAACATTTGAAATTTTAGATAAGGAAAGAGAATAGCTATTTACTAAATGAATAAGGATAAGCGGATTTATCTGTCCCCCGGCTTTTATCAGGCACAGCAGACATTTTCACCTTCATGTTCCCTCCCTTCTGCAACTCACTGTAACTGATCCAGTTTTTGTGATGCGCCTTGCTGTTTAGTTTTACAGACTGAACATACCGGTTCATTGCATCATTAGCTGCTGCACTAACGGTAAATTTTTTCCCATTCTGCAGATAAAGCGTGGCCTTTTTAAACAGTGGCGCACCCAGTACATATTGGTCTGTAGCAGGACAAACTGGATAAAAACCCAGTGCTGAAAAAATGTACCAGGAAGATGTTTGCCCGTTATCTTCATCTCCGCAATACCCATCGGGAGTAGGAAGATAAAGTTTATCCATTACCTCCCGCACCCAGTACTGCGTTTTCCATGGCTCGCCGGCATAGTTGTACAGGTATATCATATGCTGAATAGGCTGGTTGCCATGTGCATATTGCCCCATGTTCATCACCTGCATTTCCCTGATCTCATGGATCACTTTTTTATAATAACTTTCATCAAATACAGGAGGCATGTTAAAAACGGAATCCAGCATGCCGGTAAACACCCGTTCTCCGCCCATTAAATTAATAAGCCCCTGTATATCGTGAAATACGCTCCAGCTATAATGCCAGCTGTTACCCTCTGTGAAAGCCCCGCCCCATTTTACAGGACTGAACGGAGCCTGGAAGCTACCATCCGTATTTTTCCCCCGCATTAATTTTGAGGAAGGATCAAACAGGTGACGATAGTTCTGACAACGTTTTGCATAAAGATCAATTTCTTCCTGCGGGCGCTTTAATGCTTTGGCTAACTGGTAAATGGTAAAGTCGTCGTATGCGTATTCCAGCGTTCTGGCAGCGCTTTCATTAATACCCGCATCAAAAGGTACATACCCCAGCTTATTGTAAAACTGTACTCCTTTACGGCCTACTGCAGTCATAGGTCCTTCATTGTTGGCATCTTTCAAAAGCGCCTGGTATAAAGTATCAATATCATAACCACGTACTCCTTTCAGGTATGCATCTGCTACTACGGAAGCGGAGTTATTACCTACCATGATGTTCCGGTATCCCGGGCTGCTCCATTCAGGCAGCCAGCCTCCTTCTTTATAGGCATTCACCAATCCTTCCTGCATCTCGCTGTTGATATCAGGATATAACAGGTTCAATAAAGGATACAATGAACGGAAGGTATCCCAGAACCCAGTACCGGCATAGAGCTTACCCTGCATTACTTTCCCGTTATAAGGACTGTAATGAACAATTTTTCCGGCGGCATCCATTTCATAATGCTTCTGTGGAAAAAGCAAACAACGATAAAGACAGGAATAAAATGTGGCCGTCTGTTTATCCGAACCGCCTTCTACCTTCACTCTGCCCAGGTACTTATTCCAGGTATCTTTTGCGTGTTGCTTCACCGTCTCAAAATCATTTCCCGCTATTTCCCGTTGCAGGTTCAAATCCGCCTGCGCCGGACTAATAAAAGAAGATGCCGCTTTAACATTCACCTGCATACCTTTTCCTGTAGCGAAACCAATAACGGCGCCTGTATGCCCGGCACTGCCTTCCAGCAGGTCTTTTGTTAACATGCCGTCTTTCCAGAGATACGAAACAGTAAATGGCCGATCGAAAAGAAGTACAAAATAATTCCTGAAATTACCGGGTACACCGCCTTTATTTTTTGTGGTGTAACCAATGATCTTTCTTTCCCCGGGGATGATTTTTATATAGGAACCCATATCCATAGCATCCACCACCACAAATGCACTGTCAGTAGCAGGATACGTAAAGCGGAAAGCGGCAGCTCTTTCCGTGGGCGTTATCTCCGTTTTCACATCATAATCAGCCAGGTATACGCTATAGTAATAAGGCGTTGCAATTTCCGCTTTATGGGAAAACCAACTGCCCCTGTCGGCCTCCTTAAATACTGCGCGTTTGGTAACGGGCATAATGGAAAATTGCCCGTAATCGTTCATCCATGGAGAAGGTTGATGGGTTTGTTTGAAACCCACAATTTTTGTTGCATCATAAGTATAGGTCCA
>JBCNPS010000296.1:0-9107 GCA_039593235.1 Chitinophaga sp. | reverse complement strand
GGGTTTACATATAGTGTAAGTAAACTGGAGATGGCAGCATTATCTACCACAATTTCATCTTCCAGCTGAAAGATAACATCTGTTTTATTGTTGTCTTTACCATCGCGGAGCGCGGCGCCTTTCGGGAGCAGGTATTGCTGGAAAGGCTGCTGCACTTCAAACACCACGTGTGCTTTATCCGGTGTAAGCGGCTTTGGTACCAGCCTTAATACCTGTTGAAAAAAGAAATCGAGATGTTTTTGTGTAAAGCCATTCAGTTGTTGCTGAACATGGCTGAACAGGTAGAGGAATGCAAAGAGCAGACCCAGGTGGGGCGTATGATTCTTTTTATAGGCTTCGTTCAGTGGTTGCAGGCTTTCGGCGATACAGTCCGGCGCCAGTGCAGCAATAGCGGCAACGGCATCCAGGAAAGGCTGAAATACAGCCTGGTAGGCCTGTAACAGCAGCAATGCTTTTTCGCGGGCGGTAGCGGCAAACTGAAAACTTTCATTCCATTCCAGGTAGGCAAACAGCGGATCGATGCCCCATATTTCCTGGTTTCTAATTTTTGAAAGATCAAGAGAATCGATGCAGAACCATTTCACGGCGCCATTGGTGAACCGGATGAACTGCGATACCGGTGTGCGGAGTTTCTGCTGAATAATGGCTTCTATACTGCGTTCCATGGTCAGGCCGGTACCGTGGAATGCATCCTGCCATTGTGCAATGGGAACGATCACATCATCAAATAAAAAGTTAACCAGGAGTTGCAGCGTATCTTTTGCGGGACGTTCATACACCTGTTGCACATATCCTTCAAATTTACGGGAAAGCTCGCTGGTATCTGTTTTTGCCAGCTGTGCAAGCAGGAAAGGGAGACTGTTACGGAAGAAGGGCTGCCAGTCGTTGATCAGGTAAGCATCTTTGTATTGATAATAATTGATCTGCGGCGCCATTTGTACAAAGTAATGGAGCAGATCCGCGAGCTTTCTCCCGTCTATCGGTGCAGCGGCAGCATCCAGGGCCGGTAGTAGCCGGTTCCGCTGACTGATGCCTGGTTCATATTGAAAAGGATGTACGATCATGATTTAACTGATTAATTGATGACCCTGTAGTGATACGCCTTTCAGGGTTTTTGCGCTGCTTCCAGCAAATAGAAATCATACACATAATTGTACCTTGAATTAGTACTTGCAATCGTATAGTCGACAGAGATAGTAAACCTTCCTTCAATGAGGTCGGGGCTATCCATGGGCACCACGGCTATTTCCTCTACTTTGATGCGGGGTTCATAGAAGAGGATGGCATTTTCCACCAGGTCGCGCAGGAAGCCGATCATGGTAGCATTGAGCGGTTCAAAAATATAGTCCTGCAGATCGCATCCATAGCGGGGTTGCATCACTCTTTCTCCCAGGCTGGTAGACAGCAGGATATCGAGGCTTTCTTTGATATCTGCTTCATTGCTTACCAGTTCCACTGCGCCGCTTTGCAGATCAAAAGTCGGCGGGAATTTCCAGCCGGTGCCAAGGAATGAACGGGGATCGTTTTGTAACATTTGTATGCTGTTTTATCCGCCAATAATTACTGTGGGTGCTCCCATTACAATTACGCCGCCGTGTGCGGTAAGGTCGCCCATCCTTGCGGCGGGCCGCCCTCCTATCAATACGGTGGCGGATCCTTTCACGATGGTATCCGGCGGACCTACGCAGGTGCAGATATCGCCGGCTACTGCTGCTGGTATCCCGGCAATCATCACCGTTGGTACGCCCGGTCCTACTACCGGGCCGCCCACATGCGGTACCGGCCCTGAAAACAGGGGACAGGTGTGAAAGTCGCTGATGCGTGCTGCAGGAGGCATGAGATTAACAATTTAGGTGACCGGCAATCGTTGTTCTTTTTGGGGTTTTGCCGGTTAATTTATTTTTACCAATGAACCTGTTACTTCTGTGATACCCTGTGAAGATAATTTCGCGATAGCGCCTTTCAGCTCCACTGCACCATCCGCAGCGGCGGATATGCTGGCGCCTCCAATGGAAAGCGCCGCGCCGGCGGACAGTACCAGGTTTACACCAGCCTTCAGTTCCACGTTCATAGGACTTTCCAGTTTGATGCCGGAAGTATCCATGGTGATGGTGTTGCTGTTCTGGTCTTTCAGTTTGATGCTGGTACTTGCTTCATCTATCGTGATACTGTTTCCTGCGGGGGTATCTATCGTAATTGTTTTCGTATTGTCGTTGAAGTGAATACGCATACCGCTTCTTGTCACAAATCCTTTTTCATCATTGTCGTCTTTCGCGGTGATGGGGGCCGGTTTTGCGCTGCTGTTGAGCATTCCCAGCACAATTGCGTCGCGCGGATCGTCGTTAATAAAACCCACAATCACTTCATCATCAATTTCAGGGCGGAAAAAAGCGCCGCGGTTATTACCGGCGTCCAGGCTGGCTACTCTTACCCAGATGCCGCGGGCCGCATTGTCTATCACCGGTATCTTTACCAGGATGCGGTGTTCGCCATCCGGATCATTTTGCAGTTGCACCACCTTACCTACCTGGAGGCCGTGGATAGCAGGCAGCATTCCTGCCGCCGGGATATCGGAAATATCTTTGTAGGCTTCTGCAAGCCAGTCGGGTTCCAGCCCAAACTGGATATGCGTATCCCAGGTACCATGTGCTATTTCATGACGCACGCCAGTTACAAAAGCGTTGCCATTGTAACGGTTGCCGATGCCCTGCAGCGTTACCATATCGCCGGGAGTAACACCGGAGAAGCCGAGGAACTTAGCCCTGCCGCGGATCTTTGCCAGCCTGCTTTTGAGCATGGCGGCATTGGTGAGCTGTTGCAGCTCTTCCGCGGCGCGGCGGCCGCTGTGCGCCAGTTCATAGTGAGGCAGTCCGATCACGCCTGCCAAAGTACTGCCGGATACATTGCCCTGTTCCGTATAATCGGCAGAGGAGGTTTCTGCTTCATACAACTGCTGCCCGGTATAATCCCATGCACTAGCATGTACGGAGCTCCATTGATAACGGGCATCCATTTCCGCTTCCAGTTCCATGAGGGAGGAGCCGTAGGTAAGCTGCAATACTGCGGATGCCGCAGTATTGGGTTTCTTCACCTTCACCTTTCCCTGGTCCGCGATCACCAGTTTACCGTTGGCTTCCGCGCGGAGCAGGAGGAAATCCCAGTCGGTGCTGTGATGTTGCACCAGTTCCTTATGCTGCACGGTAGTGGCTTCCACATCAGCGCTTAAGCCGCTGTAGCCCCTGATGAGCTGTTCTATCACTTCGCTGTCTTTCACTTTTTCATAGTAGCGGCTATGCCTACCGATGGCCATTTTCACGGTTTCATCGCGGCATTCAACGGTGAGTACTGGATTGCCATCCTGGCGGAATTTGATACCCTGGTGTACAATCACGCCTTTGAACAACACTTTGTTGGAGCCATCGCGGCCTATTTTGATAGTGAGTTTGGTGCCGGGCAGCAGATCGTTGGTATTGCTGATCGCGAAATCCTGGTCGGCGGCGGCGCCGTCGCGCAGTACGATCTTTGCCAGCGGGATCTTGTTCACCACCTGTGTAAGTGTGAGCGACAGCACCTCGTACACGGGATTCAGCGGTTGCGTACCGTTCAACAGGATGTTGTAACTCGCTACATCATGTGCAGAAGTATTGGGTATTCCTGTTTCGTTCATGATACTTCACTTTTATCGAATGGAGGGAAATAGATCTCTTTACCAACCGGTACTCTTTTGAAAGAGGTAAGGTTATTCTGCCTGGCTACCTGCAACATATATTTGGGGTCCTGGTAGATCTTAAAACTGAAAAGATCGAGGCGGTCGCCCTGCTTAAACACGCGGTGATGGGTAAGATCGGGCGAGGCTTTGCTTTGTTCCCTTTCATTGGCTTCCCTTGCGCGGTAGTTGAGAAAGGTGGCGCTTACCTTTACCCGGAGCGGGCTGCCATCGGCATTGAACAGCACATAGTTCAGGTCCAGGTTAGACATAACGCAGGGAAAGGCGATCTGTTTGCCCCAGAATACTTTCAGGAAACGCGGGCGATGTGTTTCGCCATCCATGTAGTAAACGGTATCCAGCAGCAGTTTTACCTGCGCCTGTACATCAATGCCCGGGTAGCCGTATCCTTCTATGGTGTTGGTACCATCCAGTACGAAGTCGAGTTTCAGTTCTTCCGGGATGGTTGAAATAAAGCGCGCTTCCGTTTTCTGGCTGCCTGGCTCACGGCGTATGTCGTAGTCTATCTTCAGCGACCGGGTATAAGTTTCCGCATTTACCGGGATGGTAAATTTGTGCTTGTTATCCAGTTGTTGCTGCAGCCTGTCGGCATACGTGAGGATGTAGATCTTTTCCACTTTTGCGTCTGTCATCTTTCATTTTTTTCTTTCAGTGCCTGTAATACTTTTTCCACGCATAAAGCAATCATGGCTTCTGTAGCCTGGCCGTTACCGCCGGCGGCGGTTGAATTGCCGCCTGCAGTGCCGCCGAGAGCATTTTCCGGCGCCACTTCGGCTTTGATGATCAGTTCACGGATCTCTATGGGCATGACTCAGCTGTTTTTAAATTCAAACCGGTTGTAGTTCAGTTCCAATGTTTCTATGAGCACTTCGCTACGTTCTGCGTGCAGCTCCGCCAGTTTCCAGCTGCGGGGCCATACCCAGGCGAGGTTCCAGTACATGAGAATGTTGTGGTCCTCATCCAGCAGCGCCACCTTCACCAGGTTCAGGGGTTTGATCTGCTGGTCTTCCAGGGCGCGGCGGCACCAGGCGGACAGCGACGAATCGTCCGGGCGCAGCAGTCCTCTTTTCAGCACCAGGGGCGAATAAGTACGCCGCACGGGGATATTGTGCTCAAACCTGTTCTCCCCTCCTTCTTTCAGCTCTTCCGTGCTGATAGTGGCTTCCAGGCCGGTAACGCTCTGGAAGCGGATATCGAGATCGGAGCCGGCGTCTTTGCCGCCACTGTTTTTGGGTAATCCAAAAAAAGTGACAGAGAAGTGAAAGCCTACGGCCTGCCAGAAATTATCGGGTTTTATTACCGCTTGTGCCATATCAATCAACGTTCATGATCTCCAGCCCTTCATGCACCAGTTCCATTGTTTCAATGGCTACTTCATTGGCGTCTGCCTTCAGATCAGTGGAAGTTATTTTGGAAGGCCATGCGTTCAGTACTTTCCAGGTGATCACCGGTTCATGGCTTTCATTGAGCAGTTTGATGGTTACATCGCGGCGGTATTTGCTACCGGCTTTGTTGCCTTCCTGGAAGTAATACGTTTCGCGCCAGGCTTTGTAGAAGTCGTAATCGCCTTCAAATGTGCCACGTTTCAATGTGATGTTGGCGTATTTGGTAAGACCAGGCTGTTTGCTTTTATTATATTTCTTGCTGTTACCTTCCCGGTATTCGATCACTTCCGTTTCAAAGTCGAGGCCGGAAACTTCTGTGAATCCCAGTCTTACATCTTTCCCCCATTCTACCAGGAAATGAAATTTTGGTAACGGGTATGTTCCTTTTGCGGGCATATCTTTAAGTTTAAGAAGATGATAAAAATCTGATGGGTGTTACTTACATGCTTTGGCGTCCTGGGCCTGTTTGATGGCTTTGGTAAGACTATCCGTGCATGCCTGCAGGCGGTTGGCCTCCTGGCTTACTTTGTCGTATTCCGGTTTGATGGCTGCCAGCCGGGTATCAGCATTGTTGAGGTGTTTTTCAGTGAGCGTATAATACTGGTCATTTTTAAGCGGGAATACGGGGCATACCAGTTTATCGGTGCAGCATATTTCCATGCTGTCGTCTTCACCTGATTTAATACCGCCATTGGCAGTATTACCATTGCCGTTGGGATTGAAGATGCAGCCGATACCGGCAATAGCCGCCTTGATGCCGTAGTCCTTTTCGCAGATGGCTTCATCCAGGATGGTAGCGGCCTTCAGGGCAATCACGATATTGTTGAAGATATCGTTGCCGATGGCGATCACGTCCTGGAGTTTTTTGCCATAGTCGGCCCAGGCATCGGTGATACCGCCTTTTTTCAGCACCTGGTCGTTGGAGCAGTCAATGGCCTTGGTGATATTGTTATAGCAAGCGGCCACTTCATCTACTTTTGTATACAGCTCTTTGGTCATACAGAAGAAGATCTCGATCGCTTTCACAGAGTAACCGGTGCTTTTGCAGAGCTTCTCCAGGATGTCCATCACTACTTTTACTTTGCTGGTGATGGCGTCTGCTTTTTCAGCACTTTTCTGTACGTTATCAAAATAGCCTTTTACTTTATTGCGCCAGTCGAGTGCGCGGGCCAGTTCTTCTTTTTTCTTGGCGGCTTCCGCGGCTTTCTGCTGGTACTGGCTGCCTTTGGCTTTCAGCTCTTTCTTCCAGTCGTCCACACAACCGCACTCCGTTTCGGTGCTACCGGGTATGGTAGCGCAGCAGGAGTCGTCGCTTTCTACAAAGGGTTCATATACTTTATTGCAATTCATGGTGAATATTTTTTTGTGATCAGGAAAATTTATTTACTGCCGGTGTGGTGGTCAGTCATCGCAATGGCCGCCGTTACCGTTGCCGTTGCAATAGTTGCCCTGTGCCTGTTCGCAGATGGATTTGATAGTAGGAAGATCGCCGCAGGGCAGTGTGCAAAGGAACTCGCGGATGTCTTCAATTCCCTGCGTTTGTGTTCTGGCCGACCACAGCGTTTCACGGATGGTGACTTTCTGAATTTTCGCATCGCCCAGTTCGCCGTAGGTTTTCTTCTGATCGTCCTCTCCTGTTTTAATATTCTGCAGTACATCATCGCGAAACGCTTTAATGGCGTCTGCGAGGTCTTTATGCAGGGCTATCACGTTATCGAGACTGGTGAATGATTGTATGCCGGAAACATCGCCTATGGCGCAGTGCAGCTTGTTGATGCTTACGGTTTCGCCATCGCCGCAGCCGCCTTCGGAGGCGTACATTTCCTGGGAGCCGTTTACGATGTTATCAAAGCAGGTTTTGAAATCCTTACTACCGGCTTTCAGTTTACCCAGGGCGGCGCGTTGCGCTTTGTTACAGTTATCTTCCGCTTTGTTATTGAGCTTATGGGCCGCTTCACTCAGCAGGGCGAATTTCTGTTTTGCATCCTGGATGTTTTTGGCTACAATGGCAAGCGCCGCTGCTATGGCTTTATTCACATCGTTGGCTTTGCTGAGTTTATCTTTTATAAGATCAGCATCTTTCTGTGCGGGCAAGGTGGCGCACAGGTCGATGGAGCGGTAAAAGCGCCAGGTTTCTTCTGCTTTGATAAAGAAGCATTGTTTGTATTTGTACACCGGCTTATAGCCTTTGTACTCTCCTTCCCGCATACGCAATACATTCAGCGAATCTGTGAAGGCGCTGCAGATGCCGCGTTTGTTGTTATCGATGTATTGCTGGGTTTTATTGGTAGAATCACCGCAGCCGTTGCTGGCCGATGATTGAGTGGGGTTCATTGTGTTCATACAGTATTCAGTTTATTTGGTCTGAATGTAAAAGGATTAAGATTCCTGCAGCATTTTGTGGCTGAAGCGCAGGATGATAAATTCAGCGGGGCGTACCACTGCCATGCCTATTTCCACGATCATGCGTCCTTCCCATACATCCAGCTCCGTCATGGTTTCACCAAGACCCACCTTTACGAAATAAGCTTCCCTGGTGGTGGTGCCCATGAGTGCGCCGGCTTTCCATTGCTGTGTCAGGTAGTTTTCTATCATTGATTTCACGCGTACCCAGGTGTTGCGGTCGTTTGGTTCAAACACAAACTGTTGGGTGGCGTTCTTAACAGATTCTTCTACCATGTTGAAGAAGCGGCGAACGGAGATGTAGCGCCATTCGTTATCGTTGCCTGCCAGTGTGCGGGCGCCCCAGATGATGGCCGGGCCCCTGCCCGGGAAGGAGCGGATCACGTTCACCGATTTACCGTCGCGTACATCCACGTTGAGATCGTCCTGTTCCAGTTTGGTCACAATCACTTCAGGACTTACGGCATAGTCGATCCCAATGTTGGCGGGTGCTTTCCACACACCGCGACTGTTATCTGTTTCGGCGTATTTACCTACCACCGCTGAAGAAGAAGGCAACAGCATTCTCAGTTGCGTAATGGCATTCAATGCCTGGTAGTAGAAGGCGTTGTTGATGCCTTTCAATGCCGCGAGCGTGCCGTTCAATGATCCGTCGCCGCCGGTTTGCACTACCTGTACAGTGGCTTCGTCGTAAGTATAGGGCAGCTGAGTGTTCACTCTCGGGAAGTAAACAGCGCCATATTTTTTGGTTTCTATCTCACCAAAACCTGCGTCCCTGAACAGGGTAACATTATGATCAATGATACTTTCCGCGGGGCCAATGGCAGGATCCATCCAGATATCAAAAACGGTGAAGCGGTCTTTCAGCAGGCTGCACTGATCCAGTGCCGATTTATGCAGGGTATAGTAAGAGGCTGCATCGGTAAGGTTAATAGCGTCGGGGAAAAGGATCAGGGTTACTTCATCGATCTTTTCCACGGCGTTCAGTCCGTCGGTGAGCGACGACAATGAAATGACGCCACCGGTGCTATAGTCGCCTACCGCCACGATGTAGCATGGCCCGCCGCCGTTGTTAAAGAACATCTGCAGCTGGTAAGCCATCAGGTATTTGGATGCCTTCAGCGGATCAATCACCGCTTTGATCACCGCCTGCGGCTGGGAGCTGTCGATGTTTACCGTAATGCTTTCTTCTTCCAGCGGCGAGCTACCGAAGATGCGGTTATAATCGAGCATGGAAGTAATGCGTGTTGGCACCATTACGAGGTCGCCGGGTACTTTGTTCTGGGCAAATTCCGTATAGCCTATGAAAGCCGGGATAGCTGTTTCAACAGAGGCTATGGAGGGGGGAAATTTCACGATCTCCTCGATGTAGACGCCGGGAGTTTTATATTCAGCCATATGTTTGGGGTTTTAACTGTTTTTAATTGTTGTTTGAAAAGATCATCTACCGGGCTTAAGGACCTTGCGGAAATATTTTTGAGAGCAGTACTACCACGTCGGCGTATAGGCGCTGATCAGTGTCGCTGGTGAGGGAAAGCCCCCGCGGATTTGGCAGCAGCTGTTCGTAGTTAGTGATATTATTTTCCGTAACG
>JBCNPS010000295.1:0-9119 GCA_039593235.1 Chitinophaga sp. | reverse complement strand
TAAAACAGTAAACAGACAGTAAAAGAAAAAACACGCCCAGTACTTTGTGGGTGCGTTCATCTTTCACCAGCTCCTTTACCTTTACCTCCGGTTCCTTGTCCTTCTTCAGTACATCAGGATTCGGAGCGGGGGCTTTTGGTGTTTTCTTGCTTTCCGGTTTTTCGGTTTTCAGTTTATTCTTGGACATATTATAATTTCAGATTTGGGACTACCTGTCCTCCGACGGCGGCAACTGTAAGATCCAGTGTGCCATAAACGCGGGAACCAGGGGATCAATGGTTTGCTCCAGCTCTCCGTATTCGTTCACTTCACATGTTTTGCAGCGTTGAAACAAATGGTTTAATCCATCAAACTTACGGATTGTTGTGAGCAGATTACCATTTTCGTTCAATGCGCGTTCAATTTCTTTCAGATTTGCGGTGGCGTCCACCTGTATGTCTGCCGTGCCGTTGATAGCCATAAACGGACATTTGATCTGTTTCAGGTAGTTCAGCGGCTTGTATCTTAATAACGATATAGTTTCAGGTCTCATGTTCGATGCCCGTATCAATTCATCTTCTGTTTGTCCTTTCTTAACGTCTTCACTTGAATTACGGTATATATTCCGCAAAATTTCCTGTGCCTTTGGTGTGATAGCCGCAATATCGCTGTCGCTGGCCAGCAGGTCCCAGTAAGGTTTCATACGTGCCTGGTCTGCCAGGATCAGGCTATCTGATTTACCGGCCAGTTTTCCTTTGGCGGCCGATTGCTGGTCTATCAGTTCACGGCCGCTGATGCCCACGCCTGCCATCGATATTACAAAAGCCACGGCCGGATTGTTTGCAGCTGTGATCTGCGCCACCACGGCGCCTTCACTATGCCCCAGTAAGCCAATACGCGCAGGATCCGCATCCTTCCTTGTTTTCAGGTATTTCAACGCCGTAAGGGCATCATGCGAAAAATCATAAATATCAGAAGTATCAAAGTCACCGGTAGAACCGGCAAAGCCCCTGTCGTCGTAACGAAGGGAGGCGATACCATTACGTGCAAAATAATCGGCCAGTACAAGGAACAGCTTGTGACCGGCTATTTCCTCGTTCCTGTCCTGCGGGCCTGAGCCCGACAGCATCAGCACTACCGGGTATTTGCCCTGGGCGGCCGGGCGGGTAAACGTTCCGGCGAGGGTAACGCTGTCTTTTACATTATTGAACTTTACCTGTTCCGTGTAATACGGGAACGGCGGTTTGGGCTCCTGTGGCCTTTTATACATTTCAGCGGCCGTAATTTCTTTCCGGCCAAGGTCCGAATGACTTTGATCATCTACAAAGCCGGTAATACCCCTGAATTGATTTGAAGCCGGGTCCCACACACCGGTAAAGGAAAACCGTAAAGCATCAATACGCAGCAGCAGCGTGTCTTTCCGATATACCACCGTTTCCAGTTCGAAGTAGTCGTTGTCCGACATTTCCGGCAACTGGAGGGTACCTTTATAGCCTGCGCCGTCTTTCTGCAGATCAATGATCATGCGGTATTTATCGCCGTAATAAAGTTTGAAGGTGCCATACCATTTGCCGGCAATATTTGCATTATCCTGTACCATTGCCACTGAACCGGTCAGTAAAATCACTATCAACACCCAAAAACGGCTATACATATACGAGACTGCTTTATGCTTTTAATTTTAAAATCCCTGCCAGCAGGCAGATCCACCCGGCTATAAAAAATACGCCGCCAATGGGCGTAATAATACCGATACCTCTCAAACCTACGTTACCGGTGGCTTTGAGCATGGTAAGCAGGTACAGCGAGCCGGAGAACAGCAGCACCCCAATAATAAAACACCTGCCTGCCCATACCAGCTGGTTGCCGGGCACATGAGCAAATAAGATGCCGGTAGCAACTAATGCGAATACATGATAGAACTGGTAAGTAACGCCTGTCTGAAAAGTAGATACGGTTTCGGGAGGCACCAGCTCTTTCAGTTTATGCGCGCCGAATGCGCCTAAAACTACTGCCAATGCGCCTAATACCGCTGCCCAAACTAAAAAACTCTTATGCATATCAGAAATTTTGCGTAAAGGTATCCAATGAAATATTATCCGATGTAATTATATGCCTTGATTGCTGGTAGAAAGGGAGCCGCTCCGCCATTTTCTTTTCTACAAACCCCACCAGGTCTTCATCTTCCAGGCCGGCAATCAGGGGCCGTTTGGATTTCTTGCGTTGCAGGCGTTCTACCATCGTTTCCACGGAAGGATTGATCCAGATAGTAGTGCCATGTTCATTCATAAAATCCATGTTCTCCTGGAAGCAGGGCGTTCCGCCGCCGCAGGAAATGAGGAAGTTGTCCTGTTGGGATAATTCCCGCAGCAGCCGGCTTTCCTTCTCACGGAAATAATCCTCCCCTTTGGTGGCAAAAATATCCGCAATCGCCATTTCTTCCGCTTCTACAATCACTTCATCCAGGTCGTAGTAAGGCAGTTGCCAGTGATCCGCCAGTTGTTTACCCCAATAGGATTTTCCGGCACCCATAAAACCGAGTAAATAAATCTTCATAAATAACGCGACAGTGCTTAATAAAATCTTTCCTCACGCAGGATGAGTCCATGCCAGGCATAGGTCATTTTCCATAATATATTGCAAATATAACCGGGTATTTGTATCCTGTTTGTTAAAATCGGCAGTAATAAAACCGGCTTGCTGAAAAATAAAGGGATGCAGTTTCATATTCTCTTTAAAATCAACGCTTCCCCGCCCATACCATTTAAATATGGCTTCCTTTGCACTCCAGCAAATCGTTTTGTGCGGTAATTCATTCGCAGGATCAATAAATGACCGCTCTGCAGGCGACAGGAACTTATGCGACACCAGTTCTATTTTTGGTTTCACCTCTTCAATATCGATGCCCACCGCAGCTTTGGTGCTTACAATAGCAGCGGCATAATCCGCACAATGGGAAATGGAAAAATGATGGCTGTCGCAGGCCAGTACAGGCTTGCGGGTATTGGTAACCATAATTTCCTTAATGGGAAACTCCGGGAAAAGCGTTACCAGCAAGTACCTGCCTGCAAAATGCTGCAAACGTTTATGCGGATGGTGAATGGCCCGGCTGATATTTACCTTCTCCTGGAAAAAGCTTTCCGTTTCTGTTATCTTCCACACACCCAGCTTCGTTTCCGGATCAATTTGTATCGTTCGTATTAATGGCATATCTTGCCAAATTAAAGCAAAAAAGCAGAAAAAACAGCTTTTGGCAGTACGCCTTTAACTAAATGCTAACAGCTGAAAACTAAAAGCTAACAATACAGCTCACTAAAACTAAACAAACCTAAGCATGATTCTGTCAGACAAACGGATATTGGAGGAAATTGAAAAAGGCACTATCGTCATTGCTCCCTATGACCGGAAATACCTGGGTACCAATTCCTATGATGTACACCTGGGGAAATACCTGGCTACCTACAAAGACCGTGTGCTGGATGCACGCAAACACAATGAAATTGATCATTTTGAAATCCCGGAAGAAGGGTTTGTATTACAGCCCGGCACCCTCTACCTTGGTGTAACGGAAGAGTATACTGAAACGCATGCACATGTTCCGTTCCTGGAAGGTAAGTCCAGCACGGGCCGCCTGGGGATCGACATTCACGCCACCGCCGGTAAGGGCGATGTAGGCTTCTGCAACACCTGGACGCTGGAGATCTCCTGTGCACAACCTGTACGCATATACGCAGGCATGCCGGTAGGCCAGCTCATTTACTTCGTGGTAGAAGGGGAAGTAGAAACTTTCTATAATAAAAAAGGAAACGCCAAATACAATGGTCGCACTGTAAAACCGGTGGAGAGCATGATGTGGCGGAATGAATTTTAATAAAAGCAATGGTCAGCAGTGGCCAATGGCTAACTGCTGACTGCTATTTTCAGTTCGTGTGCTTCCGCGCTGGTAGGCACTTCCAGCTTCCTGATCAACCGCTCCATCGCTGCCGCCGGCACTACTTCCTCCCGTTGCCGGTTTTGCTGCAACAACTTCGCCGCCGGCACTTCCACATACACAATAGTTACTGCTGCCCCGTATGCCGTAAAAAGGCTGATCAGTTGTTCCCTCATTTGTTTTGTGATATTGGTAGCGTTCCACACAAAGGATCTTTTTTCCCGGAGATATATCCTGGCTTGTTCCTTTGCGGCCTGGATCACTGTGCCATTGCCACTTTTATCAGTAGGGCTTATTTTCATTGCCTGCCGGATATTATCCAGGGAGATGACCGGCAGTTGTTGATAATGCCGCCGGATATAGGTATCCTTTCCTGCGCCCGGCAAGCCGCTCATGAGGATCACCGGTGTTTGCGACGTTTCAAAAGGCACATAGTCCGGCGAGCCGCCTGTTTTGAGCAGGTACTCCATGCGGGCCTGCGGGGTGGCAAACGGGCGGGGCTGGCCCCAGCAGTTGTTTTCCCCGCATAGTTCTTCAAAGCAATCCAACCGGTACAGCAGGTCCGCCTGGTCAGTGCAGATACGGCCAAGTGCATCGGCGCGTGCCAGCAACGCCAGCAGCTGCGTATTCACTTCCAGGCTGGCGGTGATCAGGGCTTTCTGCGGGTCCGGCTTTTCAAAGATCCAGAGCGGCAGGCCATGGTACCTCACCAGTTTGGCGATCTGCTCACGCACGGGGAAGGGCGCCGGTACTTCCCGGTAAAGGATCTGCCGGGCGCGCACTTCGCCTTTGCGGGCATGGCCCGCGGAAGTGATAGCACCGTTGGGTTCTATAACGGTAGTGCTGTATTTCTCCACATCGTGCAGCAATGCCGCCGCCCACATCAGCTCCTGGTGCGCCGCCGGCAAATCCCTGTAGGCAGGCAATTGCTGCAGCGCCTCCAGCACCATCTGCGTGTGTACGGCCACGTTACCTTCCGCATGATGCTGTGCATCCTGCGGCACTTCCCGCATTACGCGCACCCATTCAAATGTATGTTCCAGGTGCCACCACTCTTTATTTTCACTGAGCTGCCACATAATTACCTCCTTCGTTGTTTAACCTGGCACGGCGCCAGTGGCGTGTCCAGTGCTGGTCTGTTTTTACGTGTCCTTTGCGGACATACTTAAACACATTATCTGCAAAATCGCTCACGGCATAGCCATCGGCATTGCGCGATACGATACCCTCCATGGTAGCCGGCAGGCCGGTATGCACATCATGCGGATCAAAAGCGCCGGGGCCTTTCACCAGTGAGAGCATCTCCTGCTCAAAATCCTGGCGTACAGCCGGCGGCGTTATACGCTTAATTTCCGGTACCAGTGGCAGACCAAGCATAGCCGCATAAAAACCGGTTTCCTCCCAGCTAAGCCACCGGTCGCCCTCCCGGATGCCAAACACATAAAAGTGATGATCCAGGTTGTGGTATTCAATAGAATGCACAGCATAGAGATTTTCAAGAAAGATCTCAAGATCACCCAGGTCGTTCTTTATACTTTGCCAGTAGCGACGGATGCTTTCCGTCCATGGCGAGGTAGTGGGCGCCGCATGTGAGCGCGCAAATACCCCGTAGCGGGATAAACAATTATTTTCACCGTCCAGCTTTTCCGTATGGATCAGCACCGGGATCTGTTGCAGCGAATGCCAGTATTCATGCCGGATACGGTCATCGCTTGTAGTACCGGGTGAAAACGGGTAATGCCAGGTACGGCCATATTTCTGAGAAATTGCCATGTTATCAGGGTTTAAATTAAACAATAGTTTCACAGGCCTGTTCCGGGAAGGAACGGCGAAAGGAATAAGTTAATATGCCTGTGAGATTACATGGCGCAAGTGTTTGCAGTTTTAATTAATGAGTGGCAAAAATAAAGAAAATAATTAAATAGTATATTACACAGGCTTTTGAAAAACAACAATAATCCGCCTGCGATGAAAAAACTCCTCCTTTGCGCCACTGCCGCAGCTGCACTTGCAGCCTGTAACAACGGCAGCAGCACCAAAACCAGTAGTACCGACAGTACGCTGAATAATGCCTTCAGTAAATACCAGGAACATTTTATTGACGCCCTGTGGAAAGAGAACCCCGACTGGGCGACCAGTGTAGGTTATCATAAATATGACTCCGTGCTGGTGGTGCCCGACAGCGCAGCAACAGCAGCGCGCCTGGCATTTGCGCAGCAGCAGCTGGACTCGCTGAAATCCTACGACCTGGCTGCATTGAGCGATGCCAATAAAATTGATCACCAGCTGATACAGAATTACCTGGAATCGGTACAATGGAGCATCACGGAACAGAAGGGCAATGAATGGGATCCATCTTCCTATAACGTAAGTAACACGTTTGCCTTTATCCTGAACGAAAACTACGCCCCGCTGGAAACAAGACTACGCAGCTTTGGCAGCAGGTTACAAAACATCCCGGCTTATTATGAAGCCGCAAAAAAACAGATTAAAGACCCGGTACCGGAGCTTACCTCGCTGGCCATAGACCAGAACAATGGCGGCTTATCGGTATTTGAAAAAGACTTCGCGGATTCCCTGAAGAAAACCAGTATCCCTGCAGCAGAGCAGGCTGCTATGCTGGCCAGCGCAAAAACGGCTACCAAAGCAATACGTGAGTATGCCGCCTGGCTGAAAGCACTGAAACCGGAGCATCCGCGCAGCTTCCGTTTAGGTAAAGCGCTGTACGATCAGAAGTTCAAATACGACATACAATCGTCCTTTACCGCCGGGCAAATCTATGATTCAGCCATTGCGCGCAAAGCATTTGTGCATGGCGAAATGACAAAAATCAGCCGGCAGTTATGGCCCAAATATTTTGGCAGCACACCCATGCCTGCTGATTCACTGGAACTGATAGGCCGCATGATCGATACACTTTCTGTACAACATGTGAAGCCGGAAGAATTCCAGTCGGCCATAGAAAAACAGTTGCCTGCACTCATTGCATTTATCAAGGAAAAAGACCTGTTGTACATCGATCCGTCCAAGCCATTGGTGGTGCGTAAAGAACCGGCTTACATGGCGGGCGTGGCAGGTGCGTCTATCTCTGCACCCGGCCCTTACGACAAAGGCGGCAATACCTATTACAACGTAGGCAGCCTGGAAGGATGGCCGAAAGACAAAGCAGAAAGTTACCTGCGTGAATACAATCAATATATTCTCCAGATCCTGGACATCCATGAAGCTATCCCGGGCCACTATACACAGCTGGTATATGCCAATCAATCACCCAGCCTGATCAAGTCGCTCATGAGCAATGGCGCCATGATTGAAGGATGGGCCGTATACACTGAACAGATGATGCTGGAAAACGGTTATGGCAATAATGCACCTGAAATGTGGCTGATGTGGTATAAATGGAACCTCCGCACCGTATGTAACACCATCCTGGATTACAGTGTGCATGTGAAAGATATGAGTAAGGAAGATGCTATTCATTTGCTTACCAAAGAAGCCTTCCAGCAGGCCGCAGAAGCGGAAGGCAAATGGAAAAGAGTAAGTGTAACAAGTGTACAGCTCACCAGCTATTTCACCGGTTATAAAGAGATCATTGACCTTCGCGAAGCCTACAAACAAAAGCAGGGCAAGGATTACAGCCTGAAAGCATTCAACGAAAAATTCCTGAGCTATGGCAGCGCACCGGTGAAATATATCCGCCAGTTAATGCTCTAAGCGGAGTTTGTCTGACTCAGGATTTTGATGATTTCGCTGATTACGCTGATTTGATTACTTTGGATTTAAAAAGATTTTGGGAGATATAAGCGAATATTACTTATATCTCCCAAAATTTTATAACTATAAAATCAAAAAAAATAAAATCAGCGTAATCAGCGTAATCAGTTTAATCCTGTTCCAAGACAATTTATCCCGCCGAAGGCGGGCAATCAAAAGTGGTACCCGATTTGCCTTACCTGGCATAAACGGTTTTATATGAGCAAGAGATCATTGCCTGTACTGGCCGCCTTCCTGTTGTTGGCGGTTGCGAGCTGTGTACCGCCGAGAAGACCACCCCGGCCACCGAAGCCGCCGCGCCCCCATCATCATGTTATTTTGCCTTTTTCGCTCCCGGCCGGTGTTGCAGCATATGGAGGATCTTATTCAGTTTAACGGGATCGTTCATGTAGGGCGACAGGTCAAACAGTTCTACTTTCCGGAAAGCTACCGGATGGCTTTCGCTTTGCAGGGAAATGGAGCCTTCAGACAGCAGTTTGCCTTCCTGTAACAGTCCGGGTTGCGGGTGCGATACATTGCCGCCACCCATCTGCGGTTTATTGTATACAATAACGGTATCTCCTTCTACAATGTGTTTGATCACGGAATCGCGCAGTACGAGGGCTTCTGCGTGTACCCATACATCGCCGTGATAGGTTTTGGAAGTGGAGCTGATGCAGTGGTCTTTAATGAGTTTTCCATTCATCACCACGTTGGTGCCCGGGGTGCAGAGGTTTGCAGTAGAGCGGGGATCTTTCCCATTGCCACCCAGCAGTTGTTCTTCCAGGGAAATGGGGAAGTCCTGGTCTTTGGTCATGGTAGCCGCCTTTTGCCCGTGAAGCATTACGCCGCTGTTGCGGAAAGCCCATCCCGGACCGCCTTTCACCTGTTCCCCTGTGAACTTATATTCCACCACTACGAGGTAGGCGGAGAAATTCTTTTTATAAAAGATATGCCCGTACTGTTCCTTAAACTCATCGTACTGATCGTAGCTTACTTTCAGCATGCCACTGTCTACCCGGAAGGTGTTACCATAGTTATCGTTCAGGTCATGCCCCGTTATTTTGATGTCCCAGTCTTTCAGGTCCTTGCCATTAAAGAGTTTCAGCCATTTATTAAGAGCAATTTCCTTTTGCGCTGAACTTTGGAGGCCGGCCAGCAGTAGTAACGCGGTCAATACTTTTTTCATGTGTTCTTTTATTTAACGGGTTAAGATAACCCTTCGTCCAGAGAAATGCAAGATGCATCTGGCATATAATTCGTTAATGCTTCAATAACTGACGCACTTTTTATGAAGATCCTGTTACGTTTACATTTCCTTTTCTGGATATTGGCTGCCCCCGCTGTATACGGGCAGGAAAATGGCAACTGGCAGCAGGTCGCCGGAGCCCACCCGCGCCGACAATGCGGCAAAGGTGGCCGGCTGTTGGCGCAGCAGGGGTAGCAGGTGCTTGAG
>JBCNPS010000294.1:0-9124 GCA_039593235.1 Chitinophaga sp. | reverse complement strand
CTGGCGCCATCGCTGGGACGCGCCGATGAAGTCTTTCTGCTGCAACCGCAGCATATTCCGTGGCAGGTTGCGGAAGTGGCGGATGCCTGCGTGCAGCCTGCTCACTGGATTCTTAAATAATACGCCAGTAGCGGCACATCTACCTTTTCCAACGGATGTGCCGTATCCGGCATTACGGTCAGCTGCGCCAGCGGAAGGGCTTTGTATACTTCAATGGTTTCCTGGAAAGATACCATGTTGTCACGGTCGCCCATCATCAGCATACACGGTGTTACTACCTGTGCATAGTCGGCCGGCTTCAGCAACGACTGGTGCCCCAGTTCCTCTATCAGCTGCGCAGTACGGGTTACCACCGTTTTCCAGTCGCCCGCGGTATGCCTGGCTTCCAGCGTTTGGGCAAAAGCCGGAACCTTTTCCCCGATCAGGTCGGGATTCAGTTGCTTTACCTCTTTGCCTGCCGTTGCCTCGTTCCAGTTAAATTTGGTAGCTAGCGTAATCACCCGCCCGGTTTTTTCGGGGTAATGCCTCGCCAGGTACATGGCTACATAGCCACCCATGCTGTATCCGAAAATGTGTACAAAATCAAGCTGATGGCTTTCAAGATAGGATAATACCTCCGCCGCAAATACCTGTATACTGAATCCCTGCTCTGAAAAAGGCACATTGCCGTGCCCGCTGAAGTTGATCAGGTGTACATCGTAGTGATCAGACATTGCCGCAGCCAATGGTTCAAATTGAGAGGCGGCGCCCAGGGCGCCATGTAAAAAAAGTATGGGGAGTTTATTTGTTTGCATTGACTAAAACTAGCAAACATTTCGGGAATTGCAGGTTTGATTGTTTGAATTTTTCAGGGAGATAACAATTTTTTATCTCCCTGAAATACCCGGAAAACAACATAACCAAATCATCTGGCCAGGTATGCTCCATCAATGGGATAGTAGCTGCCGGTTACGAAAGATGATTGCGGAGAGCTGAGCCATAATACCAGCTCTGCTACCTCTTCCGGCTTGCCTAACCTGCCTATGGGATGCAGGCCCACCAGTGCCTGCATCTCCTGCTGGCTCAGATGTTTGGTTAATAATGGGGTTTCAATAAATCCCGGTCCTACGGCGTTTACCCGGATGCCTTTGGCGGAATATTCCACTGCCGCTGCCTGGGTAAGCCCCACCACGCCATGTTTGGCGGCCACGTAGGCGCAGGAACCTGCAAAACCAACAGCCCCCAGGATGGAGGCCATGTTTACAATGATCCCACCACCGGCCTTTTCCATCACCGGGAGCTGGTACCGCATACCGTAAAAAACGCCATTGAGATTTATGTTGATAACTTTTTGCCAGTCTTCCAGTTTGTATTCGCCGGTGGGAGCGGCCGCGCCGCCAATACCCGCGTTGTTGCAGGCAACGTCCAGCCGCTTGAACTGCTCCAGGGTTTTGGCCACCAGTTGCTCACAGTCCGATGGACTGCTGGTATCCGACTTTATAAAAACAGCACTGCCGCCCTTGCTTTTAATTCCCTCTGCCACCGCATTTCCGCCTTTTTCGTCAATATCGCTGATCACCACATCCGCCCCATTGGCTGCATACAGCTCCGCCACACATTTGCCAATGCCGGAACCTGCGCCTGTTACCAGCGCCACCTTGTTTTTCAGTTGCTCCATAACAATGTTTTTGCTCTAATAAACAATACAGCCCGATGAAATGTTCCTCGTATTTTTTTATTATGTTTGCATAGATGTTGCCGATTAATTTTCTTCACTTAAGATGTCCCATCATCAAATCAATTTTTTTTAAATACTAGTAATGGAATATAATACCACGCGCAATTACCTGATAATGAAGGAATATGGCAGGAATATCCAGAAAATGGTGGAATACCTGGTAACCATAGAAGACGACGAAGAGCGCCAGCGTAATGCTATGGCTGTAATAGAGCTGATGGGTACGCTGAACCCGCATTTACGTAATGTGGAAGACTTCAGGCATAAATTATGGGATCATATCTTTAATATCTCCGGCTTTACCCTGAATGTGGAGTCCCCGTATCCAATCCCCACCATCGAAAAGCTGAGAGCCAAACCAGATAAACTTCCTTATCCGAAAAAATACCCAAGGAACCGCCACTTCGGCAAGAACCTGGAAATGATCATCGATAAAGCGGTACATGAAGATAATCCTGAAAAAAAAGAAGGATTCACCCAGTGTATCGGTAACTACATGAAGCTGGCGTATAACAACTGGCACAAGGAAAGTGTGCACGACGATGCTATCAAGGCCGAATTACTGGCCATCACCAACAACCAGTTGGAATACCATCCGGGCCATACTACCCACGCTACAGGCCCTGTAAACTTTCCCCAAACCGGTAATGTAGCTGGCGGCGGTGAACAGTTCCGCTCCAACAAGCGCAAAAACTTCCAGCAAAATAAGTTCAAAAGCAGCAATAGCGGCAACAGCGGCGGTAAAAGCCGGGACAATAACAATAAGCACAATAACAAATACAACAAAAACAGGAACAAGTGAGTAGTGCTTTTGAAGTAAGAGGCGGCAACCGCTTAAAGGGAGAAATTATACCCCAGGGCGCCAAAAACGAAGCTTTACAAATCATCAGTGCCGTGATGCTAACCCCCGAAAAGGTTACTATCACTAATATTCCGGATATAGTAGATGTAAATCTGCTGATAGAGTTGTTGGGAGATGCTGGCGTAAAATTAAACCGTATCAGCAGGGATACCTGCGAATTTCAGGCCGATGCAGTAGACCTGAAATACCTGGAAAGCCCCGAATTTAAAAAGAAATCAGGCCGGCTCAGAGGCTCGGTAATGATTGCCGGTCCGCTGCTCGCAAGGTTCGGACGCGCCTTCATTCCCAAACCCGGAGGCGATAAAATAGGCCGTCGCAGGCTGGACACCCACATCATCGGTTTCGAAAAACTGGGAGCCAGGTTTGTGTACGATGCAGACGATAATTATTTCCGGCTGGAATCTTCCGGAGGCCTCAAAGGCACCTATATGCTGCTGGATGAGCCAAGCGTTACCGGTACTGCCAATATTGTAATGGCAGCGGTAATGGCGGAAGGTACCACCACCATTTACAATGCAGCCTGCGAGCCATACCTGCAGCAGCTTTGTAAAATGCTGAACCGTATGGGCGCCCGCATCAGCGGCGTAGGATCCAACCTGCTCACCATTGAAGGCGTAAAGTACCTGGGCGGCTGTGAACACAGCATGCTCCCCGATATGATCGAAATCGGCTCCTTCATCGGCCTGGCTGCCATGACGCAAAGCGAGATCACGATCAAAAATGCCGGCGTGGATAACCTCGGGATCATTCCTGAAAAGTTCCGCCAGTTAGGCATTCAAATGGAAATCAGGGGAAACGATATCTATATCCCTTCCCAGGATTCCTATGAAATCCAGACATTCCTCGATGGCTCTATTCTTACTATCTCAGATCATCCCTGGCCCGGCTTCACACCGGACCTGCTGAGTATTGTGCTGGTAGTGGCCACACAGGCAAAAGGCAGTGTGATGATCCATCAGAAGATGTTTGAAAGCAGGCTGTTTTTCGTGGATAAACTGATAGACATGGGCGCACAGATCGTTTTATGCGATCCGCACCGGGCTGTAGTTATCGGGTTGGGCCGCCAGCATAACCTGCGCGGTATCACCATGTCTTCACCCGATATCCGTGCCGGCGTATCCCTGCTGATCGCTGCACTCAGCGCAGAAGGAAAAAGCACTATTCAGAATATTGACCAGATAGACCGAGGCTACCAGTACATCGACGAAAGGTTGAGAAAACTGGGCGCAGATATAAAGAGAGTATAAACACTTGTTCATACTTCTTCAGAACCCAAATACCAGCAAAACATTTTACTGGTTTTTGGGTTTTGCTTTTGAAGTAACCGCTACCTTGATTGTAATTAATAATGGAAAAGAAGATCATCATTGTTACGGCTCCTTCCGGGGCCGGTAAAACCACTATCGTAAGAAAACTGCTGGCCAATATGCCGGTACTGGCCTTTTCAATTTCCGCCAGTACCCGCACCCCACGCGCCAGCGAAGTACATGGGAAAGACTACTACTTCCT
Organism: Chitinophaga sp.; assembly: GCA_039593235.1. Taxonomy (GTDB): domain Bacteria; phylum Bacteroidota; class Bacteroidia; order Chitinophagales; family Chitinophagaceae; genus Chitinophaga. The sequence continues at coordinate 5,036 of JBCNPS010000294.1, read as the reverse complement.
GTCGGCCGATGAATTTCACCAGCGGATCGAAGAAAACGCTTTCGCCGAATATGAAATGGTGTATGCCGGCAAGTATTATGGCACCCTTAAAAGTGAGCTGGAGCGTATCTGGAATAATAACCAGGTACCAATGGTAGATATTGATGTGAAAGGCGCTTTATCTATCAAAGAAAAGTATCACGGCAATGCCCTCACCATTTTCATACAGCCTCCTTCGTTAGATGCACTGCGCGTACGGCTCAGTGAAAGAGGTACGGAAACACAGGCTTCCCTCGACGAAAGACTGGCAAAAGCCCGCTATGAGCTGTCGTTTTCCCATGAATTTGACCAGATTGTGGTAAACGATGAACTGGAAAAAGCATATGAAGAAGTAAAAAAGCTGGTAACAGATTTTTTAAATATAAAATAGCGACGTGATCGTTGGTTTTCCTAATTCATTATTTTTGTTAGGATGGACGGATACACAATAATTATTTTGGTTTTCCTGGTATTGCTGGCTGGCTTCTTTTCAGGTATAGAAGCTGCATTTGCCAATGTTAACAAACTTAGCATTGAGCTCAAAAAGAAGCAGGGCCGGACTACCGGCAAAATATTAGCCGGTTTGAATGAAAATCCCAGCCGGTTCCTGGCCACCAGCCTGGTAGGATTCACGATCACCATAGTGGTATATGGGATCCTTGTAGCCGGCGTATTTCAGCCGGCGCTGGATACGATTTTGCGGAAGCCTGATTCCGCCAGCGTGCAGCCTTTTATTATTTTCGTTGAAATAATACTGGCCACCCTGCTGGTGTTGTTCCTCGGCTTTTTTATTCCAAGGGCGGTTTTTCGCTCCCGCCCGGAAACACTGCTTAGCTTCTTTGCATTGCCGGTGTCTATAGTGGCCAAGCCCCTGTATGTGATCGGTAATGTGCTCGCTTCCCTTTCTGAATGGATGCTGAAATATTTATTCAATGTCCGTATCGTGGAAAACGGTGAATCATTTACCCGTGTGGATGTAGAGCATTTTATCAGGCAATCGCAGCAACATTTCGGTGAAAATAACCAGGAGCTGAATACAGAACTGTTTGAGAACGCTTTGTCGCTCGCTCATGTGAAAATCCGCGGATGCCTTATTCCCCGCAAGGAAATTGAAGCATTGGAAATTCACAGGCCGCTCAGTGATGCCCGGAGCAAATTTATGGATACCAAACTATCTAAGATCATTATCTACGAAGGAAGTATCGATAATATACTTGGCTATATCCACCAGTTGGATATGTTCAAAAATCCGCCGGATATCAAAAGCATTATTCATCCTATACTGGCTGTGCCCGAAACAATGAGCGCTATTGACCTGCTCAGCAAGTTCAATAAGGAGCGTAAAAGCATTGCATGGGTGGTAGATGAGTTTGGCGGCACTGCAGGGATTGTAACCATTGAAGATGTACTGGAAGAAATTTTCGGCGAAATTAAAGATGAACATGATGAAGAAGAATTTGTAGAGAAGCAGATCGCCGAAAAAGAATATATTTTTTCAGGAAGATTAGAGCTCGATTACTTGAATGAAAGATATGGACTGGACTTCCCCGAAGATGAAAGTGAAACTTTATCAGGATACATTATCAACCATCATGAAACCATTCCGAAGATCAAAGAACGCATTATAATCGACGATTATGAGTTTGATATTCTGAATGTTACGGATACCAGGATCGAAATGGTGAAGATGAAAATGTTAGTATAGTGATCAGCGTTAAACAGGTTGACTTATCAGATAATAATATGATATATTTATTTGCGTAATGTAAAGATTAACCATTCAATAACAATTTTGCTAAAACGTTTTTAAAAAAAGTAGTAGGAATTTAACACGGATTGTATACATTTGCTCTGGATGATGTAACACAATGATTTGATTTTTGTTAAAAGGTTGTAAAAAAAGTGTTCCAACATTGATAATAAAATAATTCTTGTTATTTTTGTATTACAATATAGAACGCAACCAGGGATTCTTACTTATTCTGAACGCTTGCCATCAATTAGGTAAGTAGTTTAACTGGAAGCTAAAGACATTCTCGAATTCAACTTTTTTGGGGTTAACAAACAATGGATGAAAGGCCGGCTCTTGATTCTTCTCGGGCTGGCTCTTTTTTTTCTCCCAACTGATCTCCACTACCCTTTTTTACCTTCTCCCGGATTTTCTCTTTTTACGTACATGCTTCAGGCATTAACAACATATGCTTAAAGCAATATTAAAATAGGGCACTTTATACACGGTACACTGTAATTTGTAGTGTGCAACAGCTATATTTGTGATCCTTAAGAAGAAACTGTATTCAACATCGTTCGACCGTATAAAGTATGTTAAAGAAATTGTTCGCAAGCAATGAGGATAAGGCTGAAATGTCTTTTTTCGATCACCTCGAAGATCTCCGGTGGCACCTTGTCAGATCAGCCCTGGCACTCGTTGCATTCAGCGTATTCGGCTTTCTATATACACAGGAAATTCTGGATAATGTAATTTTCGGGCCTACCAACGCCAGCTTTCCTTCCTATGTGGCGCTATGCAAGATCAGTCATTGGGTAGGACTGGGAGATCAGCTCTGTATTACGCCTGTAAAGGTCCAGTTTTTGAATTATAAGATGGTGGGGCAGATCATGCTGCAATTTAAACTGGCGTTCATAATCGGCTTTGTTTGTGCCTTCCCGTACATTTTCTGGGAGTTTTGGCGCTTTGTAAAACCGGCGCTGAAAGAAAAGGAGCTCAAAGGCGCCCGCGGCGTGATCTTCTGGGTGTCTTTCCAGTTTTTCCTTGGAATCGCATTTGCCTATTTCCTCATGGCGCCCTTTACCATCAACTTCCTCGCTTCTTATACTGTTACGCAGAAAGCAGTAAACCAGTTTTTTATAGATGATTACTTTGATCTGATGACACAGATCGTATTAGGCATGGGACTTTTGTTTGAATTGCCTATACTGGTGTTTTTCCTTACCAAACTCGGTATTCTTACCCCGGAATTTCTCAAATCCTACAGGCGCCACGCCATTGTGGTGATCCTGATCCTGGCCGCCGTAATTACACCGCCCGACCTGATAGATCAGCTTATCGTATTTGTGCCTTTATACTGTCTGTATGAAATCAGTATCTTTATATCGAAAAAGGCGCTGAAAGAACGTGAAGACAGTATGGCTAAAACCGACGTGGAAGAGTGGTCTTAATTATCTCTAACAGCTAATAAGAAATTGAAAATGGAAAATACCATATTTAACCTGACATTGCCTGTGGCTATCGGTTCTGATCACGCAGGATATGAATATAAGGAAGAAGTAATTTCTTTCCTGGAGTCGAAAGGCCTGCAGGTAAAAGATTACGGCACCCACTCAAAAGATTCTGTTGATTATCCTGACTATGCACACCCGGTGTCTACAGCAGTGGAAAGGGAACAAGCCGCCTTCGGTATCCTGATCTGCGGCAGCGCCAATGGCGTAGCCATTACTGCCAATAAACACCAGGGAATCCGGGCTGCTATCTGTTGGGGAGAAGAGCTTGCGCGACTGGCCCGTTCACATAACAATGCAAATGTGCTGTGCATTCCTGCCCGTTTTGTAGATATTCCCGTTGCCAACCAGATGGTGGAAATGTTTATCAGTACATCATTTGAAGGTGGCCGCCATCAGGACAGGGTACGCAAAATGGTTTGCCTGTAATGGTTTAAAACCATATATCATTTTTTACTGTAACGAATACACGAAATTGTAGTAATATTAAAGAGCCGGTTTCCAACCGGCTTTTTTTTATACATGTGAATCCGGTCATAAAAATCAATCATGAGAGTTCCATTTGCTGTCGCTTTTCTGTTGCTGATAAATATTGCACAGGCACAAACCAACAACGGGGTGGCCGCAAAATATGGTGAAAGCATAACTGCTGCGGGGCTTAGCCGCCAACTGCATATTATTGCAGGACCGGAAATGGAAGGCCGGGAAACCGCTACCCGCGGGCAGGAGAGGGCCGCCGCCTATATCATCAGCCAGTTCTCGGCCGCTGGCCTGCAACCCGGCGCCAATGGACAATGGGAACAACATTATCCCATTTATTCAGATAGTTTGCTGAGAAGCACCATCACTGTACAGAATAAAACGTATTCATTTGCGCAGGACTTTCTAGCAGATCTGCGCGCCTCCAACAAACAGGACCTGCAGGTATCCCGCGTATTTTATGCAGGCGAAGGAACAGTAACCGCCGATCGCAACGATTACGGGGATATGGACGTAAAAGACCAGGTGGTAATGATCCGGGACGATATCCGTAAAGGGTTGCAACGCGACCGCCGCAGCCTGGAAGAGCGAATAGCTACCGCGAGGCAAAAAGGCGTGGCTGCCCTGCTGATCATCAGCCCCGCAGCTGGCAGGTACCGCTCGCTGGAACAAAAAAGACTACACACTACCGGTCTTTACTGGCAGAAAGATACCTCCTGGAGTCCGAACATTTACTATATAACACCCGCACTGGCTGCCGATATACTCAATACCGATAAAGGCGATAATCTCCTGGAAGAAATAGACAGGGGCTGGAACCCGCCCGCTGTGAGCCAAACACCGGTTCACCTCTTTTTTGATAAAGCGGCTACCGTATTCCAGCCTTCCAACGTGCTGGCCTACCTGGAAGGCACTGATAAGAAAGAGGAAATTGTTTTTGTGACCGCACACTATGATCATCTTGGTAAAAAAGATGATGAAATCTTTTATGGGGCAGATGATGATGGATCAGGTACCAGCGCTGTATTAGAAATTGCCGCCGCTTTTGCCCGCGCTAAAAAAGCCGGTAACGGCCCAAGGAGAAGTATGGTATTCATGACGGTGTCCGGAGAGGAAAAAGGATTGCTCGGCTCACAGTATTACACGGAACACCCGGTTTATCCCCTGGCCAATACGGTTACGGATCTGAACATAGATATGATAGGCCGCATTGACCCCGCGCATGAAAAAGATACCAACTACCTGTATATAATCGGCGATAACAAACTCAGTTCTGAACTGCGGCCCATTAATGAAAA
>JBCNPS010000293.1:0-9126 GCA_039593235.1 Chitinophaga sp. | reverse complement strand
GTGGGAATAGCGTTTCAGAAAACTTTCCGCCTCATCAAAAATGGTGAGCGCCATACGGCAACCTATATCCACGCCTACTGCAAACGGCAGCACGGCATTGTTGGCAGCCAGCACCCCGCCTATAGGCAGGCCGTAGCCGGTATGTGCATCCGGCATAAGTGCGCCTTGCACGGTAACCGGCAAAGACATAGCCGTTTCCATTTGTTGTTTAGCAGAGCGTTCTATTTCCTTACCGCCGTATATTTTCAGCTGTCCTGTTTCTTCCAGCAGGTTGTACGACTTAAAATTGCACTCCACCGGTTCGTCCATAAAAGTATCGGCAATTTTTCCGAGCACCTCGTGCGAACGATAGCTGGCCGGATCCGCTTTGATGGCGGTTAACATGGTCATGATATCCGCTTTGGCCGTGTGTTTGAAATGTTTTGAAATAATATTGATGACGAGGCTTCTTGCCTGGTCATTTGTATAACCTATTTTACTAAGTTCTTTTGTTTTTATACTGCCCATAAAAGGTGAGGTATTTACAACGTAAGGCCCTTGCGGGCATAGCGCTGCCAGGACTGACCCTAAAAACGAAGACGCTGCAGATCGCGTTACCGCGATCCCGCTTCCAGCCTTTTAGTCAGCCTGTGTATTAAATATAATTATGTGTAAATTTTTGTCCCGGACGGGAACATCCTTTCAGCCGGAGTAGCAGATAAAGCAAACAACGGCACTAACGTATGCGTGTATACGAAATATGATTATACCATGGGTATAAAGTGCATATAAGTATTATCCCGTCTTATGTTAAAATTAAGCGGCATTGTTTGCCAGATCAGGCAAGCAGCGAAAGGAGCGATATGTGGGTATGTTCTGTCATGATTCCTTGCATTTTAAAAGATGAGTGATAAGGAATTGGCTGCAAAGGTATATCTATTTTACAAATATTTCCACATTTTTTTCATGTGTATAGCTATAGCAGGACGAGACAATCTGTACTCCCATTCATGCCTTACCGGACAATCCTGCATAATAACTTTATTTTTTCCAGTTAAAGATTTTAACATTTCCCGTACCAATAAAAAAGGGTTTATAACTGCACTTGACGTAAATTTGTATGTACCCGCGTATTTAACCTCCGGAACCCGCCCCGGACGGGCTACATCAACATTATAAAACTTTTTCTTATGGACAAACAGCTCATCCGCAACGCCTATAAAGTGTACTGGTTGGAAAACGGCAAGGCGCCCGTTTCTGTTTATGCGCTCTGCAAAATTGTAGACGTTTCTGAAACTGAGTTCTATGAACAATACAGTTCACTGGAAGCAGTAGAAAAAGACATCTGGCTGGCTATCTTCCAACAAACATTGGATCAGCTGTATGCAGATGAAATTTATCAGCAATATAATGCACAGGAAAAATTGCTGGCCTTTTATTTCCTCTGGGTGCAGAAATTGAAGGAAGACCGCAGCTACCTGCTATTACAGCGTAAGCACTTCCGGTTACCGGATCTGTATCGCAATAAGCTGGAAACTTTCCGGCAAGCGTTTAACAAATACGTAAGCGATCTCGTAAAAGAAGGTTATCAATCCAGCGAAATCAAGGAAAGAAAATATATCTCCGATCAGTATGTACATGGTTTCTGGTTACAGGCCCTGTTTGTGCTGAAATACTGGCTGGACGATACCAGCAACCAGTTTGAAATGACCGACGCCGCCATTGAAAAAGCGGTAAACCTGAGCTTCCAGCTTATCAAATCAAATACCCTGGATAGTTTGCTGGACTTCGGGAAATTTATTTTTACGAGGAAATAAGTATCATGAAAGAACAATCCAATATTCCCACTTCCAAAGTGGAAAGGGCAGGCAGATTCGTTACGACAGGATTGAAGGTAGGTACCAATTATATCAAACACTACACGCGCAAACTGATGGATCCTTCTACCACAAAGGAAGCGCTCCACCAGGACAATGCCGCGGATATTTACGATACGCTGAGTAACCTGAAAGGCAGCGCCCTGAAAGTGGCGCAGATGCTGAGTATGGATAAGGGCATGCTTCCGAAGGCCTATACCGAAAAGTTTGCCATGTCGCAATACAGCGCTCCCCCGCTGAGCGGCCCGCTGGTAGTGAATACTTTTGTAAAGACGTTGGGGAAATCGCCCTCGCAGCTGTACGACCAGTTCGACCTGCAGGCCTGTAACGCCGCCTCCATAGGGCAGGTACATAAAGCCGTAAAGAACGGTAAAACCCTGGCAGTGAAGATCCAGTATCCCGGGGTGGCCAACAGCGTGAAATCCGACCTTCGCATCGTGAAACCCTTTGCTATCCGCATTGTGGGCATGAACGAGGTGGATATGGATAAATATTTTGATGAAATAGAAAGTAAATTGCTCGAGGAAACCGATTACCAGCTGGAGCTGCGCCGCTCCATGGATCTGTCCCGGGCATGCGCGCATATTCCCAACCTGAAATTTCCCGGCTACTACCCGGAAATGTCGTCGGACCGGATCATTACCATGGATTGGCTGGATGGTCAGCACCTGAAAGAGTTCCTGTTAACCAACCCTTCGCAGGAAGTGCGGGATAAAATCGGGCAGGCCCTCTGGGACTTTTACCAGTTCCAGGTACATAGCCTGAAACAGGTACATGCGGACCCGCATCCGGGCAATTTCCTGATGCGCCCCGACGGTACGGTTGGCATCTTCGATTTTGGCTGTGTAAAGGAAATACCGGAAGATTTTTATGAAAATTACTTCCTGCTGGTAGATAAGGAAGTATTGAAAGATGAAAAACGCCGGCACCAGATCTATACCAACCTGGAAATGATCCATCCTACAGATAGTCCCAAAGAGGTGGAGTTCTTTTCCGGTCTGTTCCAGCACATGATCGACCTGCTCACCCTCCCCTTCACGCTGGATACTTTCGATTTCGGCAACGAAGCCTACTTTAATGAAATATATGCCTACATGGATGAACTTTACAACATGAAAGAGATCCGTGATTCAAAGGTAGCGCGCGGCTCCAGGCATAGTCTTTATATTAACCGTACCTATTTCGGGTTATACTCCATTCTCAGCGACCTGAAAGCCAATGTAATCACCGGCCCTGCCAGGATACAGGAGCTGGCGGCCGCGGCGAAAACTGCTTAACAGGCTTTCCGGGGGCAAATCCTCCCGGAAAGGGCTGTTTTTTCCGATGTTAGTCGTAGAATTACTGCAATTGGTCGCAACTCCTTCCTGATAATTCCCTGATTGACCTAATTTTGCGCCATGAAACAGGAATGGTACCAGCAGAAATGGGCAGTAGTAGCCAGGCATATCGTTGCATGGCTTATATTCTTCTCCCTTCCTTATTTGTTACATCCTACCAATGAAAAGTATGACCAGGACCGCGTGAATGAAAAGCAGGCCTGGGCCATGTATGTGTACTTTTCCTACCTCGTGCTGGTGGTGTTCTTTTACCTGAATGCCTGGGTACTGATACCAAGACTGGTATATAAAAAGAAGATTTTCGACTATACCCTTTATATTGTGGGGATATTTATTTTCATGTGCGCCATGCGGTACGGGTTTGAAAAAACATTCCTGAAACCGCATACAATGGATATAAAACCGGCCATTCTGTTCACTTTTTTCACCTTTTTCTTTGTGCTCTCGGCCAGTACCGCGTTCCAGATGATTGTGGATAAAATGAAGCTGGAGCGGCAAACCAGCGCCCGGGAAAATGAATTGCTGAAAACGGAATTATCACTTCTGCGTTCACAGGTAAGCCCGCATTTTATGTTCAATGTGCTCAACAACATGGTAGCGCTGGCGCGTAAAAAGTCGGATGTACTGGAGCCTTCCCTGATCAAGCTTTCCTCGCTGATGCGTTATATGCTGTATGAAGCGGATGAAGATAAAGTACCCCTGCAAAAGGAAACGGAGTACCTGCAAAGCTATATAGACCTGCAGCAGCAGCGGTTTGGGAAAAACGTGACCATCCTCGTTTCGCTGGAAACGGCCAACACCAGTTTTGAAATAGAGCCCATGCTGCTGATCCCGTTCGTGGAAAATGCCTTTAAACACGGTACCGGCATGATTGCCGATGCTACTATAGATATCCGGCTATACACACGCGCCGGTATGTTATTCTTCTCCGTACGTAACCGCTTCAATAAAGATTCTTCCGAAATAAAAGATAAAACAAGCGGTATTGGTCTTACCAATGTAAAAAGGCGTTTGAATTTATTGTATGGAGATGATTATGTTTTGCACATTGATAAGAAAGATGACTGGTTTATAGTATCCTTGCAGTTAAATCTTCACTGATAATGATGAAATGTATTGCCATAGATGATGAACCGTTAGCGCTGGACCTGCTGGAAGATAATATCAGCATGGTGCCCTACCTGCAGCTCACCGGCAAATGCAACAACGCATTTGAGGCGATGGAGATTTTGCGGCACCAGCAGGTAGACCTGATCTTCCTGGATATCCAGATGCCCGGGCTTACCGGGTTACAGTTCCTGGAATCGCTTCCCAATAAACCATTGGTGATACTCATCACTGCCTACGAAAAATATGCTTTGGAGGGATTCAACCTGGCTGTAACAGACTACCTGGTGAAACCGGTATCGCTGGAGCGTTTCATCAAAGCCTGTAATAAAGCGCAGGAGCTTTTCCTGCTCAGAACCGGCGGGAAAACAGCACGGGAAGAGGCTGATTTCTTTTTTGTAAATGTAGATTACAGCCTGCTGAAAGTGGTATTTTCCGACATTCGCTGGGTGGAAGGATTGAAAGATTATGTAAAAATACACCTCAACAGCAGCCCCAAACCGGTTATTACCCGCATGAGCATCAAGGGACTGGAGGAGCAATTACCCGGCTCCCGTTTTGTACGCGTACATAAATCATATATTGTTTCCATTGCCGCTATTACCACTATCCGGAAAAACAGCGTATTCCTTGATACGCTGGAACTCCCTGTGGGCGATACTTATCGTGATGCGCTATATGCCATTACCGGAAAGACCGGTCAGTGATCCGACTGTTCGTAGCTATTTTTTCCCCACTCATCTCATTTAATTCATTTTATCCATCTGGTGGATATACTTTTGCGTCATCTGAATTTATATTAAAATGCATAAGATTTATTTGTTTATCACCCTGTTTTTGCTTTCAATGAGTGCTGTAGCTCAGCCTCCCGCAGGCGCCAAAATGCCGATGGGTATGGGTATGAGTGGCCATGTATATGGCAAAATTATTGACCCCGATGGAAAAGCTGTTCCGTACGCATCTGTAATTATTCTCGGAAACCGGATGGATAGCGCCACAAAAAAAATGAAGGAGAAGCTGCTGAAAGGCGTACTTACCAAAGGTAATGGTGAGTTCAGCCTGGAAGATCTTCCCGGCAGAGGCCCGCTGAAACTGCGGATCACCGCCACCGGGTATAAAACCATTGAACAACCGGTCACCTTTCCTCCTTTTGAAAAGGACCTCGGCAATATCAAACTGGAAGTGAGCACCACCCAGCTGCAGGGCGTTACTGTAGCCGGTACCAAACCGCTGATGCAGATGGATATCGATAAAAAGGTGTTCAACGTGGAAAAAAACATCGTGAGCGCCGGTGGTACCGCGCTGGACGTGATGAAAAACGTACCTTCCGTAAATGTGGATATTGACGGTAATGTAACCCTGCGTAACAGTGCGCCGCAACTGTATATCGACGGGCGCCCCACTACCCTCACGCTGGAACAGATCCCGGCCGATGCCATTGAAAATGTAGAAGTGATCACCAATCCATCCGCCAAGTACGATGCTTCCGGTGGCAGCGCCGGCATCCTGAACATTGTACTGAAAAAGAACCGGAAAACCGGTTACAACGGTAATGTTCGCGCCGGTGTGGATAAACGCGGCGCCGTAAATGGCGGGGCCGACTTTAACCTGCGCCAGGATAAAGTAAATATTTCCGCCAGCGTAATGGGCAACCAGATGAAAGGCCGCACCAATGGTACTACCGAACGTAACAACTTCGCAGATGAACCGCCCACTTTCATTAACCAGTACAACGCCAATAAAACAGATGGTGGTTTCGTTTTTGGGAAGCTGGGGCTCGACTGGTTTGTTACCAACCGTACTACTTTATCTGTAGCCGGTATTAAAGTACATGGTTCCATGAATCCATCTGAAAGGATAGATATTAATACCGACAGCCTGGATAAATCCAGTACCATACGGGCTTTCAGTCAGCGTAACTCCACTTCCAACAATAAGTTTAACGCCAACGGGATCGTATTGGGCATGAAACACCTTTTCCCAAAAGAGGGAGAAGAACTGACGGCCGACTTTAACTACTTCGGCGGGAAAAGCGACAACAACTCCGACTACCGGACCGACCGTTACAGCGGCAGCAACATCAGCGGCAGCGATATACAGCAGATCCTGGGTAACGGCTCCGTGAGCTTTATGACCATTCAAACGGATTATGTAAAACCATTTACCGGGAAACTGAAGCTGGAAACAGGTTTAAGAGCCTCTATCCGTAACACGAAGAGTAATTTCAACAACTACATACTGGACCAGGAAACACAGAAGTATGTCCTGATCCCGGCCGCCTCCAATAATTACAAGAACAGCGATAACGTATACGCCGCTTATGTTAGCGTATCCAATACCATTGGTAATTTCGGTTACAAAGTGGGTGTACGCGCAGAAAGCTCTAATTATACCGGCGACCTGCTGAACAACGGGCAGCACTTTTCAAATAACTACCCGGTGAGCCTGTTCCCTTCCCTGTTTTTGAGCCAGAAACTGAAACATGACCAGGAGCTGCAGCTGAGTTATACCCGTCGTATTAACCGGCCTAACTTTTTCCAGCTGATCCCGTTCACTGATTCTACCGATAAGCTGAATATCACGAAAGGTAACCCGGGGCTGGTACCGGAGTTTACCACTTCACTGGAAATGTCGTACCTGAAAACGCTGAAAGGTAACAATACTATATTGGCATCTCTCTATTACCGGCATACCAACAACCTGATCACCCGTTACCTCACCAAGGAAACCGATCCGGCAAATGGCCAGGAAATGCTGGTAAACACTTATATCAACGCGAACTCCAGCTACTCTGCCGGTGCAGAAGTAACCGCTATGTACAGCCTAACCAAATGGTGGAGCGCCACGGCCAATGTGAATATCTATAATTCACAGATCAATACAGACAATGTTACACAGTCGCAGGATGCACTCTGGAGCTGGTTTGGCAAGCTTAACAATACCTTTAAGCTGCCTGCCAATTTTGAAGTGCAGCTCACGGGTACTTACCAGTCGAAAACCAATCTGCCGGTGAATGAAAATAAAAATGTGCAGAGCGGTCCGCCTATGCAACAATCGCAGAATGCATCCCAGGGCTACATTGCTTCGTTTTATGGGGTAGATGCGGCCATCAAAAAGAGCTTCCTGAAAAACAACGCCGCGTCTGTAACATTCAGCGTGAATGATATTTTCAGAACACGCTGGTCCGACCAGTATTCACAAAGTGATTATTTCACACAATATTATACCCGCCTCCGCGACCGGCAGATGATGCGTCTCACATTTGCTTACAGGTTCGGTAAAGTTGACGCCAGCCTGTTCAAGAGAAAGAATATGGGCGCAGGTATGCAGGGCATGCAGGAAGTGATCCAGTAACTCGTTGTCTTATAGTGTAAAGCACCGGAATGTAAGGGGGTACACCTGAGCGTTCCGGGCTTTTTTTTGTGCGGATTTTTCTACATCTTTAAGTGATATTTTGTAACCTAACTTTTTATTATCCCTTATCATGAAAAGATTCTTTTTGTTAACTTCCTTTTGCTGTTTGACAGCTGTAGTGAGTAATGCGCAGATCCTTAACCAGACGACATTGCAGAGTGGTGCAAATTTTAATATAGATGGGATTGGGCGTGCGGGCCTGTTTGTTACTTCCCGTACAACCGCAGCTGGGCTTGGTTCAGGCCACTTTATGTTAATGCAGAATGGTGTTTATCGCTGGGGCTGGGGAACCACCAATGTAGAAAGTGGCACTAATCTCCAGGGCAGTGACCTTGCATTATTTGTTTATAATAATGATGGGAGCATCAAGACAAGGTATCTGACTGTTATGAGGAGTAATGGATTTACAAGGATTAATATGGCTTCTCCAAATGCGCAATTGCATGTTGAGGGTGCTACACAAACAGGTTTAGCTAAATTTACCTGTACAGGCATTCCCGAAACAAGTGCTGCACTGACCATTCACAACTCTACTTCATTTGCCGGCAGTTATGTGCCTACTATTACTGGCCGGGCCTATTCGCCCGGGAGGTGTTATGGGCTGTCTCTTATTGCGGAAGCTGAAGATGTAACTGCTTCTTCAAATGAACCCCACGCTGCTGCTTTTACACTTCTTGCAAGAAGCAACACGCTTGCCGACCTGGCAAATGCCAATGTATTTACCGTAAGGTCTCCTTCAACCCCATTCATGCTTATCAAAGCCAACGGCAACGTAGGCATCGGCACCACAGCCCCCGGTACCAATAAACTCGCCGTAGAAGGCACCATCGCCGCCAGAAGGGTTAAAGTAACACAAGCTGCCTCCTGGCCTGATTATGTTTTTGAAGAGAATTACCCATTGCCATCTCTCCAAAAAACTGAAGCTTTTATCAGGGAAAACAAACATTTACCGGAAGTACCTTCTGCGAAAGAAGTAGCGGAAAACGGCCAGGACCTGGGCGATATGAATGCTATACTCCTGAAAAAAGTGGAAGAGCTCACCTTGCACCTGATCTCTATGCAAAAGGAAATAACCGAAGTGAAGGCCACCAATAAAGCATTGGCGGATGAATTAAAAACAGTTCGCGCCACGTTAGGCAAATAATATAAAAGGCCGGGATCAGGGATTCCGGCCATTCTCCCCCGGGTACAGCAAATACACCGCATCGCTTTGCCATACCTCCTTTGTATCCACATTCATCGCGGAAATTTTGCCTTTGAAAGCGGCGCCGGTATCGATGTTGTGTACATTGCAGGCGATCATGGGAAGACTTTCGTTATAGATCAGGGTAGGCGTGTGACCAATATAGATTTCATGAAACTGCAACAGCTTCTTCGGATATAAGCCGGGATTTTTCCTCACCCGCTTATCC
>JBCNPS010000292.1:0-9136 GCA_039593235.1 Chitinophaga sp. | reverse complement strand
TCATTCTTTACCTGGTGGATATCGGAATGGCATACGCCACAATAAAGGATTTCAATCTGTACATCATGCGGACCGGGATCTCTCCGTTCAAAATTCCAGGGACCCAACGGAGATGCAGCATCCTGTACCGCATAAGATTTTGTTGCAATCATGGTGTAAAATTTTAGTCACCCTAAGCTACGTAATTTGTACTATCCCCGTAAAGCCACTGTTGTAAAACAGCGCTTTTTACTGTTTTTTCAATAACTTATACAGTAATAGACAGACAGCTGATTTTTATTTTTGATATAAAATAATAAGATCATGGAGCTTCACTTAAAAGGCAAAGTAGCCATTGTTACCGGTGGCAGTAAAGGGATCGGCAAAGGCATTGCCGCATCTTTACTACAGGAAGGCGTTACTGTAGTGATCACCGCCCGCAATGCGGATGAACTGGAAGATACTGCGGCCATGTTCCGCCTGCAGGGACTGGATGTACTGGCAGTAGTAGCTGATATGACGAAGGAAGCCGATCTGCAGCGGCTGGTGACCACTACAGTGCAGCAGCTGGGGCATATTGATATCCTGGTTAACAATGCCGGCGGGATAGACGCTTTCGGACCGCTGGACACCATCAGCATGGCGCAGTGGCGACAGGTATTTGAGATTAATTTCTTCGGCCTGGTAGCACTCACCCAACTGGTGATCCCTCATATGAAAAAACAGGGTGGCGGCAGGATCATCAATATTTCCTCCGAAAATGCGGAACAGCCGGATCCTAATATGGGACATTATAATGCCACCAAAGCGGCGCTGAACAACTATTCGAAAACGCTGTCGCAGAATTACGGGAAAGACAATATCCTCGTGAACACCGTTTCCCCGGCATTTATCAAAACACCACTGGTAGATGAAATGCTGGAAGGCATCTCCAAAGAAAAAAATATTTCAATTGCCGATGCCGCCAGGGAATTTCTTAAACAAAACCGTCCTTACCAGGTATTGGGCCGTGCCGGTACCCCGGAAGAAACCGGCAGCCTGGTGGCATTCCTGGCTTCGGATCATGCTTCCTTCATTACGGGTGCGGTATTCCGGGTAGATGGAGGATCTGTAGGCGCTGTATAAATATCAACTATGTTAAGTTTCTGGGAGAAGGAAAGCCTCCTGCAATACGACTATATCATTGTGGGCAGCGGTATTGTTGGTTTGTCGGCTGCCATCAGCCTGAAAGAACGGGCGCCCGGCAGCCGGGTGTTGGTGTTGGAGAGAGATATTTTGCCCACCGGCGCCAGTACCAAAAACGCCGGTTTTGCCTGTATAGGGAGCCTTACCGAAATACTTACCGATCTGCAAACCATGCCTGCGGAAGAAGTGAAGACCCTCGTAGCGCTACGCCTGCGTGGCCTTCGCCTGCTGCGCAGCCGCCTTGGCGACGCCGCGGTTAACTACCGGGAAAACGGCAGCCATGAACTGATTGGCCCCCGCGAAGAGTGGGCCCTGCACCAGCTCCCGGAAGTGAACCGCCTGCTGGGGGATCTCTTTAAAGGAAAGCCGGCATTCACCCTGGCCAACAACCGCCTCCCGGCCTTTGGATTTGCCCCCGGTTACGTGAAAGCCCTTATCAGCAATAATTTTGAAGGAGAGCTGCATACCGGCAAAATGATGCGCACACTTATTGACACCGCCATATTAAAAGGCGTGGAAATAAAAACCGGGTGTACTGTAAAAGTAATAGACGATTTTCATACAGGGGTAAACGTTATAGTACCGCATCAAACCCTGCAGGAAGACATGGCCTTCTCCGCCCGTAAAGTGCTCGTTTGCACCAACGCCTTTACCCGCAGCCTGCTCCCGGAAGAGGAAGTGGCGCCAGGCCGGGGACAGGTACTTATTACCGCACCGGTGAAGGATCTTCCTTTTAAAGGGGTTTTCCACATGGAAGAAGGATATTACTATTTCAGGGAACTGGAGGGCAGGGTGCTGCTGGGCGGTGGCCGGCAGCTGGATTTTGCCGGGGAAACCTCCACTGATTTCCGTTTCAACGACAATATTCAGCACCAATTGGAAGCATTGCTGCATAAGGTAATACTGCCTGGCCGGGAAGTAACCGTGGCCGACAGGTGGACCGGCATTATGGCCTTTGGCAAAACAAAGCAGCCTATCGTAAAAGTACATACGAAAAACGTGGTCATCGGTGTGCGCATGGGAGGGATGGGAGTGGCCATTGGTTCCGTAATCGGGGATAACATCGCCATCATGGCGCTGGAATAGGGACGATCATCGTCCCCGTCGGAATGTTTTTTTCCCCCTTTGGCGGAAAAACTTGCTTCCCGATTTTCTGTGTTCTATATTTATTTTTTATTTCCACGCTATCAGGCATTCAGTTGACAACTCCCACCCCCTAAAAGGAAAGGAAATCAATCTGGAAGGTATTTTATTGCGTTCACAGGTACCTTTTGTGAAAGTAAAGGGTATCAATTGTTTCTTTTTATATAAATGCACTATGAAGAGTAAATTAAATGTATAGTTTTATCACCCGTAAAATGAGGGCCGCCCTCGTGGTTTTTTCTATTTCCCGTTAAAAAAAACAATTGTAAGCGTATTTTTTACATTTATTATGTATATTGATTCGCTAAATTTTTTATAACCACGTTTGAACGTTTATGCAAACAAAATCCTTACACATCTTTGATTACCTGGTATTCCTGGTATATTTTGTAATAGTGGCTGGTTATGGTTACTATATCTATCAGAAAAAGAAGAAGGCCACAACGGACTCGAAAGACTTTTTCCTGGCAGAAGGTTCCCTTACCTGGTGGGCTATTGGCGCCTCCCTGATTGCTTCCAATATTTCTGCGGAGCAGTTTATTGGTATGTCCGGGAACGGGTTTAACATTGGGTTGGCCATTTCTACCTACGAGTGGATGGCAGCGGCTACACTCATTGTAGTGGCGATATTTTTCCTGCCCATTTACCTGAAGAATAAGATCTATACCATGCCCCAGTTCCTGGAACGCAGGTATAATCAAACGGTAAGTACCATTATGGCGGTGTTCTGGCTGCTGTTATACGTGGTGGTAAATCTCACTTCAATTCTTTATCTCGGTGCGCTGGCTGTTTCCACGATCTCCGGTATTAACTTCTACGTGTGTATGGTGGCACTCGCTTTTTTCGCCATTCTCATTACACTGGGAGGGATGAAGGTAATTGGTTACACGGATGTAATACAGGTGTTCTTCCTTATCCTCGGCGGATTGGCAACTACCTACCTGGCCTTACAGCTGGTGTCTTCACACTTTGGAGAAACAGGGGTGTTAAAGGGCTTCTCTCTCATGACGCAACATGCCAGCGATCATTTCCACATGATCTTGCACAAGGAAAATCCTAAATACCTCGACCTGCCTGGCCTGAGCGTACTGATTGGCGGTATGTGGATCGTGAACCTGAACTACTGGGGATGTAACCAATATATCACGCAACGCGCACTGGGAGCGGATCTGAAAACTGCCCGCCAGGGATTACTGTTTGCCGGCTTCCTGAAATTGCTGATGCCTGTGATAGTGGTATTACCGGGTATTGCGGCTTATGTGCTGTATTCACAGAATCATGGCGACTTTGCCCAGTCTATGATGAAAGGCGGTTCCCTCAACGCGGATAACGCTTATCCCGTGTTGCTCAATCTCCTGCCCGTTGGCCTGAAAGGATTGGCATTTGCTGCTTTAACAGCCGCAGTGGTAGCGTCCCTGGCAGGTAAAGCCAATAGTATTTCTACTATTTATTCCCTGGATATTTATAAGAAGATATATAACAAAGATGCCGACGAAAAGAAGATCGTGGGCGTAGGCCGTGCAGTGGTAATTATTACCATGATCATCGCTATTGTGATCTCCAACTTCCTCGGTATCGATAAAAAAGGTGGATTCCAGTTTATCCAGGAATATACCGGCTTTGTTTCCCCGGGTGTGTTTGCCATGTTTGCACTCGGATTTTTCTGGAAAAGAACTACCTCCAGTGCAGCCATGTTTGCTATGATCGGCGGCTTGCTGCTTTCCTTTGTGCTGAAGTTTATGCCGGCATGGGTAAACCTGGAGCCGCTGCACCAGTTTGGCTTTGCCGCCCTGAACCCCGACAGTGGGTTATGGGAAATGGCCTTCATTGACCGTATGGGATTTGTGTTCATCGTGTGCGTGGTAGGTATGATCATTATTACGCTGGCGGATAAACGCAGCGTTAACAATCCGAAAGGACTGGCTATCGACAGCAGCATGTTTAAGCCCAACCTGGGCTTTACAGTAGGCGCCCTGCTGATTGTGGGTATCCTCATTGCATTGTATACTGTATTCTGGTAATCAGTTCATTTTTATAATTTCAGTATCCGGATATTTTAGGGCATTTTGGTGTCATAAAATATCCGGTGCTTTTTCAGATCGCTAATTTTTCACGTTATGTACTTTATAGGATACGATATTGGGTCATCATCCATCAAGGCGGCGCTGCTCAATGCCGATACAGGCGCTTGTGTGGCCAGCGCCACCTGCCCGGAAAAAGAAATGGCCATAGATGTACCACATCCCGACTGGGCCGAACAGGATCCCGAAGGTTGGTGGAAAGAGATCATCCATGCCACGGAAATCCTTTTACAGCGCTATCCCGTTGAGCCTGCGCAGATCAAAGGAATAGGCATTGCTTACCAGATGCATGGACTGGTATGCGTGGATAAACAACAACAGGTACTGCGCCCCGCTATTATCTGGTGCGACAGTCGCGCTGTAAATACCGGTAACGCCGCCTTTAAAGCACTGGGAGAACAATACTGCCTGGAACACCTGCTCAATTCCCCCGGCAATTTCACCGCATCTAAGCTCAGCTGGGTCCGGGAAAATGAACCGCATATTTATGAACGTATTCATAAGGTAATGCTGCCAGGCGATTTCATTGCCATGAAGTTAACCGGCGAAGCCTGTACCACCATCTCCGGTTTATCGGAAGGTACTTTCTGGGACTTCGAAGCAAATGGAGTTTCAAAAGCGTTACTGGAATATTACCAGGTAGATGAACAATTGCTGTCTGCCATCGTACCTACGTTCGGCATCCAGGGGCAACTCACTGCGGCAGCAGCCGCCACGCTGAAACTGGCCCCAGGCACCCCGGTTACCTACCGCGCCGGCGATCAGCCAAACAACGCTTTCTCCCTCAATGTGCTGCAACCCGGCGAAGCCGCTACCACAGCAGGTACATCAGGAGTGGTATATGCCGTGCATGATAAAAACAGTTTCGACCGCCAGAGCCGCGTTAATACTTTTGTACATGTAAATAACGATCACGCACATACGAGAAACGGGGTGCTCATGTGCCTTAATGGTACCGGTATTGCCAACAGCTGGCTCAAAAACCTGGTAGGCGATATTACTTATCCTGAAATGAACACCCTTGCACAACAGGCCTCTGTTGGCGCCAAAGGTTTGCAGGTATTTCCTTTCGGCAACGGCGCTGAACGCATCCTGGAAAACAAAAGCCTGGGCGCCACGCTCCGTAACCTCGATTTTAACCGCCACAACCGCACACACATTATGCGCGCGGTGCAGGAAGGGATTGTATTTGGCCTTAATTACGGGATGGACATCATGACGGGAATGGATCTCAATATTCACCGTGTAAGGGCCGGGCATGCCAATATGTTCCTCAGCCCTTTGTTCCGGGAAGCTTTTGCCAACACCGCCAATGTAGTGATAGAATTATATAATACAGACGGCGCGCAGGGCGCCGCCCGCGGTGCGGCCATCGGCGCCGGTTATGTAAGCGCCGCCGATGCTTTCCGCGGCATGGAATGCCTTGCGGTGATAGAGCCTGAAGCCGCGTTACAATCCCAATACCGGGACGTTTACGGCAACTGGCTGAACGGATTGAATACCCTGCTGCGCTAACAGATAAGCAGATCCAGCATTTTAAAAAACCACATTAGTTATGAGTATTACATTAGGAAACAACGAGTATTTCAAAGGGATCGGGAAAATACCCTTCGAAGGACCACAGTCCGACAACCCGCTGGCGTATAAATGGTACGATGAGAACCGCCTCATTGCAGGCAAATCCATGAAAGAACTGTTTCGCTTTGCCGTATCCTACTGGCATACCTTCTGCGGAACCGGTGGAGATCCCTTTGGTCCGGGTACCAAACAATTCCCCTGGCTTAGCTCTTCCGATGCTAACCAGAGCGCTAAAGACAAGATGGACGCCGCTTTTGAGTTCATCACCAAAATGGGCCTCCCTTACTATTGCTTCCATGATGTGGACCTGGTAGATGAAGGCGCCAACGTAGCGGAATACGAAAGCCGTATGCAACAGATCGTTGCCTATGCCAAACAAAAGCAACAGGCCAGTGGCGTTAAACTGCTGTGGGGCACTGCAAACGTTTTCAGCAATCCGCGTTACATGAACGGCGCTGCCACCAATCCTGATTTCGCCGTATTGGCTTATGCCGGTACACAGGTGAAAAACTCACTGGACGCTACTATTGCACTGGGCGGCGAAAACTACGTATTCTGGGGTGGCCGGGAAGGCTATATGACCCTGCTCAATACCAACATGAAGCGCGAACAGGAACACCTGGGCCGCTTCCTGGGCATGGCCCGCGATTACGCACGGGCGCAGGGTTTCAAAGGAACGTTCTTTATAGAACCCAAACCCTGCGAACCTACCAAACACCAGTACGACTATGATGCAGCTACAGTGATCGGCTTCCTGCGCCAGTTTGGGCTCGACAAAGATTTTAAACTGAACCTGGAAGTAAACCACGCCACACTGGCAGGCCATACCTTCCAGCACGAACTGCAGGTGGCGGCAGATGCAGGTATGCTGGGCAGCATTGATGCTAACCGCGGAGATGCACAGAATGGTTGGGATACCGATCAGTTTCCCACTAACCTCAACGATCTTATTGAAAGCATGCTCGTGATCCTTGAAGCAGGCGGATTTGCAGGCGGTGGTGTAAATTTCGATGCAAAAACCCGTCGTAATTCCACCGACCTGGAAGATATCTTCCACGCACACATCGGTGGTATCGACACTTTTGCAAGAGCTGCCATCGTTGCGGAAAAAGTACTCAATACCACCCCGTATAAAAAATTCCGCCAGGATCGTTACGCTTCCTTCGATAGCGGTAAAGGACAGGAATTTGAGGCAGGTAAACTGACGCTGGAAGATCTCCGCAATTTTGCTGCAGCAAACGGGGAACCCAAACAAACCAGCGGCAAACAGGAATGGCTGGAAAACCTGATCAACGCAAGCATTTAAAATACTGTCAGGGATTTTGCCAATGAATTATCTG
This sequence comes from Chitinophaga sp., assembly GCA_039593235.1. Taxonomy (GTDB): domain Bacteria; phylum Bacteroidota; class Bacteroidia; order Chitinophagales; family Chitinophagaceae; genus Chitinophaga. The sequence goes on along the minus strand of JBCNPS010000292.1, from coordinate 1,830 downwards.
CTAACAACAAATGACTGTTATCAAATAATCACAGGGCAAAATCCCAAAATGTTTTATATTTTCTTCCAAAATTATGAACAATGAAATTTGGCATCCATTCTTTTCAAGAGGCAGGATTTGATATCATTGCGCTCCAGGACCTGGAAACAGGAACGCAGGTGGAAATAATACCTTCTTTTGGTACATTGCTGCATGCTTTCAAAATAAAACACGCAACAGGAAACCTGAACCTGATAGACAGCTACAAGGATCTTAACGACCTGGAAGCCAATCTGCGCAACAGCTTTAAAAGTGTAAAACTTAGTCCGTATGCCTGCCGCATGAAAGATGCGCAGTATACCTGGGAAGGTAAATCCTACACCATCCAAAAAACACTGGCGCCCGGAAACGCCATCCATGGCCTGTTATACGACGCACCCTTCACTGTTACGGCCCAACAGGCCGATGAGCAGCAGGCAGCTGTTACCCTTACGCATCATTTCAAACAAACAGATGATGCAGGGTATCCTTTTGCGTACGATTGTATAGCTACTTTCACCCTGCGTGCCGGCAATGAGCTGCAACTGAGCACCACGCTTGTAAACCAGAGCGGCGTTGCTATCCCGGTAATGGATGGCTGGCACCCGTACTTCAGCACCGGCACCCCGGTAGATGAACTGGTACTCACCTTTGCCTCCAAAGAAATAGTGGAGTTCAATGAAAAATTACTGCCCACGGGAAGAGTGCTGCCATATACCGAATTTGTTGCCGGCAAACCGCTGAAAGGTGTGGAGCTGGATAATTCATTTGTACTGGATCTTACAAAGCCACAACCGCTGGCCACTATCCACGATCCGAAGAAAAATATCAACATTGCTTTCTATCCTGAAAACAGCTACCCGATCCTCCAGATCTATATACCACCACACCGTACCAGCATTGCAGTAGAGAACCTCAGCGGCGCCCCGGATGCCTTTAACAACGGGCTTGGACTGGTTCAGCTGGCTGCCGGTGAAAGCAGGGTTTTTAGCACCCGTATCCAGGTGTCTTTATAACTAAACTGTGTAGTGGCATATTCTTTGGCTCTTCCTACCATAAGTAACCCGATTATATCACCATATAAATTGAGAAATTATGGACAAGTTAGAGATCAAAGGAAAATGGAACGAGTTAAAAGGTACACTGAAACAAAAGTATGCCGACCTGACGGATGATGACCTGTTATATGAAGAAGGACAGGAAGATAAGTTGATCGGAAAGCTGCAACAGAAACTGGGTAAAAGCCGGGAGGAAGTGATCGATTTACTGAAGTCGGCCTGATTGGATAACCTGAAATTTAAATACAGTGATCCTTCTGCTTTCGGGCAGAAGGATTTTGTTTTTTTTAACACCGTGGCATTTTCTTTAATTTGTACCTTGTTAGGGTAGATGAACAATGTCTATACTGAACTGTTTGTAAAGAAATGGGAGGGATTCAGCTGTAAAAATTATTAAATTCTATATGAAGGTTTTCATACGCATCATAGCACTAGGCTGTATATTCAGTATGGCATTTGCTCCTAAGGTACAGGCACAGGTAACAGTTACCGGGATGATCTCAGACAGTAACAGGCTGGTGCTGCCCTATGCCACGGTAAGCAACCTTAACTCGGGGAAGCGTTCGCTTTCCGACCAGGGCGGTTATTACAGGATAACTGCTTCCCGCAACGACCGGCTCCTGGTTACATTTGTAGGATACAAGCCGGATACAGTGATCGTTACCCAGTCGTCCGGCACCGAAACCATTAACGTAGTGATGGAATCGGCCGGCAAGTTCCTGAAAGGCGTAGAAATCACTTCCGAATACAGTCC
>JBCNPS010000291.1:0-9146 GCA_039593235.1 Chitinophaga sp. | reverse complement strand
TATGAAGATCCAGAAATTAAGGGAGTTCTTAGATGCCAAGGCGGCATATTATAATCACCCGGACTTTATCGCTAACGATCCGGTTAGCATACCGCACCGGTTTAGTGTATTGCAGGATATTGAAATCGCCGGCCTTTTTGCAGCGATACTGGCATGGGGAAACCGTACCAGCATCATCAATAAATGCACAGAGCTGATGAAAATGATGGACGATTCACCATATGATTTTATCCGCCATCACCAGCCGAAAGACCGCATGAAATTACTTTCCTTCTGCCACCGCACCTTCAACGGCCTGGATCTGTTGTATTTTATAGAATTTCTCCAGCATTATTACATGAATGTAACATCGCTGGAGTTTGCCTTCAGTGCGCATATCACGCCGCAGGATGAAAACGTGGAAAAAGCCCTGATTGGGTTCAGGAAAGTATTTTTTGCACTGGAACACCCGGAAAGAACGGGGAAGCATATTGCTACACCGGCTAAGAACTCCGCCTGCAAGCGATTGAATATGTATTTACGCTGGATGGTGAGAAATGATGAAAATGGCGTGGATTTTGGGCTCTGGCAGCACATATCACCTTCACAACTGGTATGCCCGATGGATGTACACGTAAGCAGGGTAGCCACCAGGCTGGGAATAATAGCGGAAGCGAAGGCCGACTGGAAAACAGCCACCGCTCTTACACACCAGTTGAAGAAACTGGATCCTGATGATCCTGCCAAATATGACTTTGCTTTATTTGGCCTCGGGGTGATAGAAAAATATGTCTGATAAAATAAACATGATAATGAAAAGAATCCTGGGACTGATTGCAATGGTAGTAACACTGTCTTTATCCGTTAAAGCACAGGAATATGTGGACCTGAACTATACTTTCAATAAAGGAGAGTTGTTTGAACTGGAACAGAAAAGCAGGAGTGAAACCTATATGACCGTGAATGAAGTGGTGCAACGGACCACCCGCGATTATAACAACATCATTACTATGGAAGTAACAGCCGTGGAACCAGGTAAAACCACGCTCACTTTCCGTTATAAAGATCTTAAGTTCAATTTCAACGCTAAAAACCAGAACATTTTTGTAGATGCAAAGGTCACCAAACAGGAAGAACCTTTCCAGGCCGGCCTGAAAAAAGTACTGGACCAACCCTTCACCGTAGAAATTCAATCCACCGGGATCATCAATAAAATAGACGGCCTGGAAGGCATCCTGGACAATGCTTCCAGCGCTTTCAGCTCACTTAAAAAAGATGAACAGGAAGCCTATAAAAAACTGATGAAAGACCAGTTTGGAACAGAAGCTTTCCAGAGCTGGCTGGAACAACTGCTCATTATGTATCCTGCACACGGCATTAAAACCGGTACCCAGTGGGAAGAAAATGTACCGCTGCGCAGCGGGCTGGTTGGCCGTATAGATCTCTACTGGAACCTTCAAACCTGGGATGCACAAACCGCAAAAATTGGCGGCACCTCAAAAATCAATACAGATAAAGTGCAAATGCTCACCCTCGATGATGGTATCAAAGCCACCGCAGAGATCAGCGGCACCACATCTTCCAATTACCTGATCAACCGCAGCAGCGGCTTACCAAGCATTTGCGTGCAAAACACTGATATGTCCGGTAACTATACGTATAAAGCTGATAAGGCAAAACGTATTAAGCACGATCTGAAAGTGCCGGTAAAAGTTGTTACCAATGCGTCGTATAAAATAAAACAGATGAAGTAATGACTGCACTGCCAGCGCAATATCTCCGGGAAACAGCCGCATGGACACAGGACAACTTTGAAATAAGTGTACCCGTGGATGTTAGTTATGAACAACTGGAAGCAATGCTCGCAGGCAAATTACAGCAATTGATCAGCGAAGATTTCTCCAGGTTCATATTCCTGTTATACCGTACGGATGTGGCAGAAAAAAAAGTAAAAGGAATACTGGAAAGCGCTGCCGCTACAGGGGAAGACCCTTATAGATCCATTGCAGCGCTGATTATAGAAAGACAATTACAAAAAATAATATCCCGGGCCACTTACAAACAACCCGATTTGCCCGATGATGAAGAAAGATGGTAAAAGAAGAAGGGGTGATGCTTCCGCATCACCCCTTCTTCTTTAAAACTTAAAATGTTAGCTCCTTCACTTTTTCCTTGTCTTCCTTTTCCTTTTCCAGGTCGAAGAAAGTGCCGAATACATGATCCCATATGGAAGAACTTACCCCAAAGCCCTTATCCTCACTCTTATAATGGTGAAGATGGTGATTGCGCCACAACGGCTTCATAAACTTCAGAGGTGGGTTCCAAGCATGAATAGCGTAGTGCATACTGCCATAGATCAGGTATCCCAGGATAAAGCCGGGGAAAAACATAAATGTGATTTCACGCAGGAAGATATACTGCATGCCAAAAATGGCGGAAGCCAGTATCAGGCTGGGCACCGGTGGCATAAATAAACGCTGCTTGTCTCTCGGGTACTCATGGTGGTTACCATGCATTACATAAATGAAACGCTGCACCCTTGGACTATCACTTGCGAAGTGAAACAAAAAGCGGTGCATAATATATTCAAAAAAAGACCAGAATAACATGGCTCCTATGAATATACCGGCAACGGTACCGGGTGTAAAGCCTAAAGTAGCGTAGCTATAGTAGAGCATATAGCCAATAATGGGCAGATAAAGCCCCCAGATCACCAATGGATGCGTTTTGGTAAGCATCTCAAGATACTGGCTTTCAAATAATCTTGCCTGTCCTTTGTTCTTAATCTTTTCAAACTTCATAGCTCCCAAATTTTAGAGTGCAGTTACGGGATATGAATAAAACCTTCCTTATTTACCCTGGCAGCCGCCTCAAAAATGATGCGCATTTTGAAGATGGCTGTCATTATCGAACGCAAAAATACAACGTTCATGCATTATTTCGCTCACTATGTCACTCTATAAGGCTATAAATTCTATTTATCCCACTCGCCTCATTCTTTATAGTTTATTTTGAAATTATGCAGATCAGGCCGGTGTTTCCGTTTTCGCTGCAATTCATACCTGTAAATTATTTCTCCCACTTCTTTAAAAAAAGGATGTCCCTCTTCTTCATATTCATATTTATTATCATTTAAAATACCGTCCCGGTTCACGTAAATATTGCCGGTAAGCATAAACTCTACTTCATGCTTAAAGTCAACGATATAGGCTGCATCAGTAAGGAAACCATAAGACCAGCCGGCTTTATTAAATACACGTATATACGGCGGAATGTTCTTTCCGCCGGCCTTGAAAAAAAAGAATTTTGTATAGCTGTCATAATACTCCGCGGTGTCATACTTTGGCCACAGGGTTTCGGAGGGGTATTGCGACATATAACGGTATAAAAAACGGTAATCATCTTCAGAAATATCAAACCGCTGTGATACCGGTACACTGGCGGGAAATAATACAGATTGCAGCAGCTGCTGTAAATCAACAAGCGGCAGGTTATTATGTTTGGTGAAATCCATCGGCGTAAATACCAGCTTATCGTTTTTATCCAGGTAAGCATGCCCCAGCTTTACTTCCCTGCTGAAATCGAATGTCAGGCGGTTATATGCTGCCGGTTGTTCGTATACCAGCTTCCCGTTATCCACAAAACGCACGGGATTGGTGTGCCGGTTCTCTTCTTCCGTAAGCGGCATAAACCGGCGTACAATACGTACGTCCTTATATCCTTTTGCCCATAACTTTTCGTGAATGGTTTGCTGCCCTACAAACTCATACAACCTGTTGTAGGCGTCGTTATCACTGATCAGGAATATTTTTTTGATATAGTGCTCCACCGATGGCAGCAAATTCGCTGCAGAGCTGTCTGTATGCACGGTTACCTGCCCCTGCCAGGCACTGTCTGTAAGCATGGGCGTGTTCCTGTGAAGCCCTGATATTTGCAGCTCATGCATTTTTTCCAGCGCCAGCAAAGCAATAGGTAACTTTACAGTACTGGCGGGGTTAAAATACTTTTCGGCGTCTACCTCCAGGTAATAGCTCTTAAAATGCGGACGGTTACGGGCATCCCGGTCGATTTGCGTATAAATAAGCTGGTAGCGGAACGAATCAGGATATTGCAGGATATGCTGCAACGCCGGTGAAGCCTCGCGGTCCAGCAGGTTTTTCAGCAGCGTATCTGTGCGGGGCTGGGCCTGCACAGTCAATAACTGGCCATACATCAGGAGTAGCAGCAAACAGCAACGCATATTGGTGGTTCTGTTTATAAATATAAAGCAATTCGCCGGCAGCCGGCAAAAAAATAGCCACTGCTTTTAACCGCCATTCTTATATTTGATCCTTCATACAACCAGAACAATTACCAAACCATGAAACTAGTAAGCTATTTAAGGGAAGAAACAGACCAGCTGGCCATCCTGGTAAACGACCTGTTATACAATACACAGGAACTGCATCCCGATCTGCCTAATAATATGGGCATGTTCCTGATGATGTGGGAAGAAGTGATAGAGATTGCCAAACGTACCGATGCCCTCCTGAAAGAAGGCAAACACCCGGGCTCTGCTACCGGCATTCCGGTGAACAGTGTGCAATTGCTGTCGCCGGTACCATTCCCTACTTCCTGCAGGGATGGATACGCGTTCCGGCAACACGTGGCCGCAGCAAGGCGCAACCGTAAGGTGCCCATGATCCCGGAGTTCGACCAATACCCGATCTTCTACTTTACCAATCATAACGCTATCCAGGGGCCCGGCGAAATTGCCTGTATGCCCGATCATTTCGAAAAACTGGATTTTGAACTGGAAGTAGCCATCGTTATCTGTAAGCCGGGTCGTAATATCACAGCTGCTGAAGCAGATGATTACATCGGCGGATATATGATCATGAACGACATGAGCGCGCGTACCCTGCAGATGGAAGAAATGCTGCTTAATCTGGGTCCCGCCAAAGGCAAGGACTTCAGCACTGTAGTAGGGCCAATGCTGGTAACAGCCGATGAACTGGAACCGCTGAAAGTACCTGCAAAAGAAGGCCATACCGGTAATAACTTCAACCTGAAAATGACCTGTAAAGTAAATGGTATCCCCGTAAGTGAAGGCAGTATGGCCGATATGGACTGGACCTTTGCTGAAATTGTGGAACGCTGCGCCTATGGGGCCAATATTCTCCCCGGCGATATTATTGGCAGCGGCACAGTAGGTACCGGCTGCTTCCTGGAACTGAACGGTACCGGCAAACTGAATAACCCGGACTATACCGAACAATGGCTGCAACCCGGCGATGTAGTGGAAATGGAAGTATCCGGCCTGGGCATCTTATCCAATACCATCGTGAAGGAAGATACCGACTTCTCCCTGCTGGCACTTAAGAAAAAAGCATAACCATGCAGATAGATCCATCACAGGTAAAAACAAGTGAGCTGCATGCATACCTCCTGGGAGCTGTAGCGCCCCGTCCTATTTGCTTTGCCAGCACCATTGATGCCAGCGGACAACCTAACCTGTCGCCTTTCAGCTTCTTTAATGTGTTTGGCTCCAATCCGCCAACGCTGATCTTTTCCCCTTCGCGCCGCGTGCGTGATAATACGGTGAAGCATACACTGGAAAATGTATATGCCACAAAAGAAGTGGTGATCAACGTGGTAAGCTATCACATGGTGCAACAGGCTTCCTTATCAAGCTGTGAATACCCGGCCGGTGTGAATGAATTTGAAAAAGCAGGGTTTACCCCGCTGAAATCAGAAAAAGTACAGCCGTTCCGGGTAAAGGAAAGCCCGGTGCAAATGGAATGTATTGTTAAACAAATTATTGAAACTGGGCAGGGTGGCGGCGCCGGTAACCTGGTTATCTGCGAACCCGTTATGTTGCATGTCAGCGAAAATATACTTGATGCCCATGGCAAAATAGATCCGCATAAAATAGACCTGGTGGCCCGTATGGGAGGTGATTACTATTGCCGCGCCTCCGGCGATGCCGTTTTCGAGGTGGCCAAACCCAATACCAAACTGGGCATCGGCGTAGATGCGTTACCGTTGGCCATCCGGAATAGCCGTATCCTTACCGGTAACAACCTTGGGCAACTGGGCAATGTGCATGAAGTGCCTTTTGTAGATGCGGGCTTTCATGATGATCATCTCAAAAACATAATCCAGTACTACAGTGTAACACCGGATGAAATGGAAAAGGAACTACATTATTATGCAAAGAAATTGCTGGATGAAGGGAACATAGCGGCAGCATGGCAAATATTACTGGCTGGCAGCTATTAACGTTATAAGACATAAAAAGGGGCGGAGACATGATCTCCGCCCCTTTTTTATACTGAAATAATATTATTTGGCGCCGAACACTTTCTTCAGCAGGTCTGTAGTTCTCGCGGCAGGATTAGCGCGGATGGCCAGTTCTTCTTTCGCTATCTGGTCAAATAAAGCATTTACCGCCATGGTGGTTACATAGTCCTGCAAATCGGGATTTACTTTATTGAAAGTAGTGGGCAGCTTGTTGTAGTTATTTACGATATCTGCATAATAACGTGTAGCACTGGTGCTATCCAGCGTTTTTTTGATCACCGGCATGAAGGCGGTTTTCAGCGAATCCGTTGTTTTGCTTTTAAAGAAATCGGTGGCAGATGTGTTGCCTCCTTTTACCAGGTTAAGCGCGTCGGTGAGGGTCATTTGTTTGATAGCGCCTACAAAAATGGGCGCCGCGTAGCCTACTGCTTTTTCCGCAGAACGGTTTATTTGCAGGATGGCTTTATCTACCTGGCTACCCAAACCAATGGCCCGCAGGGTATTACCGATTTTCACCGCATCTTCCGGCAGCAATAGTTTGTATACATCGCTTCCAAAAAAACCATCCTTTTTATTGAGCTTTGCAATACCGGCAGCCACCCCTTTTGAGAGCGCCTCTTTGATGGCAGAACCGGCATCAGATTCTGTTAAACCTGCAATAGAAGTACCACCACCGGTACTTGTGCTGCTACTCTTGCCGGTAGCGGTTTCCAGCTGTTTACCCAGTTTCTTCAGCAGCTGGGCCTGTGTTGCCTGCAGACTAAAGAAGCCCAGCAGTACCAATAATGAACGTTTAAGCATAGTGTTATTATAAATATTAATATCTTTCAAAAGTATAAATTATTCGTGTAAAGTCAACAGTGGTATATGCGTTTGATACGCCAGTTTGGAAGTACGGCTGCGTTTAAAAATACCTTCAAATAACCCATGCTTTTTAGGGATGGTGAGGATCAGGTCGGCCTTGTTCTCTTCGGCAAATTCCGCGATCCCGGCCACCACATTAGGATTATCGATGAAATGGTACTCAGGGTGGAAATCTTCCAGCAGCGTATCCAGCATCAGCGTTTCAAAAGGCGTATCCGTACTGAAATGCCGGCTTTCATGGTCTATATTGATCACATGCAGTTCTGCATTAAAAATATGCAGTAGTTTCTTCAATGGCTCTACCGGCGTGGTATCTGCCACCTTCCGCAGGTCCGCCGCAAAAACGATCTTTTCAATATGTTTATATTTTGCTGATCCGGGTACTATCAGCACCGGGTAGCTGGTATTTTTCACTACGTCGATCGTATTAGATCCTACGAGTACCTCCTCCAGTTTACTGCCACCGGTAATTCCCATCACGATCAGGTCTACTCCTTCATTTTTACATACCTCTTCAATAGTTGCCGCCAGCAGGGTATTATCTGCCCGCGTTAGCAGCGTAGTGCCTTCGCCGGTGAGGGGGGCCAGTTCTGTTTTCATTTTCTCCAAACCTTCCAGGCTGGCTGCTCTAAGGTCCTCCGGGTTTACCATCGGGATCATGGTTGGCACGTCCGGGATGGGTACAATCAGCTCATATGCGTGGTACAACACAATGCGGGTGGCTCCTAAACTGTTTCCCAGGGCAATAGCGTAGGTAGCGGCATTATAAGCGGTATCTGAAAAATCAGTGGGTACTAATAATGTTTTCATATGGGCCAATTTTAAGATACTAATAAGCACTACTTAAAGTTAACGATGTGCATTGGTATATGAACGCTTCATGAAAATTTAATGCCACATTTACCCATGTATAAAGCAAAAAGGCGAATGACCGGAGCCATTCGCCTTTTTTTATTTTATAAAGATGATCTTATTTCTGTTGTTCCGGCTTCATTTGCGGGAAGAAAAGCACATCCTGGATAGACGGCTGGTTGGTCATCAGCATGGTTAGGCGATCCATACCAATACCGATACCGGAGGTAGGCGGCATACCATATTCCAGGGCCCGCAGGAAGTCGTAGTCAATATACATAGCTTCATCATCGCCACGTTCCATCAGCTTCACCTGTTCTTCAAAGCGCTCGCGCTGATCAATAGGATCATTCAGCTCACTGTAGGCATTGGCAATTTCTTTACCATTTACCATCAGTTCAAAACGCTCTACCAGGCCTGCTTTGCTGCGGTGCTTTTTGGTGAGCGGGCTCATTTCTACCGGGTAATCGGTAATGAAAGTGGGCTGGATGTAGTTGCCTTCGCATTTTTCACCAAAAATTTCATCTATCAGTTTGGCCTTACCGAATTTGGCGTCTACATGGATACCCAGCTGTTTGCACACATCGCGCAGCTGTGCCTCATCCATAGCGGAAATATCAAAACCGGTATGCTCCTGTATGGCTTCGTACATAGACACCCGGCGGAACGGCGCTTTAAAATCGATGGTTTTATCGCCTACCTGTACAAGGGTGGTACCATGTAAGGTGAGGGCAATTTTCTCCAACAGGGCTTCTGTAGTACGCATCATCCATTCGTAGTCCTTATAGGCCGCATACATTTCCATTACGGTAAATTCCGGGTTATGCGTACGGTCCATTCCCTCGTTACGGAAATCCTTTGCAAACTCGTATACTCCTTCAAAGCCGCCCACAATGAGGCGTTTCAGGTACAACTCGTTGGCTATACGCAGATAAAGGGGCATATCCAGCGCATTGTGGTGCGTGATAAACGGACGGGCGGTAGCGCCGCCGGGAATTGGCTGCAGGATAGGCGTTTCTACTTCCAGGTATCCCAGGTTGTTATAGAAATCGCGGATCGTTTGCATGATCCGGGTGCGTTTAATAAACACTTCTTTCACTTCCGGGTTAATCACCAGGTCGGCATAGCGCTGCCGGTATTTGAACTCCGGATCTGTTACCTCGTCAAAT
>JBCNPS010000290.1:0-9215 GCA_039593235.1 Chitinophaga sp. | reverse complement strand
TTCTTTTCTGCCTGCCTTCCAGGCAAAAACCATGTCCCATTTCCAGCAGAAATTCCTGCAGATGGTTCAGTAACTTCTGTTCAACCGTACTTTCCTTTTCTATGGCTTTTTGTGCGAGATCGAGAAACTCAAAGGAGTATACATTTTTGATGAGATCCGCAGGTGTTACCGGACTTTCTGTTGATTGCTGTATTAACCGGGAAAGTTTGTGAGGGTCTTTGGCAAGCCCCATGCGCTCGAAATAAAGACTACCGATCTGTCTTTTTAGTTCGCGGACGCTCCAGTTGCCTTTTATACATTCTACTTCGTAAAAGGTGCGTTTGAAATCATCTTCTATCGTTAGCAAACTGGCAATGTGTGTAAATGACAGATTATTCACGATTTTTTTACCCGAAACTCTACCGACTTCTACGGAGGCTGTTAGTGAAGATCTATCGGGGTTATTTGATGCTGACGATTCATCAGACACTGTCTGATGAATTTTAGTTGATTGATTATCAATTGTTTGAAATTCATCAGTCACTGACTGATGAATTTGCATGTTAATTTTTTCAAATTCGTCAGTCAGTGACTGATGAATTTGAATGGGATTATTTTTTAATTCGTCTGAAACCGCTTCACGGATCTGCGGATAGTATTGATAGAATTGCCTGCATAACCTCAGATTAGTTGCAGATAATTTTAACACAGGAAGTTCTTTCGAAATCTGTTCCAATAACTGCGCGCCATATTTCGCCCTGTCCACACCTTTCTGTTCATATTCTACAATATAGCATCCAATCATCCAGTTACGGATGGTGAGGGAACGGTTAATAGCTTTGGCAGCTACTTCCTGGAAATGTACATGTGTTGTTTCAATGCTGTTAAGCAGATGGTTAAATTTCATTTGATGATGATTTTTGTTGTAACGGATTAACTTATGTGGAGAAGAACCAGGCAGCGGCCTGATGATGTAATTGGCGGGATTTTTATAACATCTTGCCCAATGCTTCTGCATCAGGTAAAAACTCTTTCATGTTTTCAGGTACAGTGTGCGCCTGGTAATGCGTGTAAGTACCTACACTCATGGCTTTATCGATAGATTTGATGGCATAATCCACTACCATGTTGTCCTTCTGTTTACAGAGCACAATACCAATACTCGGGTTTTCATGGGGCAGCTTTACTTTGTCGTCCAGTACGTTCAGATAGAAATTCAACTGGCCGGCATATTCTGGTTTAAACTTTTTGCGTTTAAGCTCAATGGCCACAAGACACTGCAGGTGCCGGTTATAAAAAAGAAGATCCACGAAGAAATCCTGGCTGTTTACTTCCAGCTTGTATTGGTTGCCGATAAAAGAATATCCTTTTCCCATACTCATAATAAACTTCCGGATATTGTTTACTATTTCATTCTCCAGTACACCTTCATCATCTTCTTCATTGATATTCACAAAGTCGATGAGATACTCATCTTTAAATACTTCCAGGGCTTTGGACTTTATATTTTCCGGCAGGGTTTTATTAAAGTTGTGAGGCATATTGCCCTGGTGTTTGAAAAGATTGGCGTTGATCTGACGCTCCAATTCCCGGACCGACCAGAATTGTTCTGCAGACTGAATGATGTAGAACAAACGCTCACTTTCGCCGGAGCACTTTTCAAGTATGCGGTTATGATGCGTAAAACTTATACTGTAAAAGGAGGTTTGAAATTGGCCCATCACTGATGGGCCAATTTCAAACCCGCCATAGACATCAAAAAACTGCCGCATTCTTTTCAGGCTGCTTGCTGAAAATCCCTTAAGTCCGGGCAGTTGCTGTTCAAGATCAAGCGCTATTTGCTCTATCACTTTGGCGCCCCAATTCTCAGCATTTATTTTCTCAGAAAGCATTTGCCCTGTTTTAAAATACAGCTTTAATTGCTCCTGGTTGGCCAGCCTTGCAGCAATGTACCTGCTCCTGACAATGTTTTGTTTTAAATCCTGTACAAACTCTTTGTAAGACATGCTTTGGTTTTTTATGGTTAATAATAATGTGAAAGTGTAAGAGATGAATAAATTGATATGGTTTTATAACGGAGGAATTATTCTCTTTCTCAGGTGTCAACAAACATTTAAACGGGCACGAATTTAAAGGATACTTTATTAAAATCCCGTTCATTTTATTCAGTGGTGAAATGATCCGTTCATTATCATGAACAGGATGCATAAAAAAAGCGGAGACATAAGCCCTGCTTATATCTCCGCTTCTGTTGGCAAAAATATTCTATCGTACCCTGTATACCGGGTAGCGCATATATTCCGGCTCTGCGTAGGGTGAATTTTTAAACACAAAATTTAATTGTGCACTGGCACTGTTGGCAAATGTAGTATCACCTGCTTTTTTCTTATTTAATAACTCCTGCAGTTCGGGATGCTGTTTTAAATATTCAGCACCGGTATCTTCAAAAACATAAGGAGAGTAACCTTCTTTTTGTCCGAGAATGGCATCAAAAAAGTTCCATGCAAAAAATGAATCGCCGCCGGCAGGCTCCAGTGTTTCTATAAGATAGCGGTTGGCATTTTGGTTCACCGGGATATAGTAATCGCCCTTTCTGAACCTGATGGAATCCTTGCTGCTGCTTACTTTGATGTTGGTATGCAGGTAGTGTTTTTCAAATGGTTTTGTATAGCTTTGGAAATCGGCAATGTGATATACTTCTACAAATATGGTGGTATCATGTTGCAGCGGTTGCATTTTCACCTGGTTATTTTTCAGCAGGTTGATCACCGTCCACCAGCCTTGGGGGATGATATATGCTTCCGGTTTTTCCACGAAATTTTCTTCCGTAGCATAGTTGTAGAATTTCACTTGCCGGGTGTATGGTTTTGTACGATCATAATATAACCTGGGTAGCCCGGAAATGGCGCTGGGCTTATGCCCCGAAGCGAAGCCGCGGAAGGTGATCAGGCTGTATTTATTCATGTCAAACTTCCAGGCGAGTGGAAATGTTTTTTGAGTAATGGCGGCTTGTTTTGCCTGTTCACGCAGTTGTTTAATTGCTTCGCTGTGGGTGGCCGTAAATTCAATGAAGCACTCCATCAGGGCATAGGTAGCTTTTACGCGTAGCGGGTAGGGTTTCAGCATATGCGTTTCCGGTACAAATCCGAACGTGTGGAAAAGCGTGGTATAACCGCTGGAGTAACGGGGTACGTCGGCAAATTCCACCCATCCGCTGTCGGGTGTTTCGCCAAAATGATTTACGTAGGGCACCAGGTCGTATCCTTTCTTTTTCATAAGGGCATACAAACCGGGTTCAAATGTTTGGTGCATGAATTGGCCCATTGGGCCGCCGAGCTTATTGTGCTGGGTGGTGAGCAGGGTCATGATATGCTGGTAATCGGCCCCATTGCTCACATGGTTATCCACAAACACATCCGGATCTGTGAGGTGATAGATCTGCTGGAAGGCGAGAGCGTTCTTTGAATCGGCTTTTATAAAATCGCGGTTAAGATCCAGGTTCTGGGCGTTACCGCGTGAGCCGAAGGCGTCGGGGCCATTTTGATCTACCCGGTACCAGGGAGAGCGGTTCAGCATTCCGCCGATATTATATACTGGAATAACAGCGAGAATAATATTTTCAGGGAGATGGATTTTGCCTTGTGCCAGGTCGCGCAGGAGCATCATACTGGCGTCTATGCCATCAGGTTCGCCGGGATGAATGCCGTTATTGATGAGAATAACCCTTTTATTTTGTTTATGGAGACTTTTAAAGTCGAAATTCCGCCCGGGGGAATAAGTAACAAGGTGCAGGGGAAAACCGGCATCTGTGGAACCAACAGCCTGTATATGTATTTGCGGAAAACGTTTGGCGAGTTGCTGGTAATATTGGATCACCTCCGTGTAGGTAGCCGTTTCCCGGCCATTGGTTTTTTCGTATCGCGTAGCAAGGTCCTGCGTGTAGCAGAGCAGGGGAAACAGGGCGGCAAGAAGCAGGAGTATCTTTTTCATCATCTCAATATAATGGAAAAACAAAAAGCCCTTCCTTTTGGAGGAAGAGCTGTAAATATTGTTACTGAAGCAATTAAGCCAGAGCTAATACTCTCTTAGCCAGCTTGCTTTTCAGATTTGCAGCTTTGTTTTTGTGAATAACGTTACGCTTAGCGAGCTTATCAAGCATAGAAGCTACCTCTGCCAGATCTTTCTCCGCTGTTGCTTTATCGGTAACTGCTTTCAAATCACGGATGGCGTTACGGGTAGTTTTACCATAGTAACGGTTACGCTCATTACGCTTTCTGCTTTGACGTACGTCTTTTTTTGTTGCTTTATGGTTTGCCATTTTTCAAATTTCAAGTTTCGGACGGCAAAGGTAACTATATTACCTTTACAAAACAAACTAAATGTAGTTTTTCCGGTGAACTGCAAATATAAGCACCTTTTATCACAGATAATCACTTGATTTTTTCTCATTTTTTCCAACCAGCGTATCAAAAAACGAGCGATATTTGCAATCCCATATATTAATATATTGGGACCAACAGAAAAGTATTTGAACTGAAGATCAGCAAAACTCGTTGTAAATGAAGGACTTCTCATTCGTCACCAACTCACATCCTGCTTACATTGAATCGTTATACCAGGATTTCCGCAAAGATCCCAACTCTGTAGACCCGGATTGGGTTAAATTTTTCGAAGGATTTGATTTTGCAGTATCCAATGTTAACGGCAAAGCGGCGGCAGCGCCGGTAGCAGGAGGCAGCACTTCGTTGCCGGTGAGCGACGACCAGCTGGCGAAAGAACTGGGTGTATACCGCCTGATACAGGCATATCGCAAAAAAGGCCATTTAATTGCTAAAACCAACCCCATCCGTGAAAGAAAGGACCGCAAGGCCAACCTCGACCTCGCCAGCTTTGGATTAGGGGACGCTGATCTTAAAACAGAATTTTACGCAGGAACCACCATCGGTGTGGGCAAAACCACCCTGGAAAAGATCGTTGCTTACCTGCAGCAGATCTACGCCGGTTCCGTAGGACTTCAATACACCTACATCAACGACCGGGTAAAGGCAAAGTGGATGGAGAAAGAGTTTGAAACGATCATGCAGCAGCCTTTATCCCTGGAACAACGCAAACGCATCCTGCAAAAGCTGAACCAGGGCGTTATTTTCGAGAAGTTTCTTCACACAAAATATATCGGGCAAAAGCGTTTTGGCCTGGAAGGCGGCGAAGCCACCATTCCTGCGCTGGATGCTATTATCAACGTGGCGGCCGAATACGGCGTGCAGGAATCCGTGATAGGAATGGCGCACCGCGGCCGTTTGAATGTACTGGCTAATATCCTGGGTAAAACCTACGAACAGATCTTCAATGAATTTGAAGGCCTCGCTGTACCGGATATGACCATGGGCAGCGGCGATGTGAAATATCACCTCGGCTTCCGCTCCCAGGTAACCACCCCTGCCGGCAGACCCGTTAACCTGCAACTGATGCCCAACCCTTCCCACCTGGAAGTGGTAGACCCGATCGTTGTTGGATTTGCACGCAGTAAAGCAGATGTTATTTATAACAGCGATTACGATAAAATACTGCCCATCCTCATCCATGGCGATGCTGCAGTGGCAGGCCAGGGAATTGTGTATGAAGTGGAACAAATGAGCAAACTGAAAGGCTACTACGTAGGTGGTTCCATTCACTTTGTGATCAATAACCAGATCGGCTTTACCACCGATTTTGACGACGCCCGCTCCTCAGATTACTGTACCAGCGTGGCATCTATTGTACAGGCCCCCGTGTTCCACGTAAACGGCGACGATGCAGAAGCAGTGGTGAAAGTATCACAACTGGCTGCCCGTTACCGCCAGGAATTTAATGAAGATGTGTTTATTGACATGGTTTGCTACCGCAAACATGGGCACAACGAAGGAGATGAACCTAAGTTTACACAACCAAGCCTCTACGCCCTCATTGAAAAACACGCCAATCCGCGTGAAGTATATACCCAGTTCCTCCTGAACAACGGAGAATCTGATGCACAGGCACTGGCCAAGGAAATGGAGAAAAGCTTCTGGGACGACTTACAGGCCCGCCTGGATGATGTAAAACAACATCCGCTGCCTTATGTAAGCCAGAAACCGGAACAATGGTGGCAGGCCCTGCGCAAAGCTACCCCCCAGGATTTTGAGGCTTCCCCGGTAACTGCTATTAAGGAAGAAGATTTTAAACGGCTGTTCGACAGCCTGATGAAATGGCCGGAAAACTTTGTACCGCTGCGTAAAGTGAGCAAACTGCTGCAGGACAAAGTTAAACTTTACCAGGAAGAAGGTAAAGTAGACTGGGCTACCGGCGAACTGCTGGCCTATGCCAGTCTCCTGATTGAAGGAAAAGATGTAAGAATGAGCGGCGAAGATGTAAAACGTGGTACCTTCTCCCACCGCCATGCGGTATTGTTTGATGAAAATACCAATGAAACTTACAGCCGCCTCAGTCACTTGCAGGAAAACCAGGGTAAATTCAGAATTTATAACTCCTTATTGAGCGAATATGGCGTATTGGGCTTTGAATATGGCTATGCCATGGCAAATCCCAATAACCTGGTATTATGGGAAGCGCAGTATGGCGACTTCGTAAACGGTGCGCAAACAGTTATTGACCAGTATATCAGCAGCGCAGAACAGAAATGGACTACGCAAAACGGCCTGGTGATGTTATTGCCACACGGTTATGAAGGCGGTGGACCAGACCACTCCAATGCCCGCCCGGAACGCTTCCTGCAACAATGCGCAGAGGAAAATATGGTGATCACCAATATTACCACTGCAGCCAATTTCTTCCATGCGTTACGCCGTCAGTTAACCTGGCAGTTCCGCAAACCGCTCATTAACTTCTCTCCGAAAGCCAACCTGCGCCATGTGGGCGCCTATTCAGCTACAGGAGAATTTACACAGGGCGGCTTTAAGGAAGTACTGGACGATCCGTTTATCGACGATGCTGCAGTAGTAAAGAAAGTATTACTTTGCTCCGGTAAAATGTATTTTGATCTGAGTGATAAACAGGCTAAAGATGATCGCAAGGATGTAGCGATCGTACGCCTGGAACAACTGTACCCGCTGCCGGTTAAGCAACTGGAAACCATTGCACAGAAGTATAAAGGTGCTACCTTCTTCTGGGTACAGGAAGAACCGCTGAATATGGGCGCTGCAGCATTCCTGCAAATGAACCTGAAACAGATCAACTATGGTGTTATCAGCCGCAACCCGAGCGCTTCCACAGCAACCGGTTATGCAAAAGTGCATGCACGTGAGCAGCAGCAGATCATCGACACAGCTTTTAACATCTAAAAAAATTCAAAGAATAAACAGAATAACCGGGTTTTACGTTAAAGGTTAACCGCTCAACGAAAAACCTGGTATCACCATCAACTGATTAAATATGGTTATCGAAATCAAAGTCCCTACGGTAGGAGAATCTATTAGCGAGGTAACAATTGCAAAGTGGTTGAAGAAAGACGGAGATTATGTTCAGCAGGACGAGGTATTGTGTGAAATGGAATCTGAGAAAGCAACCTTCGAGCTGAATGCAGAAAAGGCGGGTGTGCTGAAGATAGCCCCCGCTGCCCAGGAAGGAGCTACTTTGAAGATTGGCGATGTGGCCTGTACCATTGATACAGATGCCGCTGCACCGGCCACCGGCTCCGCTCCGGCTGCCGAACCTGCTGCAGCTGCCGCCAGTACACCGGCGCCGGCTCCTGCAGCAGAAGCACCGGCGGCACCAGCTGTAAATAAAGGGACGATTGAAATGAAAGTGCCTACAGTAGGGGAGTCTATCAGTGAAGTAACACTGGTGAAGTGGTTAAAGAATAATGGTGATTATGTAGAACGTGATGAAGTGGTGTGTGAACTGGAATCAGAGAAGGCTACCTTCGAGCTTAATGCAGAAGAAGCGGGTGCCCTGATCACGGTAGCAAAAGAAGGCGATACCCTGAAAATAGGTGATGTTGCCTGCAAAATTGATACAAGCGTTGGCAGACCTGCAGGTAAAGCTGCTCCAGCGGCCGCAGCTCCTGCTGCCCAGCCGGCAAAGGCTGCACCGCAAGCGCAACAGGCGCCTGTTACCAGTATCCCCAATGATGTGAAAGCATCACCGGTGGCTGCAGCAGTGATCGCCGATAAACACGTGGATCCCTCCAGCATCAAAGGCTCCGGCGCTCATGGCAAGATCATGAAAGACGATGTATTTGCTGCCCTGCAAAATCCGGGTGTGGCTATTGGCCAGGAAATGTTTTCCCGTAACGAACGCCGCGAAAAAATGAGCAACCTGCGTAAAACCGTTTCCCGCCGCCTGGTGGAAGCGAAGAATACAACGGCAATGCTAACTACCTTCAACGAGGTAGACATGACCGAGATCATGGCGCTGCGTGCCAAATACAAGGAAGTATTCAAGAAACAGCATGAGGTGAACCTCGGCTTCATGAGCTTCTTTACAAAAGCATGTTGCTTCGCTTTACAGGAATTTCCTTCTGTAAACGCCTATATCGACGGAGAAGAGCTGGTATATCACGATTATTGTGATATTTCTATCGCCGTGTCCGCTCCGAAAGGACTGGTAGTACCGGTGATCCGCAATGCAGAAAGCCTGGATATGGCAGGTATTGAAAAAGCAGTAGTAGAGCTGGCTACCAAAGCCCGCGACAACAAACTGACCATGCCTGAAATGACCGGTGGTACCTTTACCATCACCAACGGCGGCGTATTCGGTTCCCTGATGAGTACACCTATCATCAATATCCCGCAATCCGCTATCCTGGGTATGCACAAAATCCAGGACCGCCCAATGGCTATCAACGGCCAGGTGGTAATCCGCCCGATGATGTACCTGGCGCTGAGCTACGATCACCGTATTATTGATGGCCGTGAATCCGTGAGCTTCCTTGTAAGGGTAAAAGAAATGCTGGAAAATCCTGAACAGCTCCTGTTTGGTAAAGATCCGCTGAAAGCATTGCTGAAACTCTAGTTTCAGCTGGTAAGATAAAATGAGATCCGGTCTGTTAACAGGCCGGATTTTTTTATGTTATGCCCCTGCGGCGTCAATATTAGCCCGTATCTTCGCGTATGACCCGTTGGGAAAATTACTTAGCATCTGCAGAAAAAATTATCGGCGCCTACCAGGGCAGCCTGCCGTTACATCATTTCCTCAAATCCTTTTTTAAGGAACATCCTTATATGGGAGGGCGCGACCGGCGCTGGATTTCACAGCTGGTA
>JBCNPS010000029.1:0-24358 GCA_039593235.1 Chitinophaga sp. | reverse complement strand
ATGCTTTCAGCGCTGTTCCCCACACATAACTACGGCCAGCAATCTACCATAGGTACTGTGGAACATCTCAAAAATCCAAACCTGAAAGTAATCCGCGAATTTTATAACGAATACTATGTGCCTAACAACATGGCCATTGTAATGGCTGGTGATTTCGACCCGGATTATGTGATCAAATCCATTGATCAGAAATTCAGTTATATGAAAGCCAAACCGGTAAAGGAATACAAACCAGCACCGGAAGCGCCTATCAAATCGCCGGTAGTGAAAGATGTACTGGGCCCCGATGCAGAAAGCGTGGATATCGCTTTCAGAATGCCCGGCGCCCTCGATACCAAATCCAACCTGGTACTGGGTGTACTTTCCTCCATCCTGCAAAATGGCAAGGCCGGTTTAGTGGACCTGAACATCAACAGGCAACAGAAAGTACTGAACGCCAATGTAAGTGTACTGGGCCTGAAAGACTACTCCATCTTCTCTCTCAGCGGTAAAGCCAAACAAGGCCAAACCCTGGAGGAAGTAAAGGCGCTTTTACTGGGGCAGCTGGATATCCTCAAGAAAGGAGATTTTGACGAAACCCTCGTGAAAGCCATTGTTAACAACGCCAAACTGAGCGAACTGCAGGGCCTGGAAAGCAATAACAACCGTGCTACCGCCCTGATGGACGGTTTCATCAAAAGCCGGGGCAAAAACTGGCAGTATGATGTGGCTTATGTAGATGATATGGGCACGGTTAACAAAAAACAAATTGTTGACTACGCCAATAAATATCTCAACGACAACTATGTTATTATCTACAAACGTAAAGGTGAAGATAAGAACATCGAAAAAGTGGAAAAGCCGGCTATCACCCCGGTGGAAGTAAACAGGGAAGCACAATCGCCGTTCCTGCAACAAATTGCCGCTATGCCCGCCACACCGGTAAAACCACAGTGGCTGGATTATGAAAAGGACATACAGAAAACATCTCTGGGTAACACCGATATGATGTATGTACAGAATAAAGACAATGGTCTTTTCCACCTGTACTACCGTTTTGATATGGGTACCTGGAACAATAAAAAGCTGTCGCTGGCAGCACAATACCTGCAATACCTGAGCACCGACAAATACACCTCCGAACAGATCAGCAAAGAGTTTTACAACATTGCCTGTAACTTCAGCGTATCTGCTACCGCAGAAAATACGACTATTGCCATCAGCGGATTGCAGGAAAATTTTGATAAGGCTGTTACCTTATTTGAACACGTGATTGCCAACTGCAAGCCTAACGAAGAAGCACTGACCGCGCTCAAAGGCCGTCTCCAGAAAGCCCGTGCCGACAGTAAACTGAATAAGGGCGCTATCATGAAAGGTGTGGTGAACTATGCGATGTATGGCGCTAAAAATCCGTTTAACAACCAGATGAGCCAGGCTGAGCTGGATGGCATTTCCGCATCGGAACTGGTTACCATTTTGCATGAACTGCCTACCTATAAGCATACGGTGATTTACTGGGGGCCCCAGTCCCTGGCCGCTGCTGCAGCCGATGTAAAGAAACTGCATCCGTTACCTGCCAGCTTTAAAACAGCGCCGGAAGCAGTGAAGTTTGTAAAAGGAAACCAGGATAAAAACCAGGTGCTGTTTGCGGATTACGATATGGTGCAAACAGAAGTTAACTGGCTGAGAAACTCAGCAGTGTACAACCCTGCCAACACAGCAGTGGTAACCCTGTTCAACAGTTACTTTGGCGGCGGTATGGGCTCTGTTGTTTTTCAAACGATCCGCGAGTCCAAAGCGCTGGCATATTCCACCTACGCATTTTATGCACCTCCTGATAAGAAAGATGAACGTTATTCTGTAGTGGCTTATGTAGGTAGCCAGGCCGATAAAATGAAGGAAGCTATTTCCGGGATGAATGAGTTGCTGAATGATATCCCCCGCGCCGACAAGCTGCTGCAAACCGCTAAGGAAAGCATGCGACAGGATATTGAAACAGAACGTATCACTAACGACGGTATCATTTTCAGTTACCTGGCTGCGCAGAAACTGGGACTGAATACAGATATACGCAAGCAGGTGTATGAGTCTATCGACAAATTGAGTTTTGACGACGTGAAGAAATTCCACGAGGAGAACCTCGCGCACAAACCATATACTTATTGCATTGTTGCTTCCGAAAAGAAGGTGAGCATGGATGATCTGAAAAAATATGGCGATGTGAAGAAACTCACGCTGGAAGAGATCTTCGGGTACTAAGAACGACGGAAAAAAATCATATAAAAACCAAAGGCACAAAGTTTTACGCTTTGTGCCTTTGGTTTTTTCACTCATCTCCCAAACAATAAATTATTATTCCGCTACGTTATCTGCATATTTATTACTCCTATGAAGAAGTGTAGTCATTACTGGCTGGTAGCTGTCCTGTTGCTGCTGCCGCTAAGTGGATTTGTCAACGAATCTGATTTGTATAGCGTAAGGTTAAATGCTGCCAACATTGATCCTGATAAAATTTTCCTGCTGATAGATAAAAGCGATTACCGGTTGTATGTGTACGAAGATGTAACGTTGAGAAAAATCTACAAGGTGGTATTTGGTAACCGCGACCAAACCGATAAACAAGTGGAAGGTGATCGCAGAACACCGGAAGGGACCTTTCATATTTTAACAAAACGGGTGGATAAAAGCTGGAGCCGGTTTATGCTGCTGGATTATCCGAATGAGGTATCGTGGCAGAAATTCCATAACCGCCAGGCGCAGGGCGTGGTATCTGCCAATGCCAGTATTGGCGGGGCTATTGGCATTCACGGGGTGGAGTACAATTCCGGTATCCGGGATAGCTATGTGGAAGGGCGCATTAACTGGACATTAGGTTGTGTTAGCATGAAGAACTCGGATGTGAACGAATTATACGAGGTGATCAAAGTAGGAACCCCGGTGGTGATTCGCCGGTAAGATTTTTGCTGATTATTTTATAGTGACTCCGGTTGGCAGTTATGTGTTGTAATTTAGGATACTGATAAAAAGGTACGGCATCTAGTGGCGCAGTGATACTGCACCATGACTCAAATATAAACGGCGGGTCAGATCCTGTGAAGAGCGCGCTCCACTCGTATGGTGCGCGCTTTTTTAATGTTGGAGAAAAGTGGTCACCTCTTTCATCCAGGCCGTGGAATCCTTGCCACAAAACGATTGATGGCCCGCATTGGGGAAAATGTATAATTTTTTCTGCGCGGTGCCGAGGTGGGAAAATACCTCCTGCGTTTCCTTTGCCATGACCCTGATATCCTGCTTCCCGTAAAAATATAATACCGGCATATGTATCCTGCGGGCGTAATACTCCGGTTTGAAGCCGGGGCCCCAGAACCCCTGTTCTATTCCTCCCCAGAAGGTAAGGATCTGGGCAAAGGGAGTTGCCGGCAGATGAACAGCGCGCATCCTGCTTTTTACGGCGTCTGTAAGTGTGGCAAACGGGCACTGGAGGATGAGTTGCTTTGGTGTGAGCCCATACCCGGGAACGGCCTTTAAAATAGCAGCAGCGCCCATGCTTACACCCCAAAGGATGATGGGTTGGTTTCCTTTCTGTTTTACATAATCCCAGGCGAGCTTTACATCTTCCGCTTCCTTGTAGCCCACGCTGCAGGTATAGCCCTCACTGTTGCCATGAGCGCGGAAATCCAGCAGGAAAGTATTATAGCCCAATGAGCGGAAACGGTTCGCTTCGGGGAAAAGCGAGCCTTTATTACCATTATAGCCATGGAACAGGATCACAGTGCCTTTGGCGGCCGGGGTGGGTATCCACCAGCCTTCCAGCCGTAAACCGCCGGCGGTACGCAGCAATACGGTTTCATAAGGTACAGATGGAAAAGTGGTAGTAGCCGATTTGGCAATACGTACGCCAAACAGGATCATTTTTATTTTTTCGGCTGTGCTCATTTGTTCAGGGAGTTTGTTCCTGCGGCCGCCATCTTCATAAAAATGAGTGAATTTCCAGGCATGGAAGGCTCCGATGATATTAAGCAGAACAAACAGCACCATGAACGTCCAGGCCAGCTTTTTGAAGAAACGCTTCATAACCGGGTATTCATGTATAACGAAGGGACGCAGCATAAGGCTGCATCCCTTCGTTTTTAAGCTCAGGAATTTATTACAGTTTTCCTTTCTTGATTTCGTCTACCACGCCAGGGTCCAGCAGGGTAGAGGTATCGCCCAGGTTATCCATATCGTTTTCGGCAATTTTGCGCAAAATGCGGCGCATAATTTTGCCGGAGCGGGTTTTAGGTAAACCGCTTACGATCTGTATCTTATCTGGCTTTGCAATGGGGCCGATGATACGGGCCACTGTTTGTGCGATATCCTTTTTGGTGAGCTCAGGATCGTGCGTGAGCCGCTCGGTGATCACGTAAGCATAAATGCCTTGTCCTTTGATATCGTGAGGATACCCCACCACAGCGCTTTCCACCACGCCGGCGTGCATGTTGATGGCGTTTTCCACTTCGGCAGTACCAATACGGTGACCGCTTACGTTGAGTACATCATCTACACGGCCGGTAATTTTATAGTAGCCATCTTCATCTCTCATGCAGCCATCGCCGGTGAAGTAGAGATTTTCGTAGGTAGAGAAATAGGTTTTGCGGAAGCGTTCATGATCGCCGTAAGTGCTGCGCAGCATACCTGGCCATGGGAACTTAATACAGAGGTTACCGCTTACGCCGTTGCCTTTAAGTTCCTTGCCGTTTTCGTCTACCAGGATAGGCTGTACACCAGGCAGTGGCAGGGTGGCGTATCCGGGTTTTTCTTTGGTGATGCCGGCAATGGGCGTGATCATGATACCACCGGTTTCTGTTTGCCACCAGGTATCTACGATAGGGCATTTACCCTTGCCGATATTATCTTTAAACCAATGCCAGGCTTCTTCGTTGATGGGTTCTCCAACGCTACCCAGTTTTTTCAGGGAGCTGAGATCTTTATGATTAACCGGGCCGAGGCCATAGCTCATTAAGCTGCGGATAGCTGTGGGCGCGGTATACAAGGTGTTTACACGGAATTTATCTACAATTTCCCACAGCCGGCCTGCATCCGGGTAAGTAGGCACCCCTTCAAACATGAGGGTGGTGGCGCCGGCGCTGAGCGGACCGTAGGCAATATAACTATGACCGGTGATCCATCCGATATCTGCGGTACAGAAATATACTTCGCCGGGTTGATACTGGAAGGTATTTACAAAAGTGTAGTTGGCATATACCATGTAGCCGGCGCAGGTGTGCACCACACCTTTGGGTTTGCCGGTGGATCCGGAAGTATAAAGGATGAACAGCAGATCTTCTGCATCCATTTCTTCAGCGGGGCAGGGCGGATTGCCCATTGTTTCCACCTGTTTTATTTCATCTTCCCACCAAAGGTCCCTGCCTTTCAGCATACTTACCGGGGTGCGGGTACGGGTACATACAATTACTTTTTTTACAGATGGGCAAGCCATCAAAGCGTCGTCCATAACGGATTTCAGCGGAATATCCTTAGCGCCGCGGTATGCGCCGTCGCAGGTGATCACCAGGCTGCACTGGGCATCCTGTATCCTGTCGGCAATGGATTGTGCGCTGAAACCTCCGAATACCACCGAGTGAACGGCGCCAATGCGGGCGCAGGCCAGCACGGCAATAGCCAGTTCAGGGATCATGCCCATGTAAATACATACACGGTCGCCCTTTTTAACGCCATTGTTTTTCAGCACATTCGCAAACTGGCAAACTTTGTTGTATAAGTCGCGGTAAGTGATAATGCGATGGTGTTCTTCCGGATCATTGGGTTCCCAGATGATAGCGGGCCTATTCCCCAGTGTACCCAGGTGCCGGTCCAGGCAGTTTTCTGTAATGTTCAGTTTTGCACCGGTAAACCACTTGATTTCCGGGTCTTTGAAGTTCCAGTCCAATACCTTGTCCCATTTGCGACGCCAGTAAAAATGGTCTGCTACATTGGCCCAGAAGCCTTCCGGGTCAATAACACTCTGTTGATAAGCCTGCTGATAATCTTCGATACTCTTGATCTGGTATGGGTACGACATAGCACCGTAATTGTTTATTGGTTAAGTACAAGCATTTTCCTAACGGGCTTTAAATTTAAGAAAAACCAGATGGTTTGCTGGAAATAATCTAAAAAATCATATAAAAAGCAGATTATTTTTCAACATATGTGCGGAGGTATTTGTAAACATCTGCTTCCTGGGGGTTAGTGGGATTGCCAAGTTGCAGGTAGCGTTTATAATACCGGGTAGCCATTTGTTTGTTATGCAAACGCACTTCGTAGATGCGGCCAATGCTGTACTGGCGCAGGGGTTGGTGGAACAGGTAGTAAGCCGTGTCCAGGTTGGCGATAGCTGGTTTGTACTGCCGGAGGCCCTCATAGTTGGCCGATTTCCCGGTATAGTAGCTATCGAGGCTTTTAGAAGTGGCCATATCTATACAGGTTTGCAGCAGCTCATTACTGGCGTTGTAGTTTTTTAATTCCGTATAGGAAAGGGCGGCGTAATACATAATGGTTTCCGACTGTCCCCTGTTGGCCTGCAGGTATTCATACACACCGATGCATTGCTGGTATTGTTTAAGTGTGTACCAGGCGGCAGCTACAATGCTGAAGGTATTGGGAGATACAATATTCATATGTATCAGCTGTGTACCCAGGTCTGTACAGCGGGTGTAGTTTTTCATGAACCATGCAGATCTGATGGCGGTCATAATAACGGAGGGTTGCAGGGAATCTGTTTTCAGGAAAGCGCGCAGGATGCTGTCTGCCAGCGGATATTGTTGTTTCTCTATCAGTTCTTCACCGAGCCTTGCGGTTACTTTGGGATCTGCCGGGTTGAGAGCGTATGCTTTTTGGAGGTAAATGAACCCGGTATCCGGTTGCTGTGCGGCGAAGCAGGCGAAACTGAATTGTTTGTAGGCATTGGCGCTGGAGGGTTGCAACCGGATGATGTGCCGGTAATGAAAAACAGCTGGTATGGGGCTTTCCATCTGCATACTGATGCCGGCGAGATACTGGTGTGCCGCCACATTGTTGCTGTCCAGCAGTAATACTTTTTCATAATGAGTAATAGCATCTTTTGTTTTTCCTGACAGGTAGTAAGTATATGCAAGGAGGGATAGTTGCCCGATATTATTTTCCTGCACCCTTGGTAACAGGTAGCTGACAGCGGCATCATATTGCTGGTTCTGAAGATAATCCATTACTTGTGCCCGGTTGATAGAATCCTGTGCCAGTGCGGATGAAGCAACAGTAATAAGCAAAATCAGGCTGAAAAAACATTGGGTTGTCCGACGCATAATAAGTGTTTTATGATCTTAAAACTAAGAATTTAGTTTTAAAAAGAAAAACTTAGTTGATAAGAGATTTTATAATGCAGCGAGGCTACATTGATTAAGTTGCAGGTTGGGGATTTAAGGGATTTCAATGGAAGCAGGAGAGCGGGATGAAGGCACACCGCCCTTAAAACAAAATCAATGAAATCAGCGTAATCCTGAGTCAGATAATATTCGCGGCAATTGCCGGAGACGGTCAAAAGTAAAGCCTTGTTTGCCCGGGGTGGGGGAACAAGGCTTTACGGGCGCATGATGATTTTTACGGAAGATGTTTCTACAGACAGCGGATGAAAGTCAAAGTGATCACCGGGCAGGTTTCCGGTATTTTTCCAGGTCTTCTTCGCCGGATGCAAATACCTCTTCCATGATTTCAATGATTTTTTGCTTTTCCGCATTGCTGAGAGCAGGAATGATTTTTCCTTTCTCATTTGGATTCGGCTTATCTTTTCCGCGCATCTTGCGATAGAATGTGGGTGTGCTCCAGTTACATTCTTCACATACTTTTTCCCTGAATACTACCGGTAAACTGGAAAGTTTAGTGTGAATGTCGAGCAGCACATTTATTGGTTCCTTGCTCATAATGGATATTGTTTTGAGAATGATCGGATGTGGTTAACAAATGAATTGTCAGAATAGTAGAACATGTTTTAAAAATTACTTTATGGTGTAAGCAAATATATTTATAATCATGCAATTTATAATTATAAAATTTTACTTTCTATAAAAAAATTATCAAATGATGTAATTGCCTGCTGTGGCTATTCTTGTGGCAAAATGATGCTTTTGTTTATGATTTGTTAAGCTGCAAATGATGTGTATTGATTACACAATAATCTTGTTTGTTATCATTCTGATTTTACGATTATTAAATCGATAAATATTTATTGTTATTTTTTTGCGTATACGCTTTACTGTTAGTATGGTTTCCTATTGGCCAGGGCGATTTACAGGCTTATATTTTTTTTGTTAAATTGATCTTTTTATTTACAGAATGAAATATTAATTGTTAAATTATACGATAATACGACAGGTCATCCTGTATGTAGCATCATAATTTAAAATGAAAAGGGATGCAGTCGAGCCTGATACACATGGGACACCGGTTGAAACAGATCTTAAAACAGAAGAAGATAAAGATTGTAGATTTCGCCACTATGGCTGGTTTTACAAATCAAATAGCTCATTACCACCTGCGGAAAAACGACATGAAACGTGCTACCATGGAACGTTTTTGTAACCTTATTGGCATTACCCCCGATGAGTTTATGCGATGGAACGGCGCTATGCAACTCACCAACGGGAAAAGCATTCATCATGGAGAGCGTTTGCAACATATTATTGCGGAGAAGGGGCTGAACAAAAGTAAGCTGGCCGGCCGCCTGGAAATGAGCCGCCGCACGATGTATAACCTATTTGAAAAAGAAAGTTTTTCGCCGGATGAACTGGACAGGGTGGCAAAGGGACTGGATATGAGCGTAGAAGGGTTTCTTAACCCGGGTACAGTGCAGGAAAGCAGGAACACAGATAGTGAAGAAATGATGCTGTTAAGGGAGAAGTACTATAAACTACTGGAAGAATATACACAGCTGTTGAAAAGCCAGGCAACACTTAAAGATGACGTGCTGCAGTTAAAGAAAGAACTGGCAGCTTTCCGTAAACAACACGATTAAAAATGAGCTTATCTTATTATAATGATATTTGTTGATAGTTTTTATTGATAGTACTTTAAAATACGAGATAATAAACCCTGTTTTGAGAATAAAAAAGTATTATATTTGTACATACACCCCATTTCTCACCAAAACAGGATGCTGTAAATGTCAGTTCCATATTATGTGCATGCAGGCGCCAGGTTGCGGCGTATATTAAGACAAAAACAAATTGTGATCCTTCACTATGCAAAGAAAACCGGGCTAACGCCACAGGGATTGTACCGCTATTTTTCACTGGCGTCTATCAAAAGAGAAAAGCTGGATATATTGCTGGAAGCCATCCCCGTTACGCTGGAAGATTTCTGTAACTGGGATTCACTGGGAGGAAATTCCTGGCATCATGGAGAACTGCTACAGCTATATCTTGCGAAGCAAAAAATAAAAGATGAACAACTGGCCGCCCAACTGCAATTATCAATAAATGAAGTACACGAATGGCTGGACTCAGCGGCATTCAACCCTGCGCAGTTGCAACAGCTGCATCAGCAGCTGGACCTGCCTTACGGCTACTTCATGGGGCCACAGGCCATAAAGCAGGAAGTTAACTGGGCAGAGGCTTACCTGGATAAATGCATGGAAGTGCAACAATACATCAGGAAAGTGAATACCCTTGAAAGAAAGATTAATATCCTGGAAGCCAGGTAAGCCCCGGGCTTAGCCGGCAGCCAGGAGCTCCCCGCTGCTCTGAACAGGAGCCAGGGCAAAGTAAGCCGCTACTTCTTCCCAGTTATTTACCCGTTTATAATCTGTAAGGGGCAAATTATGTGGCGCACTAAACAACAGCGGCGTTCCTTTAAATGTACGCAGGTTTTTGTCGTGATCGTCGATCATATAATCCGCTTCCACAATGGTTTTGGAGCCGCAGAACACGATATTTTTCCAGCTGATGAAGGGAAAATGCTCATCCAGCCATGCGTGTTTTTCCGCCAGTGACAATGGAAATTCCATTGCTGCAGATACTACAAAAACTTCATGCTGGTCTGCCAGCGCTTTCACAACTTCCTGTGAGCCGGCCATTACCGGTATACCTCTGAAAAAACCCGGAGCCTTTAATATTTTCGTAGCTACACCTTCAGGAAAGGCACTACCCTCGGGGATGTTGTTCAAACGCTCCGGATCTATCACTTCCCCGTATTCCTTAGCGTATACGTCCAGCAGATGTTGTGTAAGATCTGCCATTACATTGTCCATGTCGATTGCTATTCTTGCCATATTTTGCTGTTTTATGCAAATTTATGCAATAATCTGCAAATTATCGCATAATCTTTCATAATATTGCATAAAATAGCACGACTTATGTTGAGAGAGGAAAGGCTGGATTACATTCTCAAAAAGCTGCAGACTGATCATAAGGTACTGCAGGCGGAGCTTAGCAGCGATTTGCAGGTGTCGGAGGATACCGTGCGCAGGGACCTGGAATCCCTGGCACAAAACGGGCAGCTGATCAAAGTAAGGGGAGGAGCTATCCCGCATTCCCCCAATCCCTATTCTTTTAAGGAACGTATCGTATATCATGAAGATGATAAGAAGCATATCGCCACCAAAGCATTGTCGTATTTGCACAACGGGCAAACCATCATTCTTGACGGGGGGACTTCTACCTTAATGCTGGCGAAATTGTTTCCTGCTAATCTTCATATCAGGGTTATTACCAATAGTGTACCCATTGTGGCGCAATTAATTGAGCACCCGGTGATTGAGGTAATTTTAACAGGAGGCCTCATTGGTAAGGATTCCCAAACGGCCGGTGGTATGGATACCATCCGTATGCTGGAAAAAATGCGGGCAGATATATGCTTCCTGGGCATCTGCAGCTTGCACCCGGATGCAGGTGTGACCGGTCTGGATCTTGGGGAAGCAGATGTAAAACGCGCAATGGTGGAATCTGCCAACAAAACCATTGCATTGGCCACCAGCGACAAAATGGGAACAGCAGAACCTTTTAAAGTATGCGACATTACAGGGCTGGATACAATTATTACAGACAACCCGGACCTGCCTTCATTGAAACCTTATAGTAACCTGGGTATACAGGTGATCTGATCCATTCAACTTTTATCTGACTGAAGATGTTACACGATCTATCGATGGTAATGATTAATAAAAGAGCTACCCGCATTGCGGTGAGCGCCTTGTTTTTTTTAACCGGGTTATGTTTTTCCAGTTGGGCCTCCCGCATTCCGGATATCCAGCTGGCGCTAAAATTAAATGATGCCGGTCTTGGCAGCGTATTACTGGCCTTGCCGGTAGGGTCTATCATTTCCCTTCCGGTGGCGGGTATACTGGTATCCAAATACGGTAGCCGGCAGGTATTACTTATTGCGGCAGTTGCCTATTCTGTTGTGTTGCCAATGCTCGGACTGGCACATACATCCTGGGAACTGAGTGTATGTCTTGTTTTTTTTGGTTTTTGCGGTAACCTCGCCAATATAGCGGTGAATACGCAGGCAGTGGGAGTGGAAGCCATGTATGGCCGTTCTATCATGGCTTCATTTCACGGGTTGTGGAGTGTGGCGGGTTTTACAGGCGCTGCTTTTGGTACCTGGATGACAGGTTTACACCTTGCGCCGGTGTATCACTTTTTAATTATTACCGCGGTTTCCTGGGTGCTCGTGGGACTTACAATGAACCGGTTAGTGGTGCGTGTTACCAATGAAAACAATGCTCCTTCTTTATTCGGAAAGCCGGATGCGTTCCTGTTCACGCTGGGAATTATTGCAATGTGTTCAATGATCTGCGAAGGTACCATGTTCGACTGGAGCGGGGTATACTTCCGCAGGGTAATACAGGTAAGAGAAGGATGGGCCGGCGCCGGCTATGCAGCGTTCATGAGCACAATGGCATCCGGTCGCTTTGTAGCAGACTACCTGACTACAAGGCTGGGCGTGAAAAAGATGCTGCTGATAAGTGGCGGCCTTACTGCCAGCGGACTGCTGGTAGCGGTTGTTTTTCCATACTTTGTTCCGGCTATGCTCGGCTTTATGTTAGTGGGTGCAGGCGTATCCGCCGTGGTACCACTGGTATACAGTGCCGCCGGCAGGTCTACAAAATTGCCTCCGGGGATGGCGCTGGCTACGGTGTCTACCATTGGTTATTTCGGGTTCCTGTTTGGTCCGCCGCTGATTGGATTTGTGGCCCAGGCTACCAATCTTGGTGTGGCCTTCACCATGATCGCCGTAATGGGAGCGGCTATCGCTGTAATGTCTTCCCGGATAAAATTATGATCATCCTGCCATTGCCGCCAGGTAGTGAACCCCTTATAAAAATATGATCATCCTGCTGCAGCCCTGCTTTTGTGGGGCAGCGCACGGAAAGAAAGTTCTTCTTCGCGGTAGTCGAGCATTAACCAATATTCGCCGGTATCTTCTTCCTGCTGCGGTAGTTTCATGCCGGCAAGCGCTGTGAGTAGGGATTCCGGCGGATGATCAAATGGTACCAATCGAACAAGCGGGTGCAGACCTGTTTCCTCGTTGTTGTTTTCCATCAGTAATTTCTTCGGTAAAAATTTCAATTCATTGATGGCCAGTTCCATTACTACAATCTCCCGCAGGTAAGGATTTACAAGGTCTCCGTTCAGCAGTTTCTGTAACAGGAACTCCCCGAAGATGCTGATCTCTCTTTTGAATTGCAGATCCGACCGGTTGTCGATAGCCCAGAACTCCTCTATCACCGGCATGAGCTGCGCTCCCAGTAAAAAACAGGTATAGGGAAGCATTGTGTAAACAGGGGTGATCCGGTTAACCCGGTACAGGGTACAACTTACCGACATTCCCTGTTGATACACTACCGCTTGCAGCCTTAAGCGTTCGCGGCTGGTTAGGTCATATCGCAGCAATACCGCTGTGGGATCACTGCGTAACTGCAAACATAATTGCGGCGATGCAATCAGGTCTGTCAACGCTTTCTGAAAAGATAGGAGTGACATAATGTTAGGTATGATAAAGGTTCCAGGCTGCTTTTGCTTTGTTCAGTTCGCGGGTAACACCATCAAATTGCAGCAGGTGAAAATAAGATTCATGAAACTCAAAGGTAATGCCACATAAGTTAGGCACTAACGGTAACGTATAATCGAGCAGGTCCCATACCTCCGGCGGACAAGGCCCTGCGTGGGAGTCAGTGTACATGCCGGCCATTTCATTTCCGCCGGCAATATGGATTTCTATGACTTTATCCAGTTCAAGTTGCGCAATAAAAGTCCTGGCATCGAAGTGGTGGTTTACCGCATTCGTATATACGTTGTGGATATCCAGGAGTAATCCGCAGGAGGTATCGTGCGACAGTTCATTCAGGAAGGCCGTTTCACTCAGTTCCTGTTCAGGCAGGTCAATAAAGTAAACATTGTTCTCCACCAGGAAAGGCGTGCTCACAGATCGTTTGATGGCATTGATACGGCCACCTATCATATCCAGCACTTCATAATCATATGGCACAGGTACGGCCAGCCCGGCATTGTGTTCTTCCTGTTGTTCGTTATGAACTTTTACGAAAGAGAGATGATCGCTATGCCATTTAAAGTGATAGCGTTCATGCCATTCTTTCATTTTATAGAGATAGGATTTATCGAAGATGCCTGCACTACCCAGGGAGTAGGAGATATTATGAGCGGTCAGGGGATATTGTGCGGCTATTTTATCCAGCACTTTCATCCAGGATTCAATTTCTTCAAACCTTTGCGGGGCGTGGTTACCGCGGTCCGTCCAAAACATATCCGGGATAATTTCCACATAGTCGCATATACCGGGACATGCATCCAGGTATAATTCCAGCGACGGATTATACAACAGGCCCACGCC
Organism: Chitinophaga sp.; assembly: GCA_039593235.1. Taxonomy (GTDB): domain Bacteria; phylum Bacteroidota; class Bacteroidia; order Chitinophagales; family Chitinophagaceae; genus Chitinophaga. The sequence continues at coordinate 10,519 of JBCNPS010000029.1, read as the reverse complement.
AAGTTGCGGAATAGTTTGCTGATAAAGGCGGCCTGTCCTGGCAGTTGATAATACTTGTGACATGGCTGAAGGTTTAAAATACCGCCCGGTTATTGCCGGGCGGTATCCGGATTAATGTTGTTTGATGGCAACGTCTTTGATAACAGCCATTTTATCCAGGTCTACCTTGATCACCTGTTCCAGTTTTTCCCGGATATTGAAGTGAACACCGGATAAGCAGGCCTGGCAACCGCGGGGATTGATTTGTTTGATCACCATGGATTGCAGTTTGGTGATGTCTTCCAGTTTGGTGCCTTTGGGAACGGCAACATCTATGCGACCATCGTCGCCATAATGAATTTCAGCTGTACGCATGACATTTGATTTTTGGGGTGTTTTAATATAAAAATAGAAGCAAGATTCCCTGCAGGCAGGGCTGTTGTAGAATTAGTACCAGTCGTTTTGGGGTTGTAGCGCAGGTGTGTTTTAACTGCGGATGATAAAGTTAGGGGACTAAGATGAGATCAGGATAAGTATTTATACGGAAAAACGGTACACCGTTTTTTTGCTGTTAGTACAGTATGTTCAATTTATTGACCAATGCCAGCGTATGTTTGAGTAATTTTTCCATTTGCGCCTCTTCGGTGATGAGCTTGTTAATACGCAATTGCAGGTAGAAACGTAAGGTAATGGCGTCCTCAAAATTGCTGATGAGCGACAGGGATCTTCCTAAGTCCGGATCCAGGAGAAATTCAAGTTCCCTGTATATATTTTCGATGATGCTTTTGGGATGGGCTATAGTAACGAAGTGACGGTCGAATACTGTGGAGCCGGTTTGTACTTTACCAGGATTTAATGCACTGAGAAAATGCAGCGCGCCTTTAGAGGATATTTTAAGCCTGTTTTTTTGTTGGGGTAATTCCAGTTGCAATAAGGTGTATCCGGTATGTATCCTGCCGTTATAAGCTGGATTCATAAAGGATTTAAAGTCGTTGAGGTATGGATTATCATATTCATTTTCCCACGCGTAACGAAGCAGCCCTTCTGTTTGTTCATAGGTAAGCCTGAAGGTGTGGCTCCAGATGGGCTGATGTTTATCGCCGGTTACAGAGTTGATGATCCCTTTGCCGTACTTCCTGTAAATCTTCATTGGCAGTAAATCTTCTGCTTCCTGCTCCCGTTTTTCTTCCAGGTACTGTCTGAGGTTTACTTCCTCATACCCCTCACCCTGAAAACTATCTTCCGGTGTTTTCATAAAAAGAATTTTTTATCTGCATAAAATAAAATTAACATATAAAACAATAGGCATTTATCTCTTCTTCCAAAAAAATTCTTCTTCTCAAACAAAATTTATTTCCATTTATAAATTTCAATGCCGTAGCTTTGCACGATTTTTTTGTTCCCTCACACGGCAGAAAGATCAATTTGGTTTTTCATTTTCAATAGATTACACAAATGCCAAAAGACTCATCTATCAAATCTGTACTCATTATCGGTTCTGGACCCATTATTATTGGTCAGGCTTGCGAATTTGACTATTCCGGTTCCCAGGCAGCACGTTCGCTGCGGGAAGAAGGAGTTAAAGTGATTTTGATTAATTCCAATCCGGCTACCATCATGACGGATCCAATGATGGCTGATAAGGTTTATTTGCTGCCACTGACCGTGGAGAGCATTGAGCAGATCCTGGAAGAAAACCAGATAGATGCCGTATTACCCACTATGGGCGGCCAAACTGCGCTGAACCTTTGTAAGGAAGCAGACGAACTGGGAATATGGGAAAAAAATAACGTTCGCCTGATTGGAGTTGATATCAAAGCCATTGATAAAGCGGAAGACCGTGAACAGTTCCGCCAGTGGATGATCCAGCTGGGAATACCGGTAGCGCCGGCCAGAACAGCCAACTCTTTCCTGGAAGGTAAAGAATTTGCCCAGGAAATTGGATTCCCCCTTGTAATTCGTCCTTCATTCACATTGGGTGGTACCGGTGGCGGTTTTGTACACAGTAAAGAAGACCTGGACGAAGCGCTGGACCGCGGTTTGAAAGCGTCTCCTATCCACGAGGTACTGGTAGAAAAAGCCGTACTCGGATGGAAAGAATATGAACTGGAATTATTGCGCGATAAGAATGATAACGTGGTTATCATTTGTACTGTGGAAAACCTGGACCCGATGGGTATCCACACCGGTGATTCCATTACCGTGGCGCCCGCAATGACCCTGAGCGATACTGCATTCCAGGACATGCGCAACAAAGCCATGAGAATGATGCGCGACCTCGGCAACTTTGCCGGCGGTTGTAACGTACAGTTCTCTCTCAATCCTGAAAACGAAGAGCTGATCGCCATTGAAATCAATCCGCGTGTAAGCCGTTCTTCTGCGCTGGCATCCAAAGCAACCGGTTACCCTATTGCAAAAATAGCCGCGAAACTGGCTATTGGTTATACACTGGATGAACTGGAAAACCAGATCACCAGAACCACTTCTGCTTTCTTTGAACCGGCGCTGGATTACGTGATCGTAAAAATGCCGCGCTGGAACTTCGATAAATTTAAAGGCGCTGATGATACTTTAGGTTTGCAGATGAAATCAGTTGGAGAGGTAATGTCTATTGGACGTACTTTCCCTGAAGCGCTGCAGAAAGCCTGCCAGAGCCTTGAGAACGATGCACTCGGACTCGGTTATTATGGCAAATCGCTCATGAAGAGTGAGCAGCTGATCGAAAAACTGAAGCGTCCTACCTGGGACCGTATCTTCCGTATTAAAGATGCCCTGATGGCAGGTGTATCTGTTAAGCACATTCACCAGCTCACTTATATTGACCGCTGGTTCCTGAACCAGATCCAGGACATCGTGAATATGGAAAAACAGTTGCTGGAACTTGACCTGCAATCTGTTTCCGCAGATATGCTCAGAGACGCCAAGAAACTGGGCTTCTCTGATGCACAGCTGTCTGTGTTGTTCGGCGATTGTGATGAAGATGAAGTATATGCGAAACGTAAGGAGCTGGGTATTACCCGTACTTTCAAAATGGTAGATACCTGCGCCGCAGAGTTTGAAGCTAAAACGCCTTACTTCTATTCCACTTTCGATACTGTTAACGAAAGCGTTCCAACAGACAGGAAAAAGATTATTGTACTCGGTTCCGGTCCTAACAGGATTGGTCAGGGTATTGAGTTCGACTACTGCTGTACCCACGGTTTACAGGCCATCCAGGATTGCGGATACGAAGCGATTATGGTGAACTGTAACCCTGAAACAGTATCCACCGATTTTGACATGGCGGATAAACTGTACTTTGAACCGGTGTTCTGGGAAAACCTCTGGGAGATCATTGAACTGGAAAAACCGGAAGGTGTGATTGTGCAGCTGGGCGGACAAACCGCGTTGAAACTGGCCAAACGCCTTGAAGCAAACGGAGTGAAGATCATCGGTACTTCCTTTGATAACATGGATATTGCGGAAGACCGTGGCCGTTTCTCCGACATGCTGAAAGAGCTGGGTATCCCTTATCCTAAATATGGTACCGCCTATAATACAGACGATGCTATTGATGTAGCGAAAGAAGTGGGTTACCCTGTGCTGGTACGTCCTTCCTATGTATTGGGTGGTCAGCGTATGAGGATTGTTATTAATGAAGAAGAACTGGAAGAGTCTGTACTGAGCCTGCTCAGGCATCTGCCGGGAAACAAAATATTGATTGATCACTTTCTGGATCGCTGCCAGGAGGCGGAAATAGATGGTATTTTTGATGGTACTGATTTTCATGTGATGGGCGTGATGGAGCATATTGAACCTGCAGGTATCCACAGTGGCGACAGCCATGCTTTGTTACCGGCCTTCAACCTGTCGCCCATTGAAGTGACCACTATGGAATACTACGCAGAGAAAATAGCCCGTGCGCTGAATATCCGCGGTTTGATCAACATTCAGTTTGCGATTAAAGATGGTAACGTGTTTGTAATTGAAGCTAACCCGCGTGCATCGCGTACCACACCGTTTATTGCAAAGGCATACCAGGTTCCTTACCTGAATATTGCTACCAAAGTGATGATTGGCGCCAATAAGCTGAAGGACTTCACTATTGAAAAGAAACTGACAGGCTTTGCGATCAAGGAGCCGGTATTCTCTTTCAATAAATTTCCGGGTGTGAACAAGGAACTCGGACCTGAAATGAAATCCACCGGGGAAGCGATCCGCTTTATCAAGGATCTGCGTGACCCGTACTTCAGGCAGTTGTACAAGGAAAAGAGCATGTACCTGAGCAAATAATTCCTGTTAAGGATAAATAATAAAAGCCCTTCCGGTGTACCGGAGGGGCTTTTTATGTAAAGTCGATTTATCTCAAAAAAACAGAGCCTGATAAAAATCAGGCTCCTTCTTTTCCCTCAAAATAACCATTAAAGACACGACTATTGAATCTTGATACAATTCATATAGCGTGACCGGTAATGCAGTTTACAAATAATATTATATTTAAAAGAGATGTTAACTAATCAATAACAGATGACATGAAGAATAATATATTAATTATTGATTTTTAATATATTAAATAGACATTAATATTTATTGATTTAGGGAGATTTATTTACCGAAAGTGGAAGTTCTCAAGTTATCATATATAAATATTAGCGGCTCAAACCGCCCTTTCTTAACATTTCCAAAACACTTTTGACAGGTATAAACAGGAGCTTTGTTGTACCTGATAAAGTTAACCCTGTATGGAATTTGAATCCACATTGTTTGTTGTGATGTGCTGGAAGCGCGCGCCCTTTCTGCGTATCATTGTACCATTGCTGGCTGGCATCATCCTTCAGCTGTATCTGCCGGTATATCCTGTTTTATACATTGCATTGATTGGCGCTTGTATTGCCGGTGTGTTGGTATTTCGTTTTTTACCGCTACAGTGGCGGTTTACCGCTGCCTGGTTACCGGGGATATTTCTTTTTATATTGATCTGCTGTTGCGGCGGCCTGTTGTTGCATAATGCTGATTTACGCCACAGTAAAGGGTTTTATGGTCATTGTATTACTGATACGCCGTTATATTTATTGCGCATCAAAGAGCCTCCGCAGGAGAAAAAACGCTCTTTTAAAACCATTGCCCAGGTAATGGCCGTATGCAGAAAGGGCGAATGGATGCCCGTAAAAGGCTATTTACTGCTTTATAAGGGAAAAGACAGCAGCTCACCGGAGCTTCGTTATGGTGATGAACTGATAGCCCGTAAACGGCCTGAATCTGTTAAATTCAACGGCAACCCCGGCGCATTTGATTATGCGCAATTCCTGGTAACGCAACGGATTTATCATCAGTTGTATCTCCGTCCACAGGATTTTTACCGCTTACCGCATAATCGCGGTCACCCTGTTCAACAGCTATTGCTACAGGCAAGGGAGTATTGTTTATCCAACCTGAAAAAGTATATCGGCAACGGACCCGAGGCCGGTATGGCGGAAGCGCTGCTGGTTGGTTACCGCCAGGATCTGGATCGGGAAGTGGTGCAGAGCTACAGCAATACAGGGATCGTACACGTAATAGCTATATCAGGAATGCATCTTGCCCTGTTGTACGGTACGCTGTTGTGGTTATTGCAATGGCTGCCACTGCATCGCTGGATAAATATTACAAAAGCAGTGATCGTTCTGCTGGTGCTATGGGGATTTGCTTTGCTTACCGGGGCGTCGGCTTCTGTACTCCGCTCAGCAGTGATGTTTACCGGCATCACAATAGGACGTTTCATATTGTATCGCCACAGTAGCATTTATAATACCCTGGCAGCTTCTGCTACCGTGTTACTATGCTTTGATCCCTACCTGGTGGTAGATGCAGGATTTCAGCTGTCGTACCTGGCTGTACTTGGCATCCTGCTTTTTTATCAGCCGGTTTACCAGCTGTTCCAATGGAAGCGCAGGTGGACAGACTGGCTTTGGCAAATGACAGCAGTATCGCTTGCTGCCCAGCTGAGCACCACACCGGTGAGTTTATTTTATTTTCATCAGTTTCCCAACTACTTCCTGCCAGCTAACCTGGTGGCTGTGCCCTTATCTACTGTGATAATTTATGGAGAAATAATGCTCCTGTTTATTGCCCCTTTCGGGCCGCCGGCAGTTTGGCTGGGTAAGGCACTGAAATACCTCATTCTTTCCATGAACAGCTGCGTGAGTTGGATAGGGAACTTACCTGGTGCACTGATCACGGATATTCACTGTTCCCTGGCTCAAACTGTGTTGCTTTACCTGCTCATCACAGGACTAACGCTGTGGTTGCTGGTAAAGTTCAGACCTGGTTTATGGATGGGGCTTTTTTGTACCTGGGCGTTTGTCATTGTCCGTGTACGCTGGGTTATAGCTTGTGGATTGCAATGCAGTATGATCGTTTATAACGTACCCGCCTATACGGCAATTGATTGTATTAAAGGTAATAATGTACAATTCGCCGGCAACGATAGTGTTTGGCAGTTGCCCGTGGCAAAGCAGCTCCTTAATACGCGCACCAATCTGCGTGTTCATACAGGGAAACTGCCCTCCTTTCAGCAATATGGCCGCCTTCTGAGTTTTCAGGGTAAAAGACTCCTGATCATAGATAGCATGTTGCCTGAACGTTCCCCGCCTGAAAAATTGCAGACGGACTATATTTTGTTAACATGTAATCCGGCGGTGAGTATCAGTCGGTTGGGCGACTTTTATACCTTTGACACGCTTATTTTTGCCGCTTCAAACAGTTCAGGAAGGATCAGGAAATGGAAAAATGAATGTTACGTGTTAACTTTGCGCTTCTTTTCGGTTCCGGACCAGGGAGCCTATGTTATTAATTTCTAATGTTTTCCATTCATGCAAAAGCAAATTAAATCAGCGCTGATCTCCGTTTTCTATAAAGATAACCTGGAGAACATTGTTAAAAAATTAGGTGAACAGGGTGTTACCATTTATTCCACCGGCGGTACCCAGAAATTCATTGAGGATCTGGGGGTAAAATGTGTAGCAGTTGAAGACCTGACCGCTTATCCTTCTATCCTCGGCGGACGTGTTAAAACCCTGCACCCTAAAGTGTTTGGCGGTATCCTGGCTCGTCGTGATAATCCACAGGACCTGGAACAACTCAAAGAATACCAGATCCCGGAAATAGACCTGGTGATCGTTGACCTGTACCCATTTGAAGAAACCGTAAAGAGTACTACGGTTGAACAAACCATTATCGAAAAAATTGATATAGGCGGTGTTTCCCTGATCCGTGCAGCAGGCAAAAACTATAAAGATGTAGTAATTGTTGCTTCCAAAGATCAATATGCAGACCTTGAAAAAGTATTGACCGATAACAATGGCGCCACCACTATTGAAAACCGCAGGAGCTTTGCTGCCAAAGCATTTGAAGTTTGCGCTCATTACGATGTAGCCATTTCCCAATATTTCCTGAATAATGAACCGGGGGTAAACTTCCAGCTTTCTGTTCCGGAAGGGCAGGTGAACCGCTACGGAGAAAACCCGCATCAGCGTGGTGTTTTCTATGGCAATCTTGATGAGATTTTTAACAAACTGCACGGCAAGGAATTATCCTTCAATAACCTGGTGGATGTAGATGCCGCCTGCCAGCTTATCCAGGAATTTGAAGCCACCACCTTTGCCGTTATTAAACATACCAATGTTTGTGGCATTGCGTCCAGAGCTACCCTGAAAGAAGCCTGGGATGCAGCACTGGCCGGCGACAAGGAAAGCGCTTTTGGCGGTGTACTGGTAACCAACAAGGTTATCGACAAAACTACCGCTGAATCCATCAGTGAAATCTTCTTCGAGATCCTGATCGCACCGGGCTTTGATGCAGATGCACTTACCGTACTGCAAGCCAAAAAGAACCGTATTCTCCTGGAACAGAAACAACCGGTAAAGAGCAAATACATGTTCAAAAATGTACTGAACGGCGTTTTACTGCAGGATAGTGATAACGGCAATTATAAGGAATGGAATGACGTAGGCGCCCGCCCTGCTACACCGGCTGAAAAATCCGACCTGGAGTTTGCCAACATCGTGTGTAAACACCTGAAATCAAATGCGATCGCATTGGTAAAGGATCAACAACTGATTGGTAAGGGTTGCGGACAAACTTCGCGTATCGATGCCCTGCGTCATGCTATTGAAAAGGCAGGCCAGTTCAGCTTCGATCTGAAAGGTGCAGCCATGGCTTCCGATGCCTTCTTCCCCTTCAATGACTGTGTGAGCATTGCACACGAACATGGTATTACAGCTGTAATTCAACCCGGTGGCTCCGTGAGAGATAATGACTCTGTAGAATTTTGTAAACAACATGATATGGTAATGGTGATGACCGGCATGCGTCACTTCAGGCATTAATAGTAATATGTTGAAATTTATAAGAGAAAGCACCGGAATTTTCGGTGCTTTCTTATTTTCATCTTATAATATTCAAAAAAAATAATAGTATTGCTGGCTTGTAAATCAATATAATTTTAGAAGGGAGGCTGCCGCCACAAATGTCTTTTATCAAACAAAATATCATGCAGGATGCAGATGATGCCTGGTTGATCGGTGAGTTTAAAGCCACCGGGAAACTGGACTTTCTTGCAGCCCTTTACCAGCGTTATATGAACCTGGTATACGGGGTGTGCCTGAGATATTTTGATGAAGAGGCCAGTAAAGATGCTGTAATGCTGATCTTTGAGGAATTAATTGTAAAGCTGAAGCAACACGAGGTCCAGAATTTTAAAAGCTGGCTGCATGTACTTACCCGGAATCATTGTTTAATGAAGCTGCGGGCCATGAAAAATAAGGAATCCCGGCAGGTATCTATTGATGATCATCTCATTGTGGAAAACGGGGAAAACGGGCATCATGAAAATGGAATGTCCCTGGAAGATAACCTGCAGAGCATGGAAAAATGCCTGGAAACCTTACCGGAAGAGCAAAAGCGCAGTGTAGACCTGTTCTATCTGAAAGAAAAAAGCTACCGGGAAGTGAGTGTTATCACCGGGTATGAAATGAAGAAAGTAAAGAGCTATATCCAGAACGGAAAGCGTAACCTGAAAATATGTATGGAACAACAGGATGACTGATAAGCGGCCACATATAAAACCGGAAGAACTCGCCGGGCTCATCCGCCAATACCTGGCGGGAGAGCTGGACGATAAGGCCATGCATGCCCTGGAACGCCAAGCCCTGGACGATCCGTTCCTGGCCGACGCCCTGGAAGGCTATGCCTTACATGCTCCGGAGCAAACCGCCCACCAGGAAGACCTTGCCACCAGGTTATCTGAAAGGGTGGCCTCACGGGGCGGCCGCATCCGTCCTATGATTTATCGCATGGCAGCGGCCGCAGCTATTCTGCTCCTGATGTTTTCAGCTGGCTGGTTCCTTTGGTATCAACAGCGAACAACGCCTATTGCCGGCGTAAGCACCCCCAAGCCGGCTCAACAGGCTTCGCCCGTATTTTCCGAACACGGAGATACCGCGCCATCCCTGGCAAAAGCTGATCATCTTGCAGAAAAAAATACCCCGGCTGTACCAGCCAAACAGGAAACAGCTAAAAAGAAACAGGAAAACGGGGAACAGGCAGCAGGAGCAGCAGACAACAGGATAGTGCCTTATATCCAAAATGAAAAGGCCAATGAAACAATTCCTTCTGCGGAAAAACGGGCGCCTGATCTATCAAGCGTTCCGGCAGCAGCGCCTGCCCTGCAGGCCGCGCGCGGGGAAGTCCAAAGAAATGTTGTTCCTCCTTCATCTAACAAAAAAAAGGAACAAATAAGAATAAGGGGACAAAATAGTTTTACACTGGCTAAGCCCGATAGCCAGAGAAACAATGCTTTGAATGAAGTAGTGGTAGTTGGCTATGGTACACAAAAGAAGCAAACTGTTACCGGTTCGGTAAGTGTGATCCGGCAGCAGCCGGTTACGGATTCCAGTGTACAGGTGGTGGTAGCGGGTAAAGCGGCAGGACTGGATGTATCATCAGACGCTGATAACATGGCTTACCGGGAACCCGCTCCGGTAACAGGAGAAACAGCCTTCGCAAATTACCTCAAAACCAAAACGGTTAACCCGGATAATAAATATACCGGCACAGTGCGTGTATCCTTTATCGTTATGCCGGATGGTAGCCTGCAGGACTTCAAAATTATCCGTCACCTGAATGAGTTGTGTGATGCCGAGGCTATCCGGGTAATCAAAGAAGGTCCCGCATGGATTCCCGCTTCAGACGGGAAGCCGGCCAAAGTAAAGATCAGGGTAAAGTTTACAGTAAAAAAAGATCAATAGCTATTTCCGTTCCTTCCATAGCTGGTTAAAGGACTTGGCCGCAAATACAGGTAGTTCACGGTTATCTCCCCAGCTTTTGGCAAAGAACCTTCGCAGCAGGAAATTTTTCATTTTGCCACTGGCCATATTCATCATTTTGCGGCTGCTACAGCCTTGCTTCCACATAAACCAGGCAAATTTCTCTCCACCTGAGGTATAGTTTTCCTCTACGGCCTTCTGACGGTTGTGCAGTAACAATTCATGCAGATTAATACGTACCGGGCATACTTCCGTAC
>JBCNPS010000289.1:0-9229 GCA_039593235.1 Chitinophaga sp. | reverse complement strand
AGTTACCCAGGGTAAATTCGTGCCGGAACAGGAAACGGATTATATTTTCTGCACAGTAGGAGAAGAGTGGGGCTTTTTAGGAAGTGCGACTCTTATCTTATGCTATCATTCGAAGGCTGTTTATTCCTGCCGGTTCCATTACATACCGGGCAGCCGTTTCATTATCTGTCGCCGGAGCTGTTAAACGCCTTTGAGCCGGGCGACAAGCGGAGAGCGGACTGGGTGGACAGTACCGATAATTCAATATCTCCCGGCGCAACGGGCAACTACCTGTATCCTTTTAAATACAAGATGGGGAATGCGAATAACGACCGCTCAGGAACAGGTGCTGCAACAGAGTACTATATGATGCTTCGCCTGGCGGAGGCCTACCTGATCCGCGCTGAAGCATCGGCGCATGGAGCCGGAGGCGGTATCAGCGCAGCTATTGCCGACCTGGATGTGATCCGTAACAGGGCCGGCCTGGCAAACCTGCCATCGAACTTAAACCAATCCCAGGTACTGGCCGCCGTAGCCAAAGAACGGCAAACAGAACTTTTTTGCGAATGGGGCCACCGCTGGCTGGACCTTAAACGGACCGGCCGGGCTACGCAGGTGTTATCTGCCATTCCCATGAAACTTCCCTGGCAGGGCGACTTCCAGCTGCTGTATCCTATTCCAGCGGCAGAAATACAGAACGATCCTTATCTCAAACAAAACCAGGGGTATTAAAAAAAACGGTATGTCAAAAACATCATTTCATTTTTCAACGACTGCGCATTATTATATGATGCACCGTTGTTTATTGCCGCTGTTCATCTGCCTCTGCCTGTTTTCCTGCTCAAAAGAAAATAACCCGCAGGGCACTTCAACGCTTACCATTATCAATGCCGTAACAGGTAGCGACTTGCTGGTAGCCAATTTTAATGGCACTGTTCCGCTTAACAACTACCTGAATGCAAACAGGCTGAAGTACAATTTGTTTACGGCATTGTCCAACCAGTTTACTTCCTACAGTGGGCGGCAGCCGCTGGCAGTGTATGCATATCCTGATACGCTGGAAAAAAGTACACCGCTCGTGAACCTCGTGCTCGACCTGCCGGTGGGTTCTGTACACAGCCTGTTCATCACCGGCACTTTGGAACATGCGGATACGCTGTTTGTGACCGACCAGCTGCCTTATTACCCGCTGGCGGATAGTGTAACAGGTATCCGCTTCGTAAATCTTTCACCGGGCAGCGCACCTGTAAGCGTTCGCATACTCGGACGCACCGGTAGCGCAGAAGTTAGCAGCCTGCCCTACAGGGGAATCACAGGATTCAAACAGTATGAGGCCAAAGCCGCTTCTGAAGATTATGTGTTTGAGTTCCGGGATGCCGGTAGCGGCGCCCTGATCACATCTTACCAAACAACAGGTATCAGCAACCCGGGAACAACGGCGCCTAATAACTGGCGTAACCACAATTTTACCCTGGCGCTGCTGGGACAGCCCGGCGGTACCGGCAACCTGGCGCCGTCAGTGCTTTTGATCAATAACTATTAAAACAATCTAAGTTCAGCATGAATGCGATCATAAAAACCGAGCAACTCTCGCATAAGTACAGCAGCTCCTGGGCCATACGGGATATTAACCTGGAGATCAGCCAAACAGGTATTATAGGGCTGCTTGGCTCCAATGGCGCCGGCAAGTCCACCACCATGAACATCCTTTGCGGTGTGCTTAATCAAACGGAAGGACGCGTGTTTATCAATGGCGTTGACATCAGGAAGGAGCCGGAACTGGCCAAAAAAGAAATTGGCTTTCTGCCGCAAACGCCGCCTTTGTACACTGACCTCACCATCGACGAATACCTCATTTACACTGCGCAACTGCGGATGATTGAGAAGCATAAGATCAAAGCGGCAGTGGACGAAGCGAAAGAACGCTGTGGTATTGCCCATTTCAGTTCGCGCCTGATCCACAACCTTTCGGGCGGCTACCGGCAGCGTGTTGGCATCGCCCAGGCCATCATTCACAAACCCAGGCTGGTGGTGATGGACGAGCCCACCAACGGGCTGGATCCCAACCAGCTGATAGAGGCCAGGAAGCTGATCAAAGAAATTGCACAGGACCATACCGTGCTTTTCTCCTCGCATATCCTGTCGGAAGTGCACCTGCTTTGCAAAGAAGTGATCATGATTGAAGCAGGGCGGATCGTGTTTTCTGATACCATGGAGGCTTTCAATAACTACGCACAACCGCACAGCGTGCTGGTTTGGCTGGAAAATTTCCCCGCTGTAACTGAACTGATGAAAGTACAGGGAGTAACCAGGGTGGAATACCTCGCCGGTAAACAGGCACGCATTTATTTCGACGGGAACCAGGAGATTGCCGAACGGCTGGTAGCAGCAAGTGTTACACACGGCTGGCGGCTGCGGGAGATCAGCTTCGAAAAAGGACTGCCCGACGATGTATTCAAACAATTATCCGCACAAACCCTTTCTTAAAAAATTCAACAGATAAAGATGACTTTTAAAATTGCAAGAACAGAGCTTCGCAACCTGTTTTATTCACCGGTTGCCTGGTTTTTATTGATCGCATTTTTAGTGCAGTGCGCTGTTTTTTATACCTCCCCCTTATCCGGTATCGCCAGGTGGCAGGATGTGGCGGTGGAGAATAATCCGAAATTCAAAGATTTTGGAATGTCGCTTACCCGGGCCATCTTCCTGGGCACCGATGGCATTTTCGTGAATGTAATGCAGAACCTGTACCTGTTTGTGCCATTGCTAACCATGGGAGTTATCAGCAGGGAGATCAATAACGGGACCATCAAACTGCTTTATTCATCCCCGGTAAAGCTGCGCCATATCCTGCTGGGAAAATACCTGGCTGTAATGATCTTCAATTTACTGCTGGTATTGATAGTAGGAATGTTTATGCTAACAGGGGCGTTGAATATCATTCATGTTGACTACGGACTGCTGCTGTCTGCCGCGCTGGGATTTTATTTGCTGGTATCCGCCTATGCAGCTATCGGCATATTTATGTCCAGTCTTACTACTTACCAGATCGTATCCGCCATCGGCAGCTTTATCGTTATTTTTATACTCAGCCGGATTGGAGGCCTGTGGCAGAAATATGATTTTGTAAGAGACCTGACCTATTTTCTTTCGCTTTCAGGGCGGACCCAGAAAATGCTTGTGGGGCTGATCACCACGAAAGATGTGATCTATTTCCTGGTGATCATTGGCGTGTTCCTGGAATTTACGCTGATCAGGCTCGGAGGAGCGCGGGATACAAGCCCCTGGTTTGTAAAGGCCGGGAAATATATTACCGTAATGGCCGTTGCACTGCTGGCAGGATATATCACTTCACGCCCCAGCCTGACGGGTTATTGGGATACCACTGCCGATAATACAAATACCATTCATGAACGGACCCGGAAAATTATCAACCAGATGGATAAGGACGCCCCGCTGGAAGTGACCCTTTACACCAACCTGATGGGCAGCGGCGTAGACCGTGGACTTCCGGAAGGCCGTAACCAGTATTTGTCTTCTTTATGGGATCAGTACCTGCGGTTTAAGCCGGACATCAAATTCAGGTACGAATATTACTATGATTACGATGCTACAAAAGACAGCCTTATCTACAAACAGTTCCCCGGAAAAAGCCTGCGGCAGATAGCAGAGAAGGTGGCATTTGGACATGAAACGGATCTCTCCGGGTATAAATCACCGGAGGAAATGCACAAGAGTATTGACCTGCAACCGGAAGCCTACCGGGTGGTGATGCAGTTGAAATATAAAGGGCGCACTACTTTTCTCCGCACATTTGATGACGCTATTTTCTGGCCGGAAGAAACGCAGGTAGCGCCTGCCCTGAAACGCTTGCTGCAGGCGAAGATGCCCAAAGTGCTTTTTATGACGGGCAACCTGGAGCGAAATATCTTTAAAACAGGAGAGCGGGAATACTGGGTGCACTCCATTGCAAAAAGCGCTCGCGCCGCTTTGATCAACCTGGGATTCGATGTAGACACTCTCGCGCAGAACAGCCCGGATATTCCTACGGATATTGCCGCGCTGGTGATTGCCGATCCTAAAACGGAACTGAGCGCGGTAACAATGGATAAGGTAAAGAGATATATTGACAAGGGCGGTAACCTGTTCATCCTGGGCGAGCCGGGCAAACAGGTGATCCTCAATCCCCTGTTACAGCAACTGGGCGTTCAGCTGATGCCGGGTACACTGGTACAACCATCCAAAAACGAGATGCCGCATATGGTGAAACCTTATGTTACCGCTGCCTGCGCCAATATTGCGGAGGAACCTTACCTGCTGATGATAAAGGAAGCAATGAAGGAAAAGGATAATGAAGATACCCTGATCACACTGAACCCAGGCGTTACAGGAATTGCATATGACACTGCTGCCGGACCTTTTACAGTGAAACCACTGCTGCTGACAGAAGGAGACAAAACATGGCTGAAAGCAGGCGCCCTGGTTATTGATTCAGTGCCCCCGGTATATAGTCCGCAGGAAGGCGATATGAGCGGATCATTTGCCACTGCTGTTGCTTTAACAAGAAAGATCAGTAATAAAGAACAGCGTATTGTTGTTTGCGGCGACGCCGATTTTATGAGCACCATCAGGAACGGTGGAGATTTTATGGGGAGAGCCATCTACAGCTGGCTGGATTATAATGAGTTCCCGATCTACACGCCAAGGCCCCGGGCAAAAGATGCAAAGCTGACCATCACATTAACAGGGGCCGACGCATTGAGAATAACATATGTATGGATACTGCCGGCACTCACATTATTGTTGGGAGGGGTATTGCTCATCAGGCGTAAAAGAAAGTAAAAAGAACGAACCATGATATTGGAAACGGACAGCCAGACAATGGAAGACCTGGGGATATTCGGGCGGCGCGACAGAAGCGGTATCTGCGACCTCTATAACCATACGCATACCCGCGGTGGGGAAGCAGTATTGCAGCACATGTTCCGGAACCCGCTGGCCAACCGGGATGCTATTAACCGGCGCAGCAGCATCATTGAACATTTTGCACAGCTGCGCATGGCATTCCCTTTTGACGCCGCCGCACTGGATATGGCGGAGAAATACCTGGCCAGTGCAGATGAACGGGCAAAGCAACGCCAGTCGACACTGAGCGAGAAGGAGATTGTGAACGGCGTTACTGCTATTATAGAGCTGATGCAACGTATTAAAGCGTTCATCACTACAAAGGAGATCACTAACATTAACGCCTATACGGAAGAACGTGCATCCATTACCCTGCTGCTGGAAAACCCCGCCTTTGAGCCGGTGTTCAGGGAAAAAGGGAAAGGGAAGCTGTCTTACGGCGCCGTTGCGGCTTACGATACGCTTTTCAGGATGAGTGAACGCGGCAATGTGGAACAGCTCCTGGCGCATATCTACCATATGGATGTTTATCTTTCTGTAGCCAAAGTAGCCCTGGAGCGGAAGTTTGTTTTCCCGAAGGCGCTGGAAAAAAACGGGGGAATATTACACCTGCAGGGTGTGTACCATCCGGAGCTGAAACAGCCCATTGTTAACAACCTTTCCATGAACGCGGAGCAGAACATGGTGTTCCTGACCGGCGCCAATATGGCGGGTAAATCCACCTTCCTGCGTGCAGTAAGCACCGCGCTTTATGTAGCGCATATGGGTTTCCCCGTTGCTGCCGCCGGTATGGAGTTTTCCGTAATGGACGGCATTTTTACCACCATTAACCTGCCGGATAACCTGGGTATTGGCGCCAGCCATTTCTATGCGGAAGTGCTGCGGGTAAAACAGGTGGCAACGGAGTTGCACCGGGGGAAATCCCTGTTCATTGTGTTTGATGAGCTGTTCAGAGGCACCAATGTAAAGGATGCGCATGAAGCCACCGTGGCCATTACCAGGGCATTTAACCGGAAAAAGACCAGCCTGTTCATTATATCCTCGCATATTGTGGAAGCAGGAGAGGAGCTGAGAACACAGGCTGCCGCTGCATTCCTGTACCTGCCCACCCGTATGAACGGGCATACACCCGAATATACCTATACGCTGGAAAAGGGAATTACGGACGACCGCCACGGCATGATCATCATACGGAATGAAGGTATACTGGATATCCTGAAAAGAAGAACACTATGAGTTTTAATATAGATAAACAAACGTTGGATGAGCTGAACCTGCTGGGCAAATTCCGGCAGGGATCCATATACGGCCTGTTCTGCCAGGTGAAAACAAGAGGCGCCGAGCAACTGCTGGACCATATGTTCCGCCATCCGCTGAACAATGCAACGGCCATCAATGAACGAAGCGGTATTTTCCGCTTCTTCCAGGAAGCAAAGTTCAGCTTCCCCTTTGATGTGCAGCAAATAGGTTTGATGCGGGAGTACCTGGACAGCAGCGCCGGCAGCAGCGCCTGGCTGGTACTGGCTAATACCCTCATCAAAAAAGGGCTTGCCGCCCTCACACGTGACGAGCGGTACAGGAAAACAGTGCAGGGCCTGCAGGCCGTTATCGTTACGCTGAATCGCTGCAATGCTTTCCTGGAGGCCGCTGAAGCGTATGAAACGCCTTACGCCGGCCGTATTAAAGCCATAAGGGAAATGCTGGCTGATATAAAGCTACAGCGGCTGAGCAACATCGATATTTACAAAGACCTGCCCGTAAGAACACTGGCCTTTTATGACTACCTGCTGAAAAATAAACTCCATGAACAAATGGAGGCCATCCTTTCATTTATTTATGAACTGGATGTAAACATTGCAGTGGGCAATGTTGCCCGCAGCAAGGGCTTCACCTATGCTGCCGCTTTACCGCAGGAACGTAATATATTATCTGCCTGGGATCTCCGGCATCCGTGTATAGAAGGCGCTGTAGGCAATGACCTGCTGCTGCATAAGAACAGCAATGTGCTGTTCCTGACGGGAGCCAATATGGCGGGGAAATCGACGCTCATGAAATCCATAGGCATAGGATTGTACCTGGCGCATATGGGCTTCCCCGTAGCGGCGGCCCGCATGGAATTTTCTGTAAGGGAAGGACTTTACACCTCTATCAATGTGGCCGATAATATTAACCTGGGCTACAGCCATTTCTATGCAGAAGTGGTAAGAGTAAAGCAGGGTGCAGAGGCCGTGAGCAGCGGCAAAAGAATGCTGCTCATGTTTGATGAGTTATTCAAAGGTACCAATGTGAAAGACGCATACGACGGCACCCTGGCAGTAACCGAAGCCTTTGCGGTGTACAGGGAATGCCTGTTCATTGTGTCAACCCATATCATTGAAGTAGGAGCCGCATTGAAACACTATGAAAACATTCGCTTTGTTTATATGCCAACTGTGATGAACGGGGCCTACCCGCAATATACGTATCGCCTGGAGGAAGGAATTACGGAAGACCGGCAGGGAATGATGATCATCCGTAATGAAGGTATCCTGGAGTTGATTGAAGAACCGCCGGCACAAAAAAGCTGATCATCTTCAGTAATGATATTTTTAAATACCGGCAGGAAAATGTAAATACCGCAGCAGCTGTTAACAGTTGCTGCGGTATTTAAAAAATGGTTGGTTTAAGCATGCAGAACAACGGGCGGAAATTCCTTTTCTGCATCAGCATCTACAGCGGTAGCCTGGTGTTTTTCTCCAAAGGTAATAAAGCTCAAGCCCAGGTTGAGCGCCAGTAGTCCCGCACTCATCCAGATAACATGATGAACGCCGTAACTGGCTATAATAAAGCCTCCCAGCATAGTGCCCAGCGATATGCCGATGTTATAGCAGGAGGTGAGCAGGCTGTTCACAAACTCCAGCGCACTATGTGGTACTGAACGGGTGGTCCGTATATTTCCTATCAGGAAGCCCCCTGTATGAATAGCGCCCCAGAAAGAAAGGATAATGACCATCGGGATAAAGATGCCGCCAAAGAAATAAGCCAGCACCTGCACAAGAATGAGCAAAGAGAAAAATACACGGGTAGTAAGCATTACATTCCTGCTTAACGCAATGCCGGTGATCCAGTTACCCAGCACGCCCATGCCGCCGAACAAAAGCAACATAATGCTGACCTGTGTGCCGCTCATGTGGGAGATCTTTTCGAGATAGGCCGCCAGGTAACCATAACTTGAAAACATACCAGCCAGCATAAGAATGGTGGAAACAAGGTTCAGCCATAACTGCGGGTTTTTTAATATATACAATTGGCTTTCATTGGTTGCTTTCCTGGTGGCCGGCATGGAGGGAACAAAAAGTAACAGCCCCATAAAAGCGACCAGGCTCACAAAACTAGCCAGGAAAAATGAGGCCTGCCAGTTGTTGAAAAATTCAGCCGCATAAGTGGTGATCGGCACACCCATTACGGTGGCGATGCTAACCCCCGACATTACCACAGAAACTGCTTTACTGCCGGATTCCTTGAACGCTACCGCCAGTGAAATGTTCCAGAACAACGGGTGTAAAAAAGCCGGTAGGATCCGGGCAATCATCAATACCGTAAAATTTGGAGAGAAGGCGGAAAGCAGGTTGGATACTACAAATACAGCCAGTACAAGCGACATCAGCAGCTTACGGTTTATATTGGTGGTGAGCGCGGTTATAAACGGGGACGACACCGCCACCGTTAATGCAAATGCACTTAATAACCACCCCGCCGTATCCACGGAAACATCAAATACCTTGGCCAGGTTAGGCAGCACACCTATAACGCCAAATTCGGTGGTAATAATTCCAAAGGCTCCCAGGGCCATTGCGTAGATCGACTTTTTCATCAATGTATTGATTTGAATATTTGAATGTTTCGATATATTTATGGTAACAAATACTGCTTATCCTGGGATGAAAGAACTATGCCTTTAAGGCATTAAGCCGATCAATATACTCGCCCAGCACTTTTTGGTTTAAAATGTACTTAAGATTGCGTCCCTCTTTTTCGGGTATGAGCAAATCTGCATCTACCAGCTGCTTCAGGTGGTGGGAAACGGAAGGTTGGGTAAGATCCAGCATGTCGGTTATCTCTGCACAATACAAACATCCCTGCTTTTTCCTGAATTGCTGCAGGATGGTAATCCTGCTGGCATCGCTCAATGCACGGGATATTTTCTCAAATTTTCTATTGTCCATATCCGGGAACAAGTTGTTTCAGGAGCAAAGATAATAAAAAAAGTATAGAAACATGTAAATGTTTCTATCGGATAGTTCTCTCGTAAAACTTTCTTTATGCATCCACAATACTTCTATTTACTTCCCGGTATCGCCTGTGG
>JBCNPS010000288.1:0-9231 GCA_039593235.1 Chitinophaga sp. | reverse complement strand
GTATTCGCTGATCAAGCCCGGTGGTCATCTGGCAGGAGTTTTGTTTAACCGTCATTTTCCACAGGAGGGTCCGCCTTTTGGTGGTACGGAGGAAGAGTACAGGAAGTTGTTTTCACCTTTGTTTGATATCAAAACATTACAGCCCTGTTATAATTCCCATCCTGCCAGGCAGGGAGCAGAATTGTTTATTAATTTTATGCCGAAAATAAAGACGATATGGGACGAGTTCTATTAGCCGTTATGATAATGCTTTCTGGCATTACAGTAATGGCACAGGAAAAGGCGGTAGATGCCGCCGAATTTGATAAGGATATCCGGCAGCCTGATGTACAGGTATTTGATGTACGTACCGCAGGGGAATTTAGTACCGGGCATCTGCCACATGCCTTACAGGCCGATTATACAAAGAAAGAAGAGTTCAGGGAAAGGGTGCAGTACCTGGACAAGAAGAAGCCGGTGTATATTTATTGCCTGAGTGGTGGCCGGAGCAGCGCTGCAGCTAAATGGATGCGGGAAAACGGTTTTGCAGATGTGGTAGAACTGGAAGGCGGTATTAACGCCTGGAAACAGGCCGGGAAGCCATTGGATGGTGTGGCGGAGAAAAAGCCACAGCTCAGCATAGCTGATTACAATAAGGCGGTGCAGGCAAAAGGGTATGTGCTGACAGATGTAGGGGCCGCATGGTGCCCTCCCTGTAAACAGATGGAACCGGTGCTGGAAAAATTCTTTCAGAAACATCCGCAGGTGAAAAAGGTATTCGTGGATGGAGGTAATGACCAGGATGTGATGAAGTCTGTAAATGCGGCTAAGCTACCTACGTTTATTTTTTATAAAGATGGAAAGGAAATAGCGAGAAAGGAAGGGGTAATGGAATTGGCGGAGCTGGAGAAGCTGGCCGGATTATAGTTTATAGAAATATTTTTAGAAGCCCGGAACTGACAGGAAGTTCCGGGCTTTTGATTTTAAAATCCGTATATCCCGCCATATTTCATTTTCGCATATTCCAGAAATTCCCCGAATGCCAGTTGTTTCCCCGTTACTTTTTCACACAACTCGTTTGACGTATAAAAACGTCCGAACGGATGAACGTTAGTGCGTAACCATTTCAGCAATGGCTCATAATTACCGGCAGCAATACCTGCATCCAAACCAGGCACCTGTTTTTGTGCGGCTGCAAAGAATTGTGCGGCGTAGAAGCTGCCGAGTGAATAAGTGGGGAAATAGCCAAAGCTGCCATGTGACCAATGAATGTCCTGTAACACGCCATGAACATCATCCGGTACGGTTACGTGCAGGTATTGACGATAGTATTCATTCCAGGTATGTTTCAGATCTTTTACATCAATGCTGCCATCGATCAGCCCCTTTTCAATTTCATACCGGATCATGATATGGAAATGATAGGTTAGCTCATCGGCTTCCGTGCGGATGAGGGAAGGTTGCACTTTATTAATGGCTTTATAGAATGCATCCAGCGATACATTTCCCAGGTTTTCAGGGAAAAGTTGCTGGAGGCGGGGATAATGATATTGCCAGAAGAGCAGGCTGCGGCCTACATTGTTTTCCCATAACCGCGACTGTGATTCATGTATGCCCAGGCTGGTGGCTTCTCCACAGGGAAGGCCATATTGTTCCGTGGGCAGACCCTGTTCATAGAGGGCGTGGCCGCCTTCATGGATACAGCTCCAGGTCATATTACCAAAATCATTTTCATCGATGCGGGTGGTTACTCTTACATCAAGCGGGTTGAAGCTGGTGGTGAAAGGATGCTCTGAAACATCCTGCCTGCCTGCTTTCAGGTCGTATCCCATATTTTCCAGCAGGGAGATACCGAATTTCCATTGTGCATCGCGGTTGTAATGCAGGTGGAGGAAGTCTTTGTTAACAGCGGGTTGTTGTTCTATCTGGGTGAGCAACGGCGAAAGGGCGGTTTTTACCTCGTTGAAAATGGTATCCAGCATACCGGTATGTGCACCTTTTTCATATTCATTGAGCAGGGCGTTGTAAGGATGTCCTTCATAGCCGAGAATGCCTGTTTCCTGTTTTTTCAGTTCAACCATCCGTGCCAATGCAGGGGCGAAGAGGGAGTAATCGTTGGCTTTGCGTGCTTTTATCCAGGCATGGTAACTTTCGTTGGTGGCTTTGGACATATCCGCCACAAAGGAGGCGGGGTATTTTTTATTCTTTTCAAAGTCTTCTGTAGAAAGAAGGATATTCTTCTGTTCTACCAGCTCCAGGTCGGTATGGCCTTTCAGCGCCTGGAGGATCGTGTCCAGCTCAGGAGCGGTAAATAGTTCATGGGCAATAGTGCTGAGCGTGGTGATCTGCTGGCCGCGGAACCCCGCGCCTTTTTCTGGGAGATAGGTTTCCTGGTCCCAGCCCAGTACTGCCAGGGCATTTCTTACATCCGCAATTTTTTGCATTTTTATTTTGTAATCCGAATATTGTTCTGCTGTAGATTTGCTTCCGGGCATAAAAGATTTTTTTTGCAAATTTAGCAGATGCCGCGAATGAACCATTAATTTTTGCAGATATGAAGATAAAAGAGATCATACAGGCCATTGAACAGTTTGCGCCTTTGCAGTACCAGGAGAGCTACGACAATGCCGGGCTGATTTTCGGACGGGCGGATGTGGAGGTGACCAGTGCCTTGCTCACGTTGGATGCAACGGAAGAAGTGATTGATGAAGCCATTGCAAACGGATGTAACCTGGTGATTGCCCATCACCCGATCGTTTTCGGGGGACTGAAGAAGATTAACGGAAATTCTTATGTGGAGCGGGTGGCTATCAAAGCCATTAAGCACGATATTGCCGTTTACGCGGCGCATACCAACCTGGATAATGTGCGTAATGGAGTATGCGCGCAGATGGCGGCTAAACTGGGCCTGGAACAAACCCGGGTATTACAGCCCAAACGGGGATTGCTGAAAAAGTTATACACATTTGTGCCGGTGGCAGATGTGGAGATAGTGAGGGCGGCTTTATTCGAAGCCGGCGCCGGTCACATCGGCAATTACAGTGAATGCAGTTTTAACGGCGCCGGCGAGGGCACCTTCCGGGGGGCGGAAGGCACAGATCCCTACGTAGGCACACCGGGGAAAAGACATTTTGAAGCTGAAATAAAGTTGGAAGTAATTTTTCCGGTATATTTGGAAGGAAAAATTTTACAGGCGTTACTGGGTAGCCACCCTTATGAAGAGGTGGCATACGATGTGGTAAACCTGGAAAATGCTTATCAGCAGGTGGGTTCGGGATTGATTGGTACCTTGCCGGAGGCAATGGATGAGCTGGATTTTTTACAGTTTGTGAAAAAGCAGTTCCTTACCGGTTGTGTGAGATATACCCCTTTGAGAGGGCGTTCCGTAAAAAAAGTAGCGTTATGTGGGGGAGCTGGCAGTTTCTTGTTAAAACAGGCGATCGCTGCAGGGGCAGATGCCTATATTTCCGCTGATTTTAAGTATCACGATTTTTTTGATGCTGATAATCAATTAATTATAGCAGATATCGGACATTTTGAGAGTGAGCAGTTCACTGTGGAATTATTTTATCATATATTGACCGAAAAATTCCGTAATTTTGCGCCTCTTAAATCTACGATTAAAACAAACCCGGTAAATTATTTATAATACATGGCAACCGTAAAAGAATACTCCGTTGAAGAAAAATTAGCGTCTGTACTCAGATTGCAGAAGATTGATTCCAAGCTGGATGGGATCCAGGTGCTGAAAGGGGAGTTGCCGATGGAGGTAAAAGACCTGGAAGACGAGATCGAAGGCTTGAATACACGTCAGTCTCACATTGAGAATGAAATGAAAGGTATACAGGACTTTGTTGCCAGCAAGAAAAACGCCATCAAGGAAGCGGAGGCGTTGATCAAGAAGTACGAGAAGCAGCAGGATAATGTGAAGAATAACCGTGAGTTCGAGGCCATCACCAAAGAAATGGAGATGCAGGCGCTGGAAATCAAGCTGGCTGAAAAGCATATCAAGGACGCTAACGAAGAGATCAAGGAAAAAAGCCGCGTGCTGGAAGTAGCCAAGAAAGCGGTAGCTGATAAAGAAGCGAACCTGAAGCACAAGAAAGGCGAACTGGAAAAGATCATTGGCGAAACAGATAAAGAAGAGAGAGCTTTCCGTAAAGAAAGTGAAGAGGCTAAAACCAAGGTAGATCCCCGCTTACTGCAGGCTTACGAAAAGATCCGTAAAAACTATCGCAACGGTTTGGCTGTGGTAACTGTAGAGCGTGATTCCTGCGGTGGTTGCTTCAATGCCATCCCTCCTCAGCGCCAGGCGGAAATCCGTCAGCACAAAAAGATCATCGTTTGCGAACACTGCGGACGTATCCTGGTGGATAATGATCTGGAAGCTACCGTGACTATCTAAGCATCCTGGTATAAAACATTTTGAAAGGACATCTGCGGATGTCCTTTTTTTATTGGCGTATGTGCATAAAAAAATATACTAATTTATTTAGTTTTGTTTTACTAATTATATTAGCTTTGTGATGGTTGCCGTTGCGCAAGTACCTTGCGTAGTAGTTCTTTTATTTTGTGGCAGGGAATTAGCTAAACAATACAACTTTAAAAAATGTGAAGTGTTATTTGGGATTTGGAAGATGTTATGAGAGATTTGGCCTTTAATTCTGGAATTTTTCCCGTATGCGTATTATTTTTTCTTTGTTGTTATTGTTGAGTGTCGGATTTAACGTGAGCGCCAGGCAGAAAGTTTTTGATTTCAATACCCGCTGTGAGCAGGCATATGATGCCATCATGCAGTTGAGGTTAAACACCGGAAGGGCTTTGCTGGAAGCAGAAAAAAAAGAGCATCCGGATAACCTGGCGCCCTATTTTCTGGATAACTATGCAGATTTTTTCCCGCTCTTCTTTAATGAAGATCCTGCAGAGTATTCAAAAAAAAGAAACCTGCGGTCGTTCCGGCTGAATAAAATGGCGGAAGGATCACCGGATTCCCCTTACTACCTGTATACACAGGCGGCTATCAAATTCCAGTGGGCGCTGATCAAAATAAAGTTTGATGAAAAATGGGATGCCACCTGGGAGATCCGGAAGGCATATATGATGCTGAAAGAGAACCAGCAGCGGTTTCCCGGTTTTGTGCCCAATAACCTGTTGCTGGGCGCTATGCAAACCGTATTCGGCACCATTCCCGAAGGGTATAAGTGGATCACCAATATCCTGGGTCTTAAAGGCAGTATGAAAGACGGGATGGCCAATGTGAACAAGTTCATTGAGAGCAATGCACCGGAAGCAAAGCTGTTCCGGGAAGAATCCTACTATTATTATTGCTACCTGATGTTGTTTATTGTGAATAAACCGGAAGAAACGTGGGAATTTCTGCAAAGGAAACAGCTGGATACAAAGAACAACTACCTGTTTGCTTTAATGGTGGCTAACCTGTCACTGAACAACCAGAAGGCTGCCACGGGGATAAAAGTACTCCAGGAACGCAATGATACAGCGGAATATGCAGACATCCAGTATTACAACTATGTAATGGGCTTACTGAAACTGACCAGGTTAGACCAGGACGCGCATATTTACCTGGAGCGGTTTGTTAATAACTTCAAAGGCAAGTTTTATGTGAAGGAGTGCCTGCAGCGACTGAGCTGGTACTATTACCTGGAAGGGAACCAGGCAGCGGCAGATAAATACCGGGCTTTGATCCTTACAAAAGGAGGATTGGAAACCGATGCAGATAAACAGGCATTGAAAGAAGCCAAAACCGGTAAATGGCCCAACCCGTTCTTATTGCGGGTGCGTTTACTGAGTGATGGCGGGTATTTCCCCAAAGCGCTGGCATTGCTGCTCACGAAGAAAGCAGCGGAGTTCCCGGCAATGGAAGATAAACTGGAATATGCCTACCGCCTGGGCCGCATTTACGACGAAAGCGGGCAGGATGATCAGGCCATTGCCATGTACGAGGTAACCATAAAAGTAGGTAGCAACAGGCCGGAATATTATGCGGCACGTGCTTCCCTCCAAATGGGTTACATTTATGAAAAAAGAAATGATAAAGCCAAAGCCGTAGAGTGTTATCAGCGTTGTCTGAACATGAAAGGCCATGATTATAAAAATTCCCTTGACCAGCGCGCCAAAGCAGGCATGCAGCGGGTTAACGGAACCTGAGCTTTCAACATCATAAAGGAATTTCCTTACTTATGTTACAGCGATTAACCATCAAGAATTACGCAATTATCGATCACCTGGAAGTAGACTTTTCAGGAAACCTGAACGTGATTACCGGGGAAACCGGTGCAGGTAAATCTATTCTGCTCGGCGCCCTTTCCCTGATACTGGGAGAAAGAGCAGACCCGGGAGTATTGTTCGATAAAACCGGCAAATGCATCATAGAAGGATTTTTTAAGGTGAAAAAATCGCAGGTGGCCAATTTCTTCCAGGAACATGAACTTGACCTGGAAGACCAGCTGATTATAAGAAGGGAAGTAAGTGCCGCCGGTAAATCAAGAGCTTTTGTAAATGACACACCGGTAAATATCTCTCAACTGGCGGAACTCAGCGGCTACCTGGTAGACCTGCACCAGCAGTTTGATACACTGGCACTTGGGAATGCGGATTTCCAGCGGGAAGTGATTGATGCACTGGTGAGCAAACCCGCCGAACTGCAACAATACCACCAGGAGTTTATCCAGTACACACAGGTACAGAAGAAATACAAACAACTGCTGGATAACCGCGACAATGCCAACAAAGAACTAGACTATAACCGTTTCCTTCTCGATGAACTGGCGGAAGCCGGCTTTAATCCGAATGAAGTAGAAGACCTGGAAGCGGAGCTGCAAACATTAAGTCATGCGGAAGAGATCAAGAACACCCTCAACCGTGTTTATTTTCAGCTGAAGGAAGATGAACAACCCATCCTGCAGCAGTTAAAACAGCTACAGTCATCGCTGCAGGGATTGTCTGGTTTTCATAAAGATGTACCTGCGGTAGCTGAACGCCTGTTATCCGCTTATCTTGAACTGCAGGATATTGCAGGGGAAGTGGAAAGCATCAACGATCATGTACAATATGATGCACAACGGATAGAGCTGGTGAATGAAAGGATGGCGCTGGGCTACCGGTTATTCAAGAAGCATGGCGTGCATACCACAGATGAGCTGCTGGCCATCAAAGAAACACTGACACAGAAGGTAGACGATGTACTGAACCTGGATGAACAACTGGCATCGCTGGAACAGGAACAGGCCCGGCTGAAGGAAAGCCTTGTGAAAGCGGCCTGCGTTATTACCGGCCACCGCCTGGAACAGGCAGGTCCTTTTGAAAAACACGTTAATGCCTTGCTGGCACAGGTAGGTATGCCCAATGCCCGCCTGAAAGTAGCCATCACACCCGGGGAACTCAATCCATATGGACAGGATACCATCGAATTTCTGTTTGATGCCAACAAAAGCAACCAGTTTGCACCGGTAGGCAAGGTGGCATCCGGTGGTGAGTTAAGCCGCATCATGTTATGTATCAAGTCGCTGGTAGCGCAGTCTGTGGCCCTCCCTACCCTGATCTTCGATGAAATTGACACAGGGATTTCGGGCGAAGCTGCCCGCCAGGTAGGGGTTATCCTGAAGGGCCTTGCCAAATCGCACCAGATCATCTGTATTACCCACCAGCCGCAGATTGCAGGGAAAGCAGATGCACATTACTTCGTATATAAAGATGCCAAAGCGGATAAAGTAACTACCAGTGTACGTTTACTGTCGCCGGATGAACGGGTGAATAAGATAGCCCAGATGCTGAGCGGGGAGCGGCCCACCGCTGCCGCACTGGAAAACGCCCGCGAAATGCTGGCTATACATTAACAACTGCCTTTCCATAACAGCTGTTAGCCTTTAGCAGACTGCCTTTAGCTGGTATAAAACCATCTAAATGCCGTTGCGGAGAGCTAACAGCTTTTTTTTTCAACTATAACGACTATTTTTGCCGAAATTAATTTTTGACCAAATGGCTCATAACTTATTAAAAGGGAAGAAAGGTATCATCTTTGGCGCACTGGACGATAAATCCATTGCCTGGAGAACAGCACTGCGTTGCGTGGAAGAAGGCGCTGAAATTGTGCTTACCAATGCCCCTATTGCCCTGCGTATGGGTGAGATCAACAAACTGGCGGAAACCTGTAAAGCACCTGTTATTCCGGCTGATGTTACCAATATGGACGATCTGACCAACCTGTTCAACAAATCCATGGAGCATTTTGGAGGCAAGATCGACTTCATTCTCCATTCCGTTGCTATGGGTATGAACATCCGTAAAGGCAGAAGCTATACCGACCTGGATTACGATTTTAATCACAAAACATTTGATATCTCTGCGATGTCGCTGCACCGCGTACTGCAAACAGCTTATAAACTGGATGCACTGAACGAATGGGCTTCTGTTATTGCATTGTCTTATATCGCGTCTCAGCGTGTGTTCCCTGATTATGGTGAAATGGCAGATGCCAAAGCCCTGTTGGAGTCAATTGCACGCAGTTTCGGCTACCACTACGGCACCCACAAGAAAGTACGCGTAAACACCATCTCCCAGTCGCCGGTTAAAACAACTGCAGGTGGCGGTGTGAAAGGTTTCGATGGCTTTATGTCATACGCAGAGAAAATGAGTCCACTGGGTAACGCTACTGCAGACGAGTGCGCTAACTACGCGGTGGCTATGTTCTCCGACCTCACCAGGATGGTGACTATGCAGAACCTGTTCCACGACGGTGGTTTCTCTTTCACCGGTGTTTCCAAACCAGTGGTTGACCAGATGGAAAAATAATAGCTTCATTTATTGAACCCGGCGATGTGGCAAATGGTGAGATCATCATTGCAGCATCGCCGGATCATTAAATACTAAAATAAAAGCCGCTTCCTTATCAGGAGCGGCTTAGTAATTATTTGTCATAGTAGAACGGGAGTGTGCGGTAAGCGATAGTGGCTAATATTCATCTTCGTTAAAGAAGAAGTCGTCCTGCGACGGATAATCAGACCAAATATCTTCAATCCCCTCATAAATTTCCCCCTCATCCTCCAGCTCCTGAAGGTTCTCGATTACTTCGATCGGTGCACCGGAACGAATGGCGTAGTCGATAAGTTCGTCTTTAGTAGCTGGCCATGGAGCATCCTCCAGGTATGAAGCTAATTCTAAGGTCCAGTACATGTTATTGAAATTTTTACTGTCTTAAATTTTGGCAAAAGTATTATTTAATTTGAAATAAAC
>JBCNPS010000287.1:0-9238 GCA_039593235.1 Chitinophaga sp. | reverse complement strand
TACCTGTCCCCTGTTCTGCAATGAAGTAGAAAAGCCCGATGTGGTCGGAATTTTCACATACAGCAGCAGGTCGCTTGTTTTTTTGTAGTAGGCATCTGTAATAAAGGTGAGCCTGTTATCAAAAAATCCCAGTTCAAGGCCTATATCCGATTGTGCAGTGGATTCCCAGCGCAGATCCGGATTACCCACCTGTGAAGGCATCAGCCCTATTACGTTCACCCCGCCGATGGAGTAATTGGCTTTGCCCATCAGGTCAAGCGAAGGATAGTTACCAATGCCATCCTGGTTACCGGTAAGACCATGACTCACCCTTAATTTCAGGTTGCTGAAAATATGCAGGTCACGTATGAACGGTTCCTGGTCCAGTTTCCAGCCAACGGCTACCGATGGGAAAAAACCGAAGCGGTTGTTTTTTCCAAAACGGGAAGAGCCATCGTACCTGCCGGTGAGTGTGAGCAGGTATTTATTTTTGAAACTATAATTAGCCCTGCCCAGGAAGCTGAGCAACGCCCACCTGGCAATACTGGAAGAAGAAGGCTGCACGGCAGCCGCATTGCCCAACGCGTTGGTGCCCAGGTTATCGTTCAGGAAGCCCTGTGCTTCCGCGCCGAGCGACTGGTACGAAGAACTTTGCTGGGTAAAACCACCCAACAGGTTGAGCTGGTGCTCTTCTTTGTTCATGGTATAGGTCAGCGTATTTTCATTCAGCCAGGTAAAGGTCTGGTTGGTAGACACTGATGCGTTTCCGCCCAGCTGGGAGCCGGAATACACCGCCTGTGGAAGGTAAATATCATTGCGTGCAAAATTAACATCAGCGCCCCAGAGCGTTTTGAAGGTAAGGCCTTTGGCGATGTCAATGCTGGCGTATACATTTCCCAGTGTGCGGAAAACGTTATTGAAGTTCTTATAATTCCCGATCAGCGCCACGGGGTTATCGAAAGGAGCGCCCTGGTTATTCAGCTCCGTAAAACTGCCGTCCGGTTGGTAGATGGGCAGGTTAGGCGCCGTAGTGGCCATGGTGAACAATGATCCGCTGTTCACCCTGTTGGTGCGCACATTGCTGATAGTAAGACTGCTCCCCAGTTTGATATTATCCCGGATATCTTTATCGAGATTGGCCCGCAGCGAATACCGCTTCAGATCAGACGCCCGCACAATTCCCTGCTGATCAAAATAATTGGCCGTAACGAGGAATCGGGTTTTGGGATCGCCCCCGGAAAACGACAGGGAATAGCTTTGAATGGGCGCTGTTCTGAAAATGGCATCCTGCCAGTTGGTGGTAGCCGGCGTTTTGCTAAGATCATACAGCTCGGGGCCATTTTCAGCGATACTCGCTTCATTGGCCAGTTGCTCAAACTGCGACGCATTCAACAGCGAGTACTTTTTGAGGATCTGCTGTGTGCCGTAGTAAGAATCAAAAGTAACGCGGGATTCGCCGCGTTGCCCGCGGGAAGTGGTGATAAGCACCACGCCGTTGCCGCCGCGGGAACCATAAATAGCCGTGGCAGACGCATCTTTCAATATTTCAATAGATGCTATATCGGTAGGACTGATACTGTTCAACGGGTTGAGCGAGGTACCATCGCTGCCCTGGTCGGCAAATACCGGCACCCCATCAATTACATACAGCGGTTCATTGCTGCCGTTGATGGAATTGCCGCCACGTACGCGGATAGAAGATCCCGCACCGGGCATGCCTGAGTTTTGCACAAACGTAACGCCGGCCACCCTGCCCTGCAAAGCCTGGTCCACAGAGCGGATAGGCGTTCCTTCCAGGGTTTTTGTGTTCACAGAAGCGATGGAACCGGTTACATCTCCCCGGCGCTGGGTGCCATAGCCTACCACGATGAAATCCGTGAGCGCCGTGTTTTCCATCACCAGTGTTACCGCCAGCGTTTTTCGTCCGTTCACCGCTACATCCGTTGCCTTATAGCCAATCATGCTGAAATGCAGCGTGGCGGTGGGCTGCACAGATAATACAAATTCACCGTTGTCGTTTGTAACAGCCCCTTTCGAAGCGCCGGGTACCGAAACGGTTACACCGGGGAGTGGTTTTCCATCCGCATCTGTTACTTTACCACGCACCTCAATGGCGGGATCGGCCGCCACGGACGCTTTTTGCTTTACAACGATGGTCTTTCCCAGGATGGTATACGTTAGCGCAAATGGCCGGAAGCAAAGCTCTACTGCTTCCTGCAAAGTACCTTCCGAAATATCCACACTCACCTTTTTCGACTGGTCGAGCAGTGCGTAGTCGAGGAAAAATACATAACCGGATTGCCGTTCGATTTTCCGGATCAGGTTTTCGAGTGATGCGTTTTTTTCATGAAGCGTGACCTTTTGCGCGTAACTGCTACTGGCGTGGACCTGGCAAAAAGATGCCAGCAAAAGAAAGTATGTCAGTTTCATAATGAGCCTGATTTTTCTACCTGGTAACAGGCGGAATCGCCCTGTAACAGGCAAATGTTTCTCGCTCAGGTTTTTGAAGAGACCTGATAATTGCATAAATTCGATTTGTTTAGGTGAAGTAATCAATCTTTCATACACGGAAAATTGTAATGATAACCTGGACATAACGGAGGTGGTAACGACACCTCCGTTTTTGGTTATATTACCACTGTTGTCATTTCATAAGTGGAAAAAGCTGGTGGTTTTTAATGATGAATAATAATTGTATCGCCTCTCATGGAATATGGAATATTACTTAGTTCAAGTATTTTAAGCGCCTCGCTGAGCTTCACGTTCCTCGGAATTTTACCCCAGAACTCCCTGGTTCCTGCATTGCCTTCATAACGCACCTCTACATTATACCATCGTTGCAATTGCCGCATTACGTCCGACAGCGGCGCCCTGTTAAACTGGAAATAGCCTTCTTTCCAGGAAACGGCTTCCTCTGTATCCGCCGGGCCTGTAACGATGTTGCCGTCTGCCGTCCAGCTGGCCTGCTGCCCCGGGGCAAGGCGCACCGTGTGCGATTGATGGGTCACTTTCACGGCGCCTTCCAGCAGGGTGGTTTTCACATTTGCTTCATTCTGGTAGGCCATCACGTTAAAGTGTGTACCCAACACTTCCACCATGCCGCTGCCAAGCTGTACTTTAAAAGGCATATTATCCCTGTGCGCCACTTCAAAGTAGCCTTCGCCGTTAAGTATCACAGTACGCTCCCGGCCATTGAACGCAGTGGGAAAACGAAGGGATGACGCCGCATTAAGCCATACCAGTGTGCCATCCGGCAGTTCTATTTTGAACTGGCCTCCCCTTGGCGTAGTGAGCGTATTAAATACCACCGCGGCATCCGTTGCCTGGCCGGCATCATATTTTAATTGTCCGTTTATCCTGATCACTTTTGTGGCTCCCTGGCTTGGAATAGCGTCATCAGCGGCGCTATCCAGCGCTATCACGGCGCCATTTGCTAATGTAAGGCTCGCCTTGTTTCCTCCAGGCAGAGCATCCTGTACAGCAGCGACCAGCGGAGCCGCAGGCGCTGCTTTCTCTTTTGCATGGTAATACTGCCACCCGATGGTAGCCACCGCCAGCAGCACGGCCGCTGCTGCGGCTACGGGCAGCCATTTTTTATAGAAAGGAACCACTTTTTCCGGTTGCGCAGCAAGAAGGAGCTTTTCTTTTACCCTGTCCTTCCATTCACCGGCATCTTCACGGACCGGCTGACCAAAGGAAGCATTCATTTCTTCCAGCAGGAAACGGTTGGACGCATCCTGTTGCAGGAAGTCGAGCAGTTCCTCCGTTTCGGCGGGAGTACAGTTGTTATCAAGAAAACGCCGCAGCAGTTGCCGGTAATGATCTTTTTCCTGTGACATGTATCAGTTTTATACGCGGTACGTGGGCCCGCTTTTAGTATATACTGCTGCCGCGAAAGAAAGGGTGGGTAGGTTGATAAATAAATTTCATTATAATATGTAGCTCCTTAAAAGAGGTGTATAAAAATCAGTACCGCCAGGGAAAGATCGCCATGCCGGTAGAAATATGCTTTGATATCTTTCAGCGCCATCACCATATGTTCTTTCACGGTATTACGGGAAATGCCCAGCTCTTTTGCAGCCTCCTCGTAACTCTTACCTTCCTGCCGGCACAATGTAAATACCCTTTGCCGCTGGTAAGGCAGCTGTGTAACAGCATTATTGAGCATTTGCTGGTATTGCGCCCACAGCGTTTGATGATAGGGCGATTCCGTTATTTCGCCAATACGCTGCATGATCCGCAGCCGGGTAGCTTCATCGGAGGCATTCTTTTTAAGAAAAGTAAATGTTTTGTTACGGCTGATCTTATAGAGATAGGCAGGAAATGATTGCGCGGGATCCAGTCGTTCTCGGACTTCCCATATTTTCAGGAACACATCCTGTACGATGTCTTCCGCATAGGCGGGCACTTTTACAAAACGCAATACCCATCCGTAGACGTGCGCACTGTATTGGTCGTACAGCTGCATATACGCGGCTACATCCCCTCTCCGGAGCCGCTCCAGGTATTCTGCTTCAGTGATCGTGGAATCCCCCATTTGGCTATAAATGTAATAAAATTGGCACAAACCCACTTTCTTTTGACACGAATGCCCCCCTTCGCAGAATATAAAAAATCAGACATTTAAAAAAACTAACAATGAGTACTACAGATAATAAAGAACTAATGCAGCTGATATTCGGGGAGCTGTCAAAAGGCAACGACACCCCCTTCCTCGATGCCATGGCAGATGACATGCAATGGACATGGATGGGCTCCGGACCATGGTCCCGCACTTTTAAAGGCAAACAATCTGTTCTTGATGACTTGTGGGCTTCGGTAAGAACTACCCTGAAGCCACCCTATAAAGCAGTGGCGCACCAGTTTATTGCAGACGGCGATTATGTGGTGGTAGAAGCCAGCGGGCAAAATACCACGCCCGATGGGAAAGTGTATAATAACAAATACTGCTGGGTATGCCGCCTCTCAGCCGGCAAGCTGCATGAGCTGCGGGAATACATGGATACGCAATTGGTAACGGAAACATTCCAGGGGTAAGTTTAAGGTAGTTTATTGCGCTACCTTAATGCAATAATCTTCCGTTAATCCATAATCATAAAGATCATACTCATTTCCCGGTAGCTGCGTTTTAATATTATACCATTTACCGGGATCCACCAAACCGGGAGCCGGCTTGTTATAAAAGGGTCCTAAAACATTTTTCAAACTGCCGGTAACGGTTACTTCAATCCTGTTAGCGCCCTTTTTTATGAACTCCCCGATGGGAAGTGTATTAGGCTCGGCAGTGATCACACCGGCAAATACACCATTTACTTTTACGGCTGCCACTGTACCTTTCCATTTGCCTAATTCCACGGCGTATGATGCAGCCGGCATATCTGCTGTAAATGTTTTCGTATAGGTAACGCCGTTACCATATAAAGGCATGCCCTGCTTATTCCAGTAACCCAACTGCAATGGCTGTGGTTTACCAATGCTCCAGCCCTGTGTTGCGGATTCCAGGCTAAAGTCGCCTAATATATAAACCGGTTCAATTTCCGCATAAATGCTCATGGGCGAAACCGTAATGGCCAGTTCATTATCTCCTGCTTTTATATAACTGCCTATCCGGTATACGCCGAAGGAACGATCCAGCCACCATTGGCCGGGCTCATTTTTAATGGCTACGCCATTAATTTTCACATCGTGCCAAAGCCCTGGCTGTTCTGTTACGGCTTTAAAATCCCTGGCATCAACGTCCTCTTTCACGGTGAAATGATAAACAGCCGTATACCCGGTTCCGGCAGAAAAAGTATCACGTTTAACGATCGCATCTTTAAACTGTGTGCGGTTATTCCATGGATTGCCTACGCCATCTGTAAAGCCGTGATGTTTGAATGCGGTATTGGAAGCCTGACCAACGTGGATATGCGTATAATTTGTGTCAGGCCGGTGCAGGTGAAGATCGCAGAAATCAATGGTAAGACTGTTATCGGATGCCCTGCTCACCGTTGTCGTTGAGGCGTTTACGGTAGTCCATTTATCAGCTGGCGCGGCTGCTTTATATCCCTGTAATTTTTTATCCGCAATAAAGAACATCTGGCTTCCTGCAGGCGGCACATTAAAGTTGAACCGCACCTCCGCGTTGTGCGGTGAATAGTTATAACGGGAAATGTTCCCGGTATTCAGATCCATCCGTACTACATCCCGGCCCCGCATACTGATAGCGCCTGAAGATGCCTCCGTCATGCTGGCATTGGTGAGCAACAATAACTCGCCATTGGCCAACTTACGGCGCTGGTGATAAATATTACCGCCTATGCTTTCATGGTTGTTTCCTGCAATGCTGAAATCCTTGTTGTGAAACAGCGCCTGCAATTCATCCCGGTTTACTTCATGGATCCTGTCCAACTGTTTGATAGCGGAAAGTTCCACATTAGCAGCTCCATCTACCAAACGTAATTGTTCAAAACTGATCACTTCTCCCCCGGCGGCAATAAATGCTTTCAGTAAACGGAAAGTAACGCTGTTGATGCTTTCCATGCCTGGTGGTATCACTACTACTTTATAGGGCCGTTTCCCGATTACAAAATTCTTTCCGTTAACACTTCCGTTATCTTTGATGATGTTTTCAGAGCCTAAGTCATATTCCAGGTAAGACCGCTGCATCATGGTCACAAAATCATTAAACCGTTTGGTGATATCGAAGAATCGTTTATGCTCTGCGTCCCTTGCATAATACATCCAGGCCGAAGTAGTAGGTTCTATAATGAGGATATCATTATACTGCTGCCCCTGGGATAGCAGGTAGGAAAGGCGGGTGAAGTAATGATTCATATAACGGTAATACGGCCACCAGGGTTCATGATAGGAGAAACTTGGGGGATAATCATACTTACGCGCACCCGTTAGCGTCATGAAAGATAAATGCTGGTTCAGGAAGTTCACACCCAATACAAATTCCCAGTCGGCCAGGCGTTTCATATCTTTAAAAGTAAGTTCCCAACCGGCGCCTCCATAGGTTTCAGACAGGGTGCGCGTTTTACCCAGTTGGTTAGCTACACTTCCCAACTCGCGCACTGCACGGATATTACCAAACTGCACAGGTTTATCTTCATTAAACTGGTTAAACAACATATCAATACCCGGCATCTGATGCCATGCATACATGGCCATATTATCGGGTCCATGATAAGGGCTTGGCCATCCATGTTCCCAGTAGTGCCCCGTCCAGGTAAGTTGGTGATCCTTCATATAGGCCGCTACAGGTTTAGACCAGCGGTCAACAAACAATTCCAGCAACACCTGGTAGTAGTTATGGCGCACCCGTTTCCAGTCGCCCACTTCCTTGAACAGGGAGGGCAGATGTAAGCGCAGATCGTAGTGCCAATCCTTGTAGAACCGGTCGAACAGGTCGGGCGTCCAGCGTACGCAGTTACGCCCTTCGTTGATGATGGTGGGTTCATCAGAAAAAACACCTTTGATTGTTTTTCCAAACTCTTTACCCATCACTTTTTCATACCCTTTGTAGGTGATGTCAATAAATTTATCCGTAACGCCTTTAGCCATCAGGTCTACATAAGACACGCCTATAGGGCCCGCCACTGATCCGCGGTTGGACCTTTGATAATTTACTTTTCTGAATAACTGGTAATGTCCGGTCTTCCCCTGCTCTTCCTGTAAATGACCGGTGATATCTTTATAAATTCCTTTTTCTTCTTTCAAACATAAAAAGAACGGCGAAACATCCGCAGGCAACTGTGTAGTATCGTCCATATACAACATTTGCCCCTGGTTATAAGCGGCGGGCATTTGTTCTCCTACAAGTCCACCGCCAAAACCCGTGGGGTAAGAGTTTTCATCGTAGATCCAGATGTTAAGGCCCATTTTTTTTCCCTGCTGCACGGAATATTCAAACAAATCGAACCATTCTTTTGATAAATATTCGGTAATCAGCCCCGGCCGGGGATGAATGATGATGCCACCAAAATCATTTTTCCGGTAGTCGTTCAGCATGGAATCGATGTTGCTTTTGGTGATCTTTGTATTCCATACCCAAAACGGTACCGTTCCATAATCCCGGCCAGGACTTTTAAAACCGGCAGCCACCTTTTCAAAGCGTTCTAATGGCTGCTGTGCTTTTACCACGGAACCCATCAATACAACAGCGATAGTTAAAACACGGAATAAGATTTGGCAGATGCGCTTGTGCATAGGTTATTATTGATTTTCAGATTTATTGTTATTGTTCAGTACCGTGCGTGTGATAATACTTCTGCGGCCCGCAGGCGTAACAACGATGGTTTTGAGTGTAATAGTTTTCCCTTTAGGAACGGTAATAGTTACCGGTGCGGTGTATTCATGATCATAATCTCCCGGCGGCCGGTTATTCAGCGTATAAAATATCCTGGCTCCCGGTACCGGCGGTGCTACTTCAAACCGGAAACTACCGGTTGTAATGGTAGAATCCGTGTAATTAAAAACCGTAGGCACGCGGTAGTTGATACCGGTTTTATCAAAGCGTTCCAGGTGTAATGGTAATGCTGTGCCGGCGAAACGAAGATAGTCTTTTACCGTTTCATCCGACCATCCTGTTTCGGCCAGCGCCAGCATACGTGGAAGCATCATATATTGGAGCTTTGAAACATCAGGGATGTTTTCAGTCCATATACAGGCTTCCACGCCCATAATATGTTTACGTTCTTCTGCAGATAATGCGGAGTATTGAGGGTTGTACTCATAGGCTTTCCATGCCGGGGCATCGCCGCCATGGCTGGAAGGCTCCTGCTCCGATGTACTTTGGGCATAGTCAAAATAAAGCCCGTTGCCACCCGGCGCCAGTACTATGTTTAATCCTTTCTTAATTTGCTCCACCGCTCCCTTTTCGCCAAACCGGTTCATGACCATGATGCTGTCTTTTGCGTTACCTTCCGCTATTTCATCCCAGGCGATCAGTTTTTTGTGTTTGGAAAGAATGATCCTGTTCAATCTTGAAATGAAATAGCTTTGCAGCTCGTGGGTATCCTGGATTTGATTTGTTTTCATAAAGGACTGCACTGCGGTATCCTTCTCCCAAAAACCTTTAAAGCATTCATCTCCACCAACATGAATATACGGGTAGGGGAATAATGCGGCTACTTCTCCGAATACTTTGTCAAGGAATGTATACACACGTTCATCAGTGGGATTAAGCGAATTGTCCACATACATTTCAAAACCACCGGAAGGAAACCACTTGGCAAAACTATGTTCACCCTGGTCATGAAGCGCATGGACGACG
>JBCNPS010000286.1:0-9256 GCA_039593235.1 Chitinophaga sp. | reverse complement strand
CAGGAACAGGGACCCTGGAATACCGCCCATGGTAAACGCCGGTGCAAACACCGCAAGGATACAGAACAGGATCAGCAGTTTCGGGAAAGCAATTTCCTGGCAGGCATCCCAGATAGCCAGTGCTTTGGGTTTCCCCATATCCAGGTGCTGGTGTATATTTTCTATCGTTACCGTACTTTCATCTACCAGGATACCAATGGCCAGCGCCAGCCCGCTCAGCGTCATGATATTGATGGTTTGCCCGAACAGGCTTAAAAACAGTACCGCGGAAATAACAGAAGTAGGAATGGTCAGGATCACGATGGCCGCGCCCCGGGGATCACCCAGGAACAACAACACCATTAATCCTGTAAGAATGGCGCCGATGGTTCCTTCTGTGAGCAAACTTTTTACGGAGTTGATCACGTAGGTGGACTGGTCAAATTCATAACTCAGCTTCACGTCTTCCGGTAGCTGCGCCTGCATTTTGGGCAGCGATTTTTTCAGGTTCTGCACCACTTCCCAGGTAGAAGCATCCGCACCTTTGGCAATACTGAGGTATACAGAACGGCGACCGTTCACCAGTGCGTAACCTGCGGTAACATCGGCCCCGTCTTCTACGGTCGCTACATCTCTGAGATAAAGATTTTGTACATCTCCCTTAAACAACGGTATATTTTCAAAATCCTTTACCGTTTTGATAGTGGTATTGGCAGGTGTGATATAGTTATTATCCCCGATACGCACGTTACCGGAAGGCGCCGTTTGGTTATTCAGGCGCATGGCTTCTACCAGCTGATCCGGTGTCATGTTATGCTGCCGCAGCAATTCCGGATCCGCCTTGATCACCACGGTACGCATGTTACCTCCGAACGGCGTGGAGCCTATCAGCCCCGGTATGGAGGTAAAGGAAGAACGCACATACACGTTTGCCATATCCAGCAGTTCATTATTACTGCGCTTGTCGCTGCTCAGCACCAGTTGCCCTACCGGCAAAGTAGAGGCATCGAAACGTATAATGAACGGCGGGTTGGAACCAGGTGGAAAGATGGCTTGTATCCTGTTGGAAAAGGCGCTCACTTCCGCTGCTGCCTGCGCCATGTTGGTACCAGGGTAAAAGTTGATCTTCATCAGCGTAAGCCCCTGGATATTTTTTGTTTCTATGCTTTTAACACCATTTACAAAGAGGAAGATGTTGATATATTGTTTGGCGAAGAAGGATTCCATCTGCTTGGGCGTGTACCCCCCGAATGGGTGCGACACGTAAATTACCGGCATGTCCAGCTTCGGGAAGATGTCAATTTTGATGGTATTGACTGCTTTTATCCCGAAGAAGAACAGGCCGGCAACCAGCACCAGGATGGTGATGGGTTTCTTTAAAGCAAAACTGATTAAGTTCATGGTACTTACATGTTGATAATAAAGCCATCAATGGCGTCCGTTTAACGAAAAGCTAATTTTCAAAGATGCTGAAGTCGCCTACTGCGGCGGCTTTCAGCAATAGCGCCTGCCATACATTACTATATGCAATATCCTTGTCTGTTTCTGCCCTGATGAGCGCATACAGTGCCTGTGTTACATCTACCAGGTTGGTCAGTCCGTTCTTGTACAATACTGATTTCTGGAGATAGGCATCTGAAGCGGCTTTCACCTGTACGGGCGATTCCAGGTAGTTATCCAGTGCGTTTTTGATCTTTATATCAGAGAGATCCAGCTGTGCGCGGATCTGCTGATCAGCAAGATTATATTCTTCCTGCAGGCCCTGGCTGGTAAGCTGCTGAGCCCTTACCTGCCGGGAAATACGGAAGGGCTGCGTAATATTCCAGGTAACGCCTACACCAAACAGGTAGTTGGTGCGCGTAGGTTTCACGCCATCCCAGTAATTGTGGGTGAAATCCGTTTGATCAGCGGCATAACCGTTGCCAAACCCCGAGCCTCTTGTCTGCAATACGCCTACCAGTGTAAACGCAGGATAATAAAAGGTTTTGGCATACTTAGCCTGTTCGTCGCTGAGCGCTATCCTGCTTTTATACCATTGCAGCAGCGGGTGGTTTTCCGGGGAAAAGGTTTGCTGTGGCAATGCAGGGATACGGGTTACATAAGAGGTATCCAGTATAAATTGTCGCGGTGTAATACCGAGCAGCTGTGCCAGTTCATTGCTTTGCGTTTGTTCGAAGTCCCTCGCTTTGGTAAGGGCAATTTTTGCATTGGAGTATTCCGCGTTTGCCTGCGAGGAGTCCACTCCCGCTATCAGCCCGTTTTTCACGCGGGTCACCACTACCGTACGGATAGTGTCTGCCCGTTCCAGGTTTTCTTTGTAGGAGCGGGTAAGTTGCTGCGCTGCAACAAGGTTTAAATAAGTGGCCGCCACTTTTATTTTGTGCTTAAAAATCTCCTGTTGCCAGTCTTTGTCGTTCTGAGCGGCGGCCGCTAATGCTGTTTTAACTTTTTCCTTAGCTCTTCCAAAAGCGAAGAAATCCCAGTTAATATTAGTAAGGTATAAAGCGCCGAAGGAGGCGTTCCAGTTCTGATGATCGAGGGGCAGGCCGGAGGACGCCACGCTTAAGCCTCCGAAGCCATACAGGGGGCCATTCTGGCCGTTCACGGTACCATAATCCTGCTGTGCCGCCACATTGAAATTAGGCAGGTAATCGCGGCGGGCCTGGGACACCTGTTCCCGGGAAGCTGCGGTGTAGCTGGCTTTGGCGCGGATAGTTCCGTAGTTGGCAATAGCCGTATCAATAGCCTGCTTAAGGGTAAATACCTGTTGGGCATATACATTGTAACCTGAAAACAGGGATAC
The DNA here is from genome assembly GCA_039593235.1 of Chitinophaga sp. Lineage (GTDB taxonomy): Bacteria > Bacteroidota > Bacteroidia > Chitinophagales > Chitinophagaceae > Chitinophaga. Next base: position 6,474 of record JBCNPS010000286.1, on the reverse strand, counting down.
AACCGCCAACAGCCAATATTTCTTACTCCACATGAATAGATAGATTTTACGGTTGAAATGTCCCGGAGGATATTCAACCGCAAAATTTCTGTATCATTTTGAAGTAAACTTGAAGGAAACGGAAAACCGGGATATTTTTTTGTAAGATGGACAATTAAACAGCTACTGCGGCCGCTGCAGACTGGGTTTCGCTGTTTACTGTCTGTTTTTTGTAAAATGCTACACGGATCTTATGCCATCCATCTGCATAATCATATTCCACTTCATAGCCGTTCACTTCGCAGATCTGCTTTACGATGGCGAGCCCGAGCCCGATACTGTCGTTGCTCTGGTTACTTTTCTTAAACCGCTGAAACAGCTCACACGTGGGGATCTGCGGAGGTATGCCGGTATTGCTGATGCTCAGGTCGCGATGCGTGAGCACCATTTTAATTTGTCCGCCGTCGCGGTTGTGCCGGATGGCATTGCTCAGCAAATTACTGATCAGCATCTCCGCGAGCGCAGGATGAATACTGAGTGGAATATTTTTATCAAGATTGGTAGTGAGTGCAATTTCGCGCATGGTGATCCAGTCTTCATAAGTGGCGATCACATCTTTCACCACGCGGCAAAACTTAATGCTTTCGGTCACTTTAAATTCCTGGTTCTCCAGTTTGGTAAGTAAAATAAGGGAGCGGTTGATATGCGACAACTTTTCGATGGCGTTCTGCATATCCCCTATCAGTGCGGCTTGTACGCCATCGATATTGGTTTCTGACAGCAGTTCTATTTTGCTGCGGATCACGGCCAGCGGTGTTTGCAGTTCGTGCGAGGCATTTTCGCTGAACTCTTTTACGGCGGCATAATCTTCCATGGCTTTGTCGGTCATTTTGCTGAGAAAAACATTCAGCTCCTTAAACTCCGTAGTAGTGGTTTCCGGCAGCTGCAGTTTATCTTTCTGTTTCAGGTCGAAACGGTGAATGGCTTTCATGGTGCGGCGCAGCGGGGAAAAGATCTTCCTGGAAAGCAGCCGTGCCGTTACAGACACTGCGAAGATCATGAGCAGCATTTTCCATACCACTGTGCTGAGCATGCCGCGGAATATTTCTTCCGACTTGATCACATAATTAAAGGAAGATATTTTATAAGGCTGATTCCCGATATTGTACCAGGAATCCACCGTGATACGGCATTCTTTCTGGCCCAGGTCTTCCGCAACGTAGTAGTCTTTTGTAACAGCTACTTTCTTTTCCGGGAGCGGGCCGGTTATAGCGCTGATCTGTATGGGCCTTCCATGGGTATAGCGATCCGGTTTTTCGCCGGCCATCATTTGCTTGGCCACCCGGTCGTTCACTTCGGTCATACGTGCCACTTCCGCATCATCCAGATGTTTTTTGATGTTATTGCGGGAGATGTACATCGTGATGGGTGTGATCAGGAATACGATCCCGATAAACCACAGCGTTATTTTATTAAGCAGCTTCATGTTTTGGAGGTATTAAACTTGTACCCTAATCCATACACCGTTTCTATATAATCCACTCCTTCTGCGGCGCTGATCTTCTTTCTCAGGTTCTTAACGTGCTGGTATACAAAGTCGAAATTAGCCAGGTTGTCGGTATAATCGCCCCAGAGATGGGCGGCAATTGCCTGCCGCGACAATACCCGGTTCTTATTGACCACAAAATACAACAACAGGTCAAATTCTTTGCGGGTTACATCCAGGATGGAGTTATTGATTACGGCCTCCATAGTGTCTGTATTAAGCTCTATCTCGTTAAAGACAATAAGATTATTCCCATCCAGCTTTTTACGGCGGTAAATGGCCCTTAACCGGGCATGCAGCTCGGGCAGGTGAAAGGGCTTGGTCACGTAGTCGTCTGCACCGCGTTCGAGGCCGTTCACTTTGTCGTCGAGGGCATCTTTGGCGGAAATGATCAGTATACCGCTGCTGATATTTTCCTGGCGGATGAAATTAAGCAGCTCCAGCCCGTTGCCGTCCGGGAGCATAATATCCAGCAGGATGCAGTCGTACGTGAAAAGGGAAAGCTTTTCCCTGGCTGTTTCCACATCATAGGCCAGTTCGCTGATATACTTTTCCCCGTTGAGGTAATCGGAAATACCGCTGGCCAGTTCCTTATTATCTTCTACAATCAATACTTTCATAAAAACATACCTGGGTGCAAGGTGCAGGGTAAATTTATAGCAAATTTGAAGTTTTTAGCGGAGATTGTCGCGGATTTTATCTGACTCCGGATTACGCTGATTTTGCTGATTTTCCGGAGTTTTTCTTTGGTTTTTTGAAGGGTTTGGGAGATAGAAACGGATAGTGGGAATCGCCTTCAGCGATCAGGATTTTTTTGTTGGGGGATGGTTCCCGACATCAAAAAGGAAGCCTTGCATCAATAACAGGATTTTCTAACCAAACCTATTTATTGCATGACAAACCAATTGCAATGACAGGTATCATTTAAGCCAACGGCTTCAGGCCCAGGGGCCTATAATAGCGCTACACCCAATGAAGCACACAAGAACAGGCCCTTTGGCCCCAAAATGGAAGTCAAAAAACAAAATAATGAGTAATTTACAACTGTAAAGCACTCGCTGAAACAATTTTCAGCATGTAAAGTTAATCCTGCATTCAATACCTAAACTGTAAAGTTTTTCTACACTAAGACAGCTCTAAGAGAAGGCGGGATCTCGGCGTGGTTACTGTATGGATACTCCTGGGATACAGCATGTATACTCCTGGTTTTCCCCGGATATTACTTATACCCAATCCAGATACCGGTAGTATAATACCCGCAATTAAAAAGATACGGCGCATTCACAGGTTAATTTTGTGTTAGTTTCCCGGGAGGCATAAATATAACGGGAAGGCTCCCCCGGTATGCCTTACACCTCTATTGGTCATTGCCGATGTACAGCCCCAATCAAAACCAAAAAATAAAATCGGTAAAATCCGTGTTCCGGGATAAAAAGCCCTGAAAATCGCCTATAATTTTCCGGCCGGGAACTTGAATAAACGGGCATAAAAAACCGTTTGACCAGGTATACACCATACCTAATCAAACGGTTACATGCTGATGACTTTACATTAAGACGATGCTTCGGATAAAATATTGAAACAGCGGTCTAACAACTGTATGTTGATGATGCTATGTTGTAATCAGATAAAAATCTATGAAAAGATAAGCAATCGCTTCGATTTCTCAAACCCTTCAAAAACCCAAAGAAAATCTCCGGAAAATCATCATAATCAGCGTAATCCGGAGTCAGACAAAATCCGCTTCGATCTCCCCAAATCCTTCAAAATCATAACAAAATCAAATCAGCGTAATCAACGTAATCCCTTTAATCCTGAGTCAGACAACCTTCGCGAAGATCTCCGCCAGCTTCCTGTTCATAGCGTCATCGTCTTCCCCGCCGCCGCCATAGCGGCCGATGATGACGCCGTTGGGATCAATGAGGATCTTCGTGGGAAGGGAGTGGATGCCATAATAATCGCTTACATCCTCCGGGTTGGGCAGGTTCTTTTCCCGTTTGCTCCAGTCCAACCCGCGGAGCACATGGCGCCAGATGCCGATGCCATCCTGGTCAACGGCTTTTTTCCAGGCTTCGGGTTTGGAGTCGTCGTCGGAAACGCCGATGATCTCAAAGCCTTTGGCCTTGTATTTACTGTACAATTCCTTCAGGTGGGGATTGCCTTTGCGGCAGGGACCACACCAGCTGGCCCAGAAGTCGAGCATTACGTATTTGCCTTTGAAATCAGCCAGGCTAATAGTTTTGCCGTTGATATCCGTTTTGGTGAACTCATGGGCAGGACTGCCGGGAGAGCCGGCGCGCAGGCCGTCCAACTCCTTTTTAATTTCGAGGCCATCGGCGCTTTGCTGCATGGCCGGCGACATTTTAGCGTAAAAAGTTTCGCCTTCCTGCAGAGGCATACCGCTTACACGAAAGCGGAGCAGCTGTGCGGATACGTATGAGTTGGGATGCTGCGTCATAAAGGCTTTATCCGTTTTCTCCATTTGCTCATAGTAAGGCTCCATCTGGTCTTTCAGCTTGTCCAGTTTTGTTTTATAGGGCTCCAGCTGCGCATCGCTCTTTTTTGCTTTCATGGCGGCGATGTACTCCAGGTTCAATTTGTTATAGGCAGCAGACAGGGGTTGCAGCTTTTTTTGAACGGGCGCGCGTTCAGCGGTGAGCAGGTCCTGGTCCAGCTGGACTTTAGAGCCGGTAAGCTTTGCATCTTTCAGTCGCCCGGTGGTGGAAGTAAGTTTCATGGGAGCAGCTTCCATAAAAAAGGAGGTCATATCGCCTTCACCGTACATGGCGGCTTTTTTATCCATGTACATGCGTGCTTCTACGGGTTGTACGAGGTTGCCTTTAAAGGTAAAGCGACCGTTTTGAGGCAGTACGCTGTCGGTCCGGTATTCAGCGGCGCTTTCTGCATAGCTGAGATACACGTAGCGATTGGGCAGTCCTTTAATATCTCCCGAAAGGGTAAATGGTAATTTTTCCTGCGCCTGTGCTCCGAATTGCAATGCAATAAAGGGCAATGCGATGAGCGTATATTTCATACGGATATTTTTTTAATGAGATGATTATAATACTTCTGCCAGTTTCTTTTCCAGTTCATCCCCATGCAGGTCTTTTGCGATGATCTTACCTGAAGGATCGATGAGCAGGTTGCTGGGTATGCTGCGGATATCATACTGTTTGGCCACGGCATTGTCCCAGAATTTCAGGTCTGATACATGTGTCCAGGTAAGGTTATCCTGGTGAATGGCGTTCAGCCATTTCTCTTTGCCGGTGGGCTGATCCAGCGATACGCCAAGCACTGTAAAGTTTTTACTGTTATATTTATTGAAAGCGGCCACTACATTGGGATTCTCTCCCCTGCAGGGAACACACCAGCTGGCCCAGAAATCAACAAGCACGTATTTCCCCCGGAAATCCTTCAGGGAAACGGGTTTACCGAGGGTATCGTTCTGGGTAAAATCGGGCGCCATACTGCCAATGCCGGTAAGTTTATTTACGCGGATGCTGTGCGCCAGGCGTTTTGCAGGACCGTTTTCCCTGGCGGCGGCCGACAATTTATTGAAGATGCTTTCTTTTTCCTCCAGCGGCATATCACTCAGATGCGACAGCAAAGGCGCGCCAATAACAGATTTAGGATGTTGCAGGATCCATTGTTTGGTGAGGCTATCGCTTTCCTTCCGCATACGTTCCATTTCAGGCTGCAGCGCGGCAAGACCGGCAGAATCTTTTTCCTCGTAAAGCTTATTCATCTTTTCATACAGCGCTGCCCGCCCTTGCAGGCCGGGCGCCTTTTTCAGCATGGCCACATATTCGTTGTTATCTTTTACGAACTGCGGGCCACCGTATACAGCGTCTTTAAACTCGGGGCCATTGCCTTTGATGGTGATGTTGCCTTTATCGAGGTAATAAAGGATCACGTTATGCTCCCCATATGGTTTCCCTATCTTGATGATGTAGAAATCCGCTTCCCCGGGTGGGATATTCATCCTGATGGTAAAACCGCCGGCGGTAGTTTGCACCGAATCCCTGCGATCTTCGCCGCCCTGTGAGCGCCAATATACCCACTGCCCTGCGGGCAGATCTTTGATAGTGGCGGTGATGGTGGTGTTCTGCTGTGCCTGTGCCGTTGTAGTGAGTGCTGCGGGCAGCAACAGGGCGGCAATGACATGTTTATAATGCTTCATAATGTTCGTTTTATTTCAGTATTTCAGCAAGTTTGGTATGCAGCGCAGCGCCCCTGATCTCTTTAGCGATAATAATGCCCTGCGGATCTATCAGGAAAGAAAACGGAATCGCCTGGATACCGTATTCCTGCGCTACTTCATTGCGCCAGCCTTTCAGGTCGGATACCTGTATCCAGGGCATGCCATCCTGCTTAATGGCTTCTTTCCATTTATCAGCTTTATCATCGAGGGATACGCCAAGAACGGTGAAGTTTTTGTCTTTGAATTTGTTGTAAGCCTTCAGCACGTTGGGGTTTTCAGCGCGACAAGGACCACACCAGCTGGCCCAGAAATCGAGCAGTACATATTTGCCTTTAAAGTCGGACAGGCGCACGGGCTTACCATCTGCATCGTTTTGGGTAAAATCGATCATAGGCTGACCAAGAGCGCTTTTCTTCAATACGGCGAGGCGTTTCGCCAGTCGTGCCCCCGCAGCCGTTTGCTGTGCTTCCGGCGTGAGTATACGATACAGGCTGTCTACCGGCGCATATTCGCCCATCACTGCCATATCTGCCACCATGTTCACACTTACGGGACTTTCCGGGTGCGCTTTGATGTATGCTTTTGCGCGGCCGTGCCTTTGCTCACGCAGCGACTCCAGGCTGTTTTCCAGTGCAGCTTTTGCGGAATCGTTGTCTTTCACCTCCTGAAACTTCGGGTAGACGGCGTCTGCAGGTCGCCCTTCGCCTTGGTTTCGTTGAATACGGCTTCGTCATGCTGGGTTTGCGCT
>JBCNPS010000285.1:0-9267 GCA_039593235.1 Chitinophaga sp. | reverse complement strand
TACAACTTTCACCGGATTCCTGTTGCCGGAGTATTTTCCATCTTAATTTTAAATCATCTGCATCAATATACTTATTGTTGCATTCAATTTTAAATAACAAAGTCTCATTGATCCGTACAGGAATTACTTTATCCTTTTGCTTTTCACTGTTGAATATCACCGGAGGATTACGGCCATCAATATGTAAAATGATGGCGTGTACAACAGGATTGGTTGAATGTAATTGCTGTTGATTGGCCAATGGATTTAACGCAGCAGTGGTAGCTGCTGTACTTCCCGGAGCGCCCTGATCTGCGACAAATGCTGTTTGACCATGGTGCAGGATGCTGACACATGTACTTCCTGATGCTGCACAGAGAGCGGTACTATGCTCTGTTAGTATTTTCCCGCCATTGGAAAGTGTAATACCGGGCAACGCATCTTTCCATTGAAGGATATTAGGAATACAGGAAGTATGTGTGAGCGTACATACACCAAATGCACCCGGCATGAAGGGATTGCCGGTATCAGCAGAACTGGCAACGGCTTTGGAGCTTCCCTCCGCATCGTTCATGTATTCGCCGTTTGCGTTCACCCGGATACTGCCAAGGGTAGTACCGAAGTTGCATTTACATAAAGCGCCGTGCACTACAAAATGTTTGTCGGCCATATTGATGTAATTTTTTATTTTTCAGGGTTATGAATGACGGCATCTTTATAGAATTTTATTCCATTTTGCCGGCCATTTATAATTACAGATTTTGCGGAATGAAGGAACAGTTTCCCGGTGCTATGCCAGCGGATATTTTTCGCGGATACTGTATACTTTTTACAGATCACCAGTATGCTTCCTGTTGTGGTATTATGCATAAGATGCTACTTTTAGAATAGTTTTGTTTTCTCCGTACTTTTTATGCTGACAGACTTTTCTGAACTGATCTGCAGATCTTCCCTGGAGCTGTCGATATTTATTTCTTCTGCATGTTTTTCTATTTCTTTTGCCTGTATGTTTATATTTTCCAGGGCTATTTTGGTGATATTGGTGGCTGATAACTGATAGTCGTTTACAGTGTATTGATAAAGGCAGTTGCCGGCATGCTGAAGGATATCTGTACCTGCTGAGTGATGTATGTTGTTTCCCGCATCAAGACTGATATTGTTGGTGGCATTGATACTTATATCCCTGGCGGTAATGTTTATTTTTTCGGGAGCCGAAAGTGAGATGTTCTGACCCTGTGTATCCATCATAATTGTATTGCCTCCTTTATCTGTGATGATAATGTTTTCATTACCATCCGTATCATCAAAGCGGATCAGGTGGCCGCTACGGGTTTTAATTGCTTTGATGTTATTCAGCGGATCCCCGAAACCGGTTGTAGCCTTTCCGTTATAGGCGCATCCTGTAACATAAGGTGCTTCGGGGTTACTGTCTTCGAAATCCACCCATACTTCTTCATTTATTTCAGGGATAAAGTAAAAGCCTTTATTACTCCCGCTATATGGCTGATAAAGCCTGATCCATGGGGTAACCCCCTGCTGCCAGTTAAATTTTACCCTTACGCGTCCAAGCCCTTCCGGGTCGTTGTTGTCGGTTACTATAGCACTTTGTGCTTCACAACGGGGAATCCTTTCAGGGTCCATAACCGGTACGGCGGCATCGGCGGGGATGCCTTCAAAAGTATTATAATAGTCGCCATTGCCGTTGCAATGGTGTACCAGCGTTGTAAGTATAAACTCGCCATGGTGTTCCCTGGCCGCCGGTTGTTCATGAATACAGATCGTATTACCGATACACAGGCCGGTATTCCGGCTCTCCCCTTTTATATGAACCAGTTCTGCAACACGGCTTTTGTGAAAGCGTTGTGTAAATGCCGGCAGTGTTGCAGTGGTGTTACTGTGATATACATGAGGGCTTTTACAGATCGTTTTCCCGGGAAATAATTTCCGGCTAACAGATTGTGCGTGTCGAGAATATTGATTAAGATATAAGATTGAATTACGACTGTCTTCTTCTGCTATATTATACGGGCTGTAATCATATGTTTGAAACATTTGATGAACAGGGAGCACCACGGTGCTTAACTTGAAATTAACCAGATCTTCCCGGAACATAAGATCAGTTTTTCGCTGGCTGTAATTTCCGAAGATGATCTGTTGTCCATTGTAAAAGAAATACTCACCAAAGCGTTGTGAAAGGCGGTGAAGAAAATCGAATCCCGTTTCCTTATATTGTACAATGTATGCCAACGGCTGCATAAAGGAAGGCTTCACCTGTGGTGCAACCGCAAACGGATAGCAGTTCTTAATAACCGTATTTACAATGGATGATAAGGACTGTTGCTCAAAGGATTGCATATGCGGGCTGCCTGAAAGTAATATAGTAGGACTGCTACCCCGGATGATACAACTACCGGTACTGTTGTTATTTTCTTTTCCTGCACTCACACCGGTAATGATACCATTGAATAGTAAGGGGCTGCATGTTGATTCAACGGGCTGTATGCAGATACTGATTTCTTTTCCCAATAAATGGTTGCCTGCAGCAACAACATTTGATCCATACCGGGATAGCCATTCGTATCCTATACCCAGTTCAAATTCATGATGTTTCCTGATAGATTGTTTCAAATGCAGAAAATCAAATTGCCTGAATTGCTGGTCTTCTATTGATACAGTTGTTGTCGTGTACAGTGCCATGACTAAACAAATTAAAAAGAGTTGAGGAAAAGTTTTGGTGAGAAGTTAACGTGAAACTAATGGTTGGTAACAAACATTGAAACTAAATTATGTAATTAATTTTGATTGAGAAAAAAATAATTGAGATTCCTACCTAAATTTATTTTCTGATTAAAAAATGACTCAAAAAAAGGCTTTAAGAACCCGTGTTCCTAAAGCCGTGCTTCTAACATATCAATCAACAGTCTTAGTCTGTTTTTAGATTCTTCCAGTCGCCACCGGAGCCATTGCCAACCCAGTATCCTATCATGCCGGTTTTTTGTGTGCCAAGTAATGTAACGGTTAAACATCTTTTGCCATTTACAAAGGCGGCTGCTTCGTCATCCGTTATTACGATCTTTACATGAAACCATTTGTTGGGATCAGTGGATGGATCGATCTCATTTTCATATTTCCCGGGATATTTTTCCCTTAGCAATTGCCAGTCGTTTGCTGGAAGTGAAATATATTGTACGGAGTGGCTTCTCCTGCCGGCTTCAGGTACCTGGAAATTAAAGGGCCTGAAGTAAATGGCATCATAGGTGGAATCATTGATGCCGTGAAATGCAAAGCCAACAAAACTTTGCTGAAGAACATTCTTTCCTTTTACATCAAATTCAATAGTGCCTTTGTCGAATTGTTTGTTCTTAATCCAGGCTATTCCCGGGCCTGGTGCTTCATTTAAATGAATCACAGCACCACTGATGGCCGTCCGGTTCACGGTACGGAGCTCCTGTGCGGCGCATATGCTGTTAAAAGAAACGATGCCACTGAAGGCCAATAGAAGGTAACGTAACATGTTTATCCTGTTTTATAATCCGGATGGATTATTTGCAAAACCATGCCGGATGGTGGACCTTTGAATGGTAGTATATTTTACATTATATAATGTTAGATGTGTTCGTTATTGATACAACGTCCTGTTCGTGCCCGCACAGTTGGAGCCGTGATATGCCCGGAAATAAGAAGCGGATAAGCAGGATATCTCTCCCTTACTTATCCGCTTACAATATAAAAAAATTAAACTACTGTAGTAATGCCCCATTCAACCTGCCCAGCTCTGTTTCTGCGAGCTTGGTATTATAGCGGGCCTGTATTAGCCGGTAGTAAGAATCTTCCAGGCTTTGTTGCGCTATTTTTACTTCCAGGATAGTGGACACGCCCTGTTTGAAACGTTCTAAAGCCACCATCGCATTTTCCCTTGCCAGGTCATTGGTTTCTTCTTCCAGCAACACCTGTTTTTTATAGTATTCGTAGTCCTTGAATGCGTTGTTCAGTGAAAGATCTACCTGGGATTTTACATTATCCAGCGTGATGTTCTGAAAATCAAAATCTATCCTTGCGTTCTGTACCTGTCTTTTTACATTAAAGCCATTAAAGATTGGAATGGCAGCGGTAAATCCATAATTGAAAACGCCATTCCTGCTGAATTTAGGGCTGAAGGCATTGGTGGCGGCGTTAGAAGTATTCCGGTTATAATTATAGCCTGAATTGAAGGATATTATCGGGAAATAATCTGCCTTGCGTTCCTTTACCGTGAGCGCTGAGATATTCACATTCTGTTGCTGTACTTTGATAGACGTGTTGTTGTTGGCAATGTTTTGCTGCAATACAGCAAAGGAAAGACCGCTGTTTAACGGGATAGAGTCCACCACGTCATAGCCGGTGGCGCCGGCGGGCACCGCCATCAGCTGGTTCAGTAGTGCTTTGCTTTGTTCTATCAATGTTTGCTGGCGGATATATAAAGCCTTCTGCGCATTGAGATCTACCTTTGATTGCAGCAGGTCCGTTTTAGGAGCAAGCCCCGTACTGAATTTTGCATCGGAGAGTTTTACCCGTTCTTCGGAGATAGACATCTGCTCTGCCAATGCTTTTAACTGTTGCTTTTGCTGTACAATGTTATAGTATCCGCCGATAATGGTGGAGATGGAATTTTGTACCTGGTCTTTGATAGCCAGTTCGCCGAGATCACGGATAGACGCAATCTTATTGCGTGTAGCAAACATTTTTAAACCATCGAACAGCGTCCAGCTAAGCGTCACATTCCCCGTCAGGTTATTGCTCTTAATGCCGCTCGTATCACGTTTGGTGCCATTCACAAATTCCTGTTTGGTGGCAGTGTTGTTCCAGGTGGTTCCTGCGGTGCCATTCAAACGTGGTGCAAATGCAAAATTTGCATAAGCGTAATCGTTTGCTGCCAGTTCTGCGGTATTCCTGGCCAAACGGATATCGTAGTTATTTTTCAGCGCCACATCTATCGCCTGTTCGAGGGTAAGTACCTGCTGCTGTGCTTTTAGCGCACCTGCACTTACCATGAACAGGAATAAGAGGAAACACTTCTTTATATTTTTCATCATAAATAGCATATCGTGATCATTCAAATCTGTTATACTCAGGCATGTGCTGCTGCTACCTGTGCTTCTTCATCATTTTCCGTTTCATCTTCTTCATCGGCTTTGTGCAGGCCCCTGCGCGACAGGAAGGTGTACATGGCCGGGATTACAAACAGCGTCAGCACCAGAGAAAATATGATTCCGCCTACAATAACGATCCCTAGCGGGATACGGCTGGTGGCCGCAGCGCCCAGCGACATGGCAATAGGCAATGCGCCGAGGGCCATGGCAAGGCTCGTCATCAGGATAGGCCGTAAACGCATAGACGAAGCATGGATCACCGCTTCTGATTTTTGCATGCCGGAATCACGCTGATGGTTGGCAAATTCCACGATCAGGATACCGTTTTTCGTTACAAGTCCTATCAGCATAATTACACCGATCTGGGAGAAGATATTCCATGTTTGATTAAATATCCATAGCGAAAGCAATGCTCCTGCAAATGCCAGTGGCACCGTTAACATGATGATGAGCGGATCTACCCAGCTTTCAAACTGCGCGGCCAGTACCAGGTAAATAAGCACCAGTGCCAGCACCAGCGCAAACATAGTGTTGGAGCCACTTTCTGCATAATCGCGGGAAGAGCCTGACAGGGCGGTGTTGAAGGAATCGTTCAGCACATGTTCCTGCTGCAGTTTATTGTAGATGCGATACATCTCGTTAATACCGTCGCCGATGGTCCGGCCCGGAGCCAGCCCCGCAGATACGGTCGCCGATTTGTAACGGTTAAAGTGATAGATGATCGGCGGGCTGGTTTCTTCTTCAATACTTACCACGTTATCGAGCTGTATGGCTTCGCCGCGGGAGTTGCGTACATACAGGTTCTGGAGATCCATCGGATCATCGCGGTCGGCGCGGAACACCTGTCCCATTACCTGGTACTGTTTACCGTTCCTGATGAAATAACCATAGCGGAGGTTACTCAGCGCCAGCTGTAACGTGGAGGAAATATCCTGCACGGAAACGCCGAGCTGTGTTGCCTTGTCGCGGTTAATATGAATGCGCAGTTCCGGTTTATTGAATTTAAGATCCACATCTGTTCCCTGGAAAACGGGGCTGTTGCCTACTTCTTCCATGAATTTCGGCAGCACGTTGGTGAGACTATCGAAGTTGATATGTTCCAGTACAAACGATACCGGCAACCCGCTGCGGCGGCCTACCTGGATGGTTTGAGATTCAATGGCGAATACTTTACCCTCGGGGAACTTGTTCATGCTCCGGTTCACCATATTCACGATATCTTTCTGGGAGCGGGTACGGTCGTGCGGTTCTGTGAGCATCACGTTGGCAAAGGCGGTGTTTACCGCGCCGGAGCCGCTGAAGCCTGGAGAGGTTACGCTCAGGATGATCTTCTTTTCAGGAATGGAATCGATCATGAACTTAGTGAGCTTATCTACATAGTTATCCATGTAATCGAACGCGGTACCTTCCGGCGTGGTAATGGAAAGGCGGAAAGTACTGCGGTCTTCCAGGGGCGCCAGTTCCGACTGAAGTGTTTTGAAAAGAAAATAGATCATTACCAGACAACCGGCAATGATTAACCCGGCTACCCAGCGAAACCGCATAAACCCTTGTAGTGATTTCTGGTATCCGTCTTCCATCCAGCGGAAGAAAGGTTCTGTTTTAGTATAGAACCAGGAATGAGTATGTGTTTTACGACCCAGTTTTACGTTGAGTACAGGTGTTAATGTAAGTGATACAAAGGCAGATATGATCACCGCGCCGGCTACCACAATACCAAACTCACGAAACAGTTGTCCTACGAAACCCTGGAGGAAAATAATCGGTAAGAATACAAACGCCAGTGTGATCGACGTAGCGATAACGGCGAAGAATATTTCTTCAGATCCTTCCCTGGCGGCCCGCATGCGGGGCATCCCCTGTTCTATCTTCTTATAAATATTTTCGGTTACTACAATACCATCATCCACCACAAGACCGGTAGCCAACACAATAGCCAGCAGGGTGAGGATATTGATGGTAAAGCCGCAGGCATACATAATAAAGAAGGCGCCGATCAGGGATACGGGAATATCGATGAGTGGGCGGAGGGCCATGAGCCAGTCGCGGAAGAACAGGTATACGATAATAATTACCAGTACCAGTGCTACTATGAGGGTTTCTTCCACTTCTTCAATAGACTTTTTGATGAAGCGGGTGTTGTCCATAGCGATATTCACGGAGTAATCTTCCGGGATATCTTTTTTCAGCTGTTCAAAACGTTTATAAAATTCATCTGCGATGGCTACGTAGTTGGAGCCAGGCTGCGGAATAAGCGCGAGTGCAATCATGGGACTGCCTGATTCCTTCAGCACGGTTTCTTCATTTTCCGGGCCAAGTACTGCCTGGCCAATGTCGCGGATACGTATTTCGCTGCCGTTTACATTTTTGATGATCAGGCCGTTGAAATCCTCTTCAGATACAAGCCGGCCGAAGGTGCGCACGGTAAAGTCGGTGGCGTTACCGGCAATTTTTCCGGAGGGCAGTTCCACGTTTTCGCGTAACAGGGCGGCTTGTACATCGCCGGGGGTGAGACTATAGGAAGATAGCCTGGCAGGATCCATCCAGATACGCATGGCGTATCGTTTTTCACCCCATATCTGTATGGCGCTTACGCCGGGAATGGTTTGGAGTTTTTCCAGGAGTACGTTGGAGGCATATTCGGTTACTTCCAGCTGGTTGCGGGTGTTACTCTGCACCGTCATGGAAATGATGGGATCGGAGTTGGCGTCCTGCTTGGACACTACCGGTGGCGCATCGATATCGGGTGGCAGCTGTCGCAATGCCTGCGATACTTTATCACGCACATCGTTTGTGGCGCCTTCCAGGTCCTGCCCCAGTTCAAATTCAACAGTGATATTACTGCTTCCCTGGCTGCTGCTGGAAGAGATATTTTTGATCCCTGCAATACCATTGATCTGTTTTTCCAATGGTTCAGTGATCTGTGTTTCGATGATGTCGGAGTTAGCGCCTGCGTAGGAGGTGCGTACATTCACGATAGGCGGATCGATTGCCGGGAAATCCCTTACCCCCAGAAAAGTAAAGCCCACCAGGCCGAATATCACGATAATGATATTCATCACGATAGCAAATACCGGGCGTTTGAGAGATAATGAAGGTAAACTCATGATAATTATTTTCAGATTTTCCTGCCGGGCTTCCCTTTGGCAGTGAGGCTGCCGGGGATAGTGCGGTGGGGAAAATGATTATTGTATCTTATTGTACTTCAACTGCATGCCTGGTTTCAGCTGGAGGATACCAGTGATAATAACCGTATCACCGGGCTGGAGGCCGCTGGTGATCTGTACGCTGCTTTCTGTTCTGATGCCTGTTTCTACCGTTACAAATTTGGCTTTGCCTTTATCGGCTATAATTACTTTTTTATCACGGGTACCGGGAATAACTGCCTGGGATGGTATCATCAGGGCGTCGGGCAGGTCTTTCAGCAAAATTTTCACTTTGGCGAAGGAGCCCGGGAACAGGATACCGCTATTATTAGGAACGATGGCACGGAGTTTTACCGTACGGGTGGTAAGGTCTATTTTAGGATCGATAGCATAAATGCTGCCTTTATATTCTTTATTGTCGCCGGAAACCAGGAAGTTAACCTGGTCGCCGTTCTTAATGGAATTACGGTATTTTTCCGCTACGGAGAAGTCCATTTTAAGCGGATCTATCTGCTGGAGGGTAGTTATAATGGTGGTAGAAGATACGATAGCGCCTTCGCTGACATTACGTAAGCCGAGTTTGCCACTGAAGGGGGCCCGCAGTTCGGTTTTCTGTAACTGGGTTTGGGTATATTCCATATCTGCGCCGTAAGCGCTTACCTGGTTACGGGTCACATCTACATCCTGCTGGCTGATACCATTTATTTTAAGGAGGTTTTCCTGGCGTTCCAGGGTTGTTTTAGCCAGTTGTTGCTGTAATTTCAGTTTTTGAAGTTGTGCTTTAAGGTCTTCATCGTATAGTTTAACGAGAAGGTCCCCTTTTCTAACGGTGGTGCCTTCTTTAAAATAAAGGTGTGTGATACGGCCATTGATCTCCGGTTTTACTTCCACTTCTTCATTGCTTTGCAAGGTGCCGCTTGCTTCAATAGATTGATCGAGCCGGGATGTTTTAACGATCCAGGCATCGGTGAGCAGCAGCCGGGAAGCGCCTCCTTTGGCTCCGGATGCGGCAG
>JBCNPS010000284.1:0-9326 GCA_039593235.1 Chitinophaga sp. | reverse complement strand
CGTACTAAAAGAACGAAAAAAAAATTATGACTGTTGGGAAAATAATAGGAATAAAGCAAATGCAGTCAATGACAGACGTGTTCTCAGCAGCTTCATGCCCCTGGTTTTCTGGTTTTTAACCGTTTGTAGGGAAATGGAAAGAATTTCGGCGATCTGTTCATTCTTCAGTCCTTCTATATAACTCATGCGGACGATCTCCCCGCATTTCTCCGGCAGGTTGTTAATTTCCCGGTAGATCATCCTGAAAACCTCCATGCGGATGATGTCCAGGTCTTCCCCTGCGTCGCCATCCTCCTGCTCATGGAGAAACTTAGCCTGGCGTTCCTTACTATGCTGCGCCCCTTTCAAAAAATTAAGGGCCGCATTACGTGTAGCCTTGTACAGATAATCCTTCAGATGCCGCACGGTCTCGAAAGCATATGGCTTCTGCCATAATCTTTCAAAAACATCCTGCACAATATCTTCTGCATGCCCCGGCTCACCGATGATCTTTTCGGCATAGAGGCAAAGCGCACTGTAATATGCTTTAAATATGTACGAATAATGAAATGTATCTGCCGAAGCCAATCCCCGCAAAAGCTGATACTCATTATAAGAAGATTCCTGCGACAAATTTGTAAACCCGATTTTAGTTGAGATGTAAAAGTAATTAAAAAATCAAGGTATAAAAATGGGGTTGATGAGCGAGTCATTTATAATTAATTGTCCTGAAAAATTTCAATGCGTCAATATTTTCATTGCACAATTACATTCAGCACAATTACAGGATAGTGCAGGATAGTGCATGATGGAGCAGGTTGCTGGAATTAATTTTATCTGTTAATATTGATTACGCTAACAGTGGACTCAGTGAGATAAGTATATAGCGGACACTATCAACCAATTCCATTCCACTATTATGAAAAATGTATTGTTACAGTTTTTCAGCGGCGCCCTGCTGCTGATTACCCCCACGTTTGTTGTTTCAGCGCAGGAGCAATTGACTAATTATACCGCCACATTGCCCGCCACGGATGCACTCGGCAGAAAGCTTCCTACTTATGAAGAAGTGGGCGCAGAAAAAAAAGACAGGTTTGTAGGTATGTTTTACTGGACCTGGCACCAGGATCAGAGCAAAGATCTGACACCTCATAATACAACACTTTTCATGCAGCAACACCCTGATGCGCTGTACGATTTCCATCATCCCGCCTGGCCTCAAAAAATCATGAACTTCTGGAATGAGCCCCTCTTTGGTTACTATACCAGCCTGGATAAGTGGGTGATATGGAAGCATGCGGAAATGCTGGCAGATGCCGGCGTGGATATGATCATGTTTGATTGTACCAATGGCGATATTGTTTGGAAATCGGCCTACATGAAACTATGCGAGGTATTTGCCGAAGCCAGGAAGAATGGTATACGCACCCCGCAAATCGCTTTTATGATGGGATTCGGAGCCAGCAACGACACGAAAAGCGCCATCAACCAGGTATACAACGACCTCTATAAACCGGGATTATATAAAGAACTCTGGTTTCAATGGAAAGGTAAGCCGCTAATCATGGCTTACCCTGATAATATTAATGAAGAGATAAAAAACTTCTTCACTTTCCGGCCCGGGCAACCGGTATACAATAAAGGGCCCCAACGCAACGATCAATGGGGCTGGCTGGAAATATACCCGCAGCACGGATTTGCAAGGAACCCCGATGGCAGCTTTGAACAAATGACAGTAGGCGTTGCCCAGAACTGGACCAAAGCCAACGGCCTGAATCCTATGAATGCAAAGGGCGCTTTTGGCAGAAGCTACACTGATAAAAACGGCCACGATACCCGGCCGGATGCCCACCAGTATGGATTGAACTTCCAGGAACAATGGGACTATGCGCTGAAACAAAATGTAGAACTGGCTTTCGTAACTGGATGGAACGAATGGATTGCCGGCCGGTATGAAACATGGTGCGGCCAGCCCAATGCCTTCCCCGACGAATTTGATACAGAGAACAGCCGCGACATAGAGCCCATGAAAGGAGGGCATAACGATAACTATTATTACCAGCTGACTGCCAACATCCGCCGCTTCAAAGGTATGCCGCCACCGGAGAAAATATCCCGCAAAAAAAATATACTTATCGACGGCAAATTCAATGACTGGTCCGATGTATTACCTCTTTATAAAGCACATCGCGGAAGTACCCTCCACCGCGATGCAGACGGCTACCCGGGCACTCATTATACCAACACATCCGGCAGGAATGATATTGTTGCCGCCAAAGTGGCCCGCGACAGGAAATACGTATACTTCCTCGTGCAAACAGCAGATAAGCTGACTTCTCCCAACGGCCCCGGATGGATGAGACTATTCATTGATGCGGACCACAGCAAACAATCCGGATGGGAAGGATACGACTATGTGATCAACCGTACATCGCCAGGCGCCAAAGCTACTCTGGAAAGATCCCTGCACGGATGGAACTGGGAAAAAATTACGGAGGTGGATTACCGTTATACCGGCAACCAGCTGGAAATACGCATCCCCAGGGAATTATTGCAGCCCATCGGTAACCGGCTGAATTTTGAATTTAAATGGTCGGATAATATGCAGCAGGAAGGCAACATCATGGACTTCCTCATAAACGGAGATGTGGCGCCAGCCGGCCGTTTCAACTACCTTTTCGAAGAACAGGAATAGTTACACCATACAGGCTTACTGAATCAAATTTTTATCAACCCAAAATCACGTTAGCAGAAAAGTCTAAAAAGACCACAATATGAAAGAAAATTCTATCCGTCACAGGGCAACATTATGCTTGCTCCTGCTGGGAATTTGCTGCTCTTTTGCGTCCCTTGCACAAAACAAAATTAAAATTTCAGGCACCGTTGCAGATTCCTCCGCAGCTAATCCCCTGCCCGGTGTTACCGTTAAAATTCAGGGATCAGATAATGGGACCCAAACAAACGGGGAGGGCCACTTTACCATAGAGGCCCCACCCGATGCCATACTGATCTTTAGTTACATGGGATATAACCGGAAGGTAATTGCTGTAAACAGCAAACCAAACATGTACATAAGACTATCATCTTCCTATGAAAAATTAAATGAAATAGTGGTAGTGGGTTACGGCCAACAGAAAAAGATCTCTGTAACCGGCGCAGTATCTTCTGTACAAACAAAAGATATCAGGCAAAGTTCGGCCGCCAGCCTCGCAAATGCGCTGGCCGGCCGTTTGCCCGGCCTTACCGCTATACAGTCCGGCGGCGGACAACCGGGGCGCGATGATGCCACCCTGTACCTGAGAGGCGCCGCTACTACCAATGGTACCGCGCCACTTATACTCATAGATGGGGTGCCACGTGATAATATCCGCACCATAGATCCCAATGAAGTGGCTTCCGTTACGGTATTAAAAGATGCTTCCGCCACCGCCGTATTTGGCGTACGCGGGGCCAACGGCGTTATACTTATTACCACCCGGAGAGGACAACCAGGTAAAACAGAATTGAACATCAGCGTGGATCAGAGTTATTCCTCCTTTACCAGGGAACCCGAACGGCTACACTCCGTTGAGTACATGGCGCTGCGCAACGAAGCCGCAAAAAATGATGGCATCACTACTCCCCCTTTCCCCCAGGAAATTATAGATAAGTACGCCAATCCCCTGGCAGGGCTGGATCCCAAAGATCCGGACTATGCAAACAAAGCAAGGATCCGCAACTACATCTATCCCGATCATGACTACTACCGTGAATACATCTCCAGGTATTCCCCGCAAACACGTGTGAATGTAAGTCTTAACGGAGGTACTGATAAAGTAGCCTATTTTGCCAACGCCACTTATCTTCACCAGGGAGGAAACCTCAAAACAGAACCAAAATCACAATTGGGTTATGACCCTTCCTCGAAACTGGATCGATACAGCTTCCGGTCTAATCTCGATTATAAAATAACCCCTTCCCTCAAAGCATTCCTGAATATCGGGACCTATATAGAACGGGTGAATATGCCATCCGCCGGTTTATATCCCGGCAGCTCCACCGACTGGATGATAACGGATCTTATTTACCAGGCGCAAACCATTCTTCCTATTACTCCCGGTCCTACTACAATAGACGGATTTGGCGTGCCCGCCGGGAAAATCGTTGATCCCGGTTACATGGACCGTTCCGCATTTGAGATCATGAACCGGTTTGGTTACCGGAACGAGGTAAGATCCAATCTTAACAGCACGCTGGGACTGGAATGGGATCTAAGCAAAACAGTGACCCAGGGACTCAGTCTGAAAGGAATGATCTCCTATGATTCCAAAGCAACAACCGCTGTGCAGGGCTACAAAACAGAACAGCTTTACCTGGCGCAGGTGAACTACCAGACAGACGAGTTAAGCTATGCCTTAAAACGCTCCGGCGAAAACCGGCTGGCGCTCAACAAAGGCGCAGATTCCCGCTATAATATTAACATACAGGGGGGCATCAACTATAACAGGACCTTTGGCGGGAAACATGATGTAGGCGGTATGGTGCTGGCACAACGTGATTACTGGGAATCCCCCGCCGGGGAGATCCCGTTCAACGTAGTAGGCATCGCCGCAAGAGCTACCTATGGATACGATAACAGGTACCTGGCGGAAATAAACATGGGCTATAACGGTTCAGAACAATTTGCACCAGGGAAACGCTACGGTTTCTTCCCTGCAGTATCCGCAGGATGGGCAGTGAGCAATGAAAAATTCCTGAAAGGAAACCATTTCCTGACCAATCTAAAATTAAGGGCCTCCTATGGTAAAGTAGGAAATGATAAAATGGGAAATGCCCGTTTCCTCTACCAGAGCGATATCACCATGGGCGGCGGTCCATTGGGAAGCCTCGGCCTCGGACAGGGCATTAACCAGGGATTACTGGGCAATACAAATATTACCTGGGAGCTGGCCCGGAAACAAAACTATGGCATAGACCTCGAATTACTGGGCAGCCTGGGAATTACCTTCGACTACTTCATCGAAAACCGCTCAGATATCCTGATAAGCCGTGGCACTATCCCCCAGCTGCAAGGCGTACCACTCGATAAAATCCCGAGGATCAATATGGGCGAAGTAGATAATAAAGGATTTGAAATTGAAGTCACCTATAATAAAAATATTACCAGGAACCTTCATCTCAATTTCAGGGGCAATTTCGGTTATAACCATAATACCGTGAAGTTTATCGATGAAGCCATTAATAGCGAGGCGTATGCATACAGGTACCGGCAAACCGGTTTTTCACTCGGGCAAAGCTGGGGATATAAAATTGACTATAGTAACGGAAACGGCTACTTTAATTCCCAGGAAGAACTGGATAAATACCTGGCGCATACCACCTATGGTTTTGGCAGTCCGAGAGTGGGCGATTTCAAATACCTCGACCTGAATGGAGATGGCGTGGTAGATGATAAAGATCTGGCCCCTATCAAATATACCAGCATTCCCGGCATTGTTTACGGCGCCACACTGGCGCTGGGTTATAAAGGCATCGATCTCACCGTTTTCTTCCAGGGCGTAGGCAGGTATTCTTCTAATTATGCTAACCAGGGGGTGTATGAAAATATTATACAAGGCACCTATTTCGACTACCATAAAACGGCATGGACAGCAGAGCGCTATGCGAAGGGAGAGAAAATTACTTACCCGGCGCTGAGTACAAGAAATACCACTAACCATACTGCCAACGACTTTTTCATCATGGACCGGTCTTTCATCCGCCTCAAAAATATAGAACTGGCCTATACACTCCCCGCAGGTTGGCTGAAAAGAGCCAGCATAAAAGGAGTACGCGTATACGTTAGTGCACAGAACCTGCTCACCTGGGATAAACTGAAGATGGGTCATCTTGACCCGGAAACAACTAACAGTATTGGCTATCCTGTAACCCGTATGATGAATTTCGGATTTAATGCAACATTCTGATACTACAATAACGAAGTTATGAAAACGATATACACATATTTGCTGCTACTCCTCTTGCTGGCCATGGGCGCCTGTAAGAAAGCCCTGGATATGGCGCCGGATGGCAAGATCTCGATGAACGATATTTTTGCAGATAACACCAAGGTAGGTGCATTTTTAAACAGCTGTTACAGCAACATGCCGGCAAAAGGCGCCAGGTATTACTTCTGGAGCCGCGGCCCGGTAGTGTGGAGCGATGAAGCCTGGGACACCGACGCAGAAGCAGAACCCAGTCTCATGGCAGGACGTGTGTATAACGGCGACGCCTCCGCAGGCAATCATCCTGTTGTCAATATCAGTGCAGACGCCGGCAACGGCGATTACTGGGCAAGATACTGGAACGCTATACGAAACTGTTCCGTATTTATCAGCCGCATTGATAGCGCCAATGTTACCAACCCGGCCGACCGCAACCGGTGGAAAGCAGAAGCCCATTTACTCCGGGCTTATTACTACGCAGAACTGTTGAAGTGGTATGGCCCCGCCCTGCCGGTGGAACGCGAACCGCATGATTTTACGGATGATTTCTCCGGTATGTCTAAAGAGAGCTATTACAACGTGGTGAAATTTATTATGGAAGATTGTGATGTTGCCCTGGCAACAGCAGAACTCCCCTGGAGGATCACCACAACGGGAGAAGGCGGCCGGGTTAATAAAGCCATGGCGGAAGCCATCAAATCCAGGATGATCCTGTTTGCGGCCAGCCCGTTGTATAATGCGGGAAAAGATTACTGGCAGGAAGCATATACCGTCAACAAAACATCCCTCGCCAACCTGCGTGCAAATGGGTACGAATTATACAATAAAGTAAACCTTCCGCATATCTATCTTGCCGACGAAGCATACCTCGGCCCCAACAAAGATGTGCATACCGCCCTGTATAACGAATACTTCACCCAAACAATGGTATACACCTCCAATCCTACTGATAAGGAAACTATTTACCAAAGCAGGGACGGGCAGGGTAATATATGGGACATCGACGGCGTTGGGGCGCAGGATGGCTATAAATCAGGCACCTGCCCTACACAGGAACTGGTAGATGCGTATGAAACAAGTAATGGATTACCGGTGCTGAACCCGGATAATCCGTACGCAGATGAAAAACATACACAACCCAATTACAATACTGCCAATACACAGTACGATCCCAACAAACCGTACGAAAACCGGGATCCGCGCTTTTATGCTTCCATCTATTACAATGGCTCCAAAAGAAAAGCCTGGTGGACCTTCAGCGAAACCGCAGCGTCTTTTGAAAATTATCCCGGTGGTATAGGCAACAGGGTACGCGTGATCGCTACCTATGTGGGCGAGCCGCAAACAGGCATTCATTCCACCGCCAGGAAAGCCACCCGCACCGGCTATTTCGAAAGAAAATTCCTGCATCCCAATTCAGGGAACGATAACCCCGTAGGGGGCGCCAACACCAAACTTTTCCGCCTGGGAGAAGTGATCCTCAATTTCGCGGAAGCCGCCGCACAAGCTGGCAAGCTGGCGGAAGCAACGGCTGCTGTAAATGAGATCAGGAACAGGGCAGGTATGCCTGATCTGCCTGCCGGTTTATCACAGCCGGCACTTATTCAACGCGTGCATAGTGAACGCAGGGTGGAACTTGCCATGGAAGAACACCGCTACTTTGATGTGCGCCGCTGGTGCGCTCCAACAGCAGATCTTTCTAAAACAGACAAGTGGGTCACTGCTATGGAAATTACCCGCAACCCCAATGGCAGTTTCAGCTATAAACGCCGGCCGGTAAGGGAAACAGAACGCAGGAATTATACCGGCAAATTTCTACTCCTGCCAATTCCATTACAGGAGGCTAACCGTTTACAGGCCATCACCGGCAATAACTGGCAAAATCCCGGTTGGTAATAAAAACATTTGTAAATGCTTGTAATACCAGGAACATGAGAGCTAAATTAACCATCAATATAATACTCACATTTACGGTAGTTGCCATGGCTTCGCGGGAAGCAACCCTGCAGGCGCAGCAACTACCTGCAATCACAAAAGAGAAAGTTACAGACACCACGTTGCAACGGGATCCCCATCACCGCGATGAGGTAGTACAGCTGGGATACAGCACCCAGCTCCGCGGGGATGTAACCGGCGCCGTAGCTACCGTTAGCGGTGAAACGCTGGAAAGATCGCCGGTGGCCAATCTTACTCAAACACTGGCCGGCCGCCTGCCGGGATTAACCACTATGGAAACTTTCTCCGAACTATCCAGGGCTAACACCAACCTCTTTATAAGAGGCATTTCGTCTGCACGCGAAAATGGTCCGCTGGTAATAATAGACGGCATCATTTGCGCTTACAACAGTAACCAGACTTTGGAATACATTTCCGCCAGCGAAATTGAATCCGTTTCCATCCTCAAAGATGCCTCCACACAGGCATTGTACGGCATACAGGGCGCCAACGGCGTGATGGTGATCACCACCAAACGGGGACATAAAGGCAAACTGAAAGTGAATGTCCGGATGGACCAGTCCTTCCAGCAGGTAACCACCAAACCGGTTTTCTACAACGCTGCCGACTATGCTATTATGAGAAACCAGGCCGCATTTAACGATGGCTTAGGCGATCATTATTTGTTCTCTGAAAAACAAATTGAAGGCTACCGCAACGGAACGGATAAACAACTGTATCCCAATAATAACTGGTATGAACAATACATGAAAGACATTGCCTCCATGCAGCGCGTAGCGGTAAACTTATCTGCAGGCAATGACAATGTGCAATTCTTCTCCAACATCAATGTAATGCACCAGGGCGGCCAGTTTAAAACGGATCAAACCAAATATGATCCCAACGCCAATAATGTTTGGGTAAACTACCGCAGCAACCTGGATATGACCCTCAATAAGTACATCAGGGGATTTCTGCGCCTGAGCGGTAACATCAAAAGAGAACGTACCCCCGGCTCCGGCAATGCTACCATATATGGCAGCTTTTTCCAGATGCCGCCCACTACTTACGGTCCGCTTACACCCGATGGAAATGTAATCACCACAGAGCGGGTAAATGCGCCCACCTATGGTATGCTTAACCGCTCCGGGTATTACCGGCATACCGTTACCAATATATCCTCACAGGTAGGACTGGATGTGGACCTGAGCTTCCTCACCAAAGGATTGAGCTTAACAGGTACTTTTGCTTACCAGACAAATGCCGTTGGCAGTTTGGGTACCACGCAAAACTATGAGCGATGGATCAGGACTGATAATCCCGATACGCTGGCATTCGTAAAAAAAGGGGGCGATAACAATACCCCGCTTGCTTATAGTAAAAGCAGCTCCTATTATTATCATCTTACCTACAATGCTATGCTGAATTACAAGCGGGAGTTCAATAAAC
>JBCNPS010000283.1:0-9328 GCA_039593235.1 Chitinophaga sp. | reverse complement strand
GCTGCGGATTTTTTACGGGTAGCCGCCTTTCTTTTAGGCGCTGCTCTTTTTGTTGCCGCTTTTTTAGCCGTAGTTTTCCTGGCCGTTGATTTTTTTGCCGTAGTTTTTCTTGCAGCAGCTTTCTTAGGAGCTGCTTTTTTTGCGGTTGTTTTTTTTGCGGAAGATTTTTTCGCTGCTGCTTTTTTAGGCGCTGCTTTTTTCGCAGCAGATTTTTTTGGCGTGGATTTTTTAGCCGCTGCTTTCTTAGGCACCTTCGCTCCTTCTTTTCTTGCTTCCGACAAGCCTATGGCGATAGCTTGCTTAGGATTGGTAACTTTCTTATTGCTTCTGCCGCTCTTCAGTTTTCCCTGCTTCATTTCCTTCATATTTTCTTCCACTTTGTGCTGCGATTCTTTTGAATACTTTGCCATAACATAAAAATTTAGATGGGTTAAGAATAGAATAACGTTGATGTGGAAACAAAATATAAGCCACGGAAAATGAGAGAGTTCTCCTTTAAAAACTGTAGAACAGACAATAAAAAGTGTGTGGAAAATTCTATGGATTGTGGAATGTATTGCCCTACTCTGCATCCGGAGGCAGCGCAAATGAGCTACCAGCTTGACTGATACGTGATGGCACATATCTTGTTCAGCTTCCTGTAAATGTTTAACTACTATCACTAAAAAAAACCTCAGGATTATGGAAGACATCAGATATCAAACTGCCACACCGGTGAACCATGCTTCGGAAAAGAACTCCGATCAGAAGAGTAAACACAGTAAACGCGGATTTGCTTCTATGGACCCTGAACAGCAACGTGCCATTTCAAGAGAAGGTGGAAAAGCTGCGCACCAGCAAGGTGTTGCCCATAAATTCACTTCTGAAGAGGCCCGTGCTGCAGGCAAAAAAGGCGGTGAAGCCGTTAGCAGAAATCGCGAACACATGGCGGCTATTGGCCGCAAAGGTGGAACCAACCGCGGAAAAAAGAAAAGCAGCGTAGAAAGTGATAATCAGCAATAACCCGATCACCCGGGTTATTGCGTTGCTGAAGGGGCCCAAGGTCCCTTTTTCTTTCTCCCGAAATCCCACATATTCCAATTTTCCTTCCTATATTTACGGCTTTTTCACCTTATGGCAGCAAAAAGACGCTGGATCTACTTTTTCCTTATTTTACTGAATATCCCCTTTGGATTGGCCACACGTTGGGCTCCCCAGTATTTTCCCGGTATCATACGAATATATGGCGGCGATGTATTATCCGCCACTTGTATCTTCTTTGGCATTCGCTTTCTTTTCCCGGTTACCCCGTTATGGAAAATCGGTATCAGCAATTACGCCGTTTGCCTCCTGATAGAAATACAGCAGCTATACCAGGCTGAATGGGCAGTCCGTATCCGTAACACGCCCGCGGGCATCCTGCTGGGGCATGGCTTCCTGTGGAGCGATTGTGTGTGTTATGCCGTTGGTTCCCTCATGGCGCTGGCCATCGCCTGGCTTGCAGAAAGGATAATTTGACCTATATTTATTTATAAACCACAACACTATGCTGGTACTCATAAAAATACTGATCGCTTTTGTGATGCTGGAACATCTGTATATCCTATGGTTTGAAATGTTTGCATGGACCAGCAGGGGCCCCAAAGTATTTAAGCAACTGCCCCGGGAGCTGTTTCCTCCCACCAAAGCATTGGCCGCCAACCAGGGCTTGTATAACGGGTTCCTGGCTGCAGGCCTGGCCTGGACCTTTTTTATTTCCGATCCGGTATGGAGTTTACGGGTGGCCCTGTTTTTCCTGGGCTGCGTAGCGGTTGCCGGTATTTATGGCGCACTTACGGCCGATAAAAAAATCTTTTTCGTACAGGCATTACCGGCATTGATCGCCCTGCTGCTGATCCTGTTTTATTAAGATAAAAACATGATAGAAGAATTAGATATACGGATAGGTAACTATGTTTCTTACTTTGATTATAACATGGAAGAAACAGCGTTTATGGTAGAAGGGATTCTACAGGGCTACGTTTATAATTCCGGTTTGCCCCTCAGTAAACTGCCCTATGCAAAGGTTAACCCGATGGTGCTGGATATAGACCTGCTGCTGAGATTCGGATTCATAAAAGGAGACCCTGAATACGGGGAAGATGTAAATGTATATTCCCTGAAATATAACCGCCTGCACAGTGTGCATGTGCGTCATGAAAATAACGTGTTCCAGCCGCTCACGGATGCCGCAGAAGGACTAATACCCTATGGCCGCTCCATTGTACATGTGCACCAGCTGCAAAACCTGTTTCATGCAGTAACCCGCGATGAACTGGCCTTTTTTGAGTAGCTCATTTCCATTTTTCCGGTTTGAATAACACGGTGCCATCTCCTTTCAGCACCCAGGCTGTAACGGGGTTCACATGGTACCCGCCCATGTCGGTGCCACGCGCCTGCACCAGCTGTTTTAATGTAGGCTGCCGGTAACCGGTATCATCTACCGCGAGGCTCATGATTTCCGTAGGCTTACCGTCCCAGTACCAGAGATGCCGGAAATACGTATGCGCCTTATCCATCACCGGCTCCTGCAACACCGCTTTGGTCCAGTGTTTTCCTGCATCCGTACTGATTTCCACGCTGTCTATCTTCCCCCGGCCACTCCAGGCAATGCCCCTTATTTCTATCCAGCCCTTTTCTACCTGCTGCGGATAGGAAGGATACGTGATAATAGAACGGGCGTCCATATCAAAGCTGAACTGGCGGATCTTATGATCCCGGATGGTTTCCGTGTATTTGGAAGTTTCTTCCCTTGTCATAAAGGGTTGATCCGACAACTCAATACGCCGGATCCATTTTATATTGGTGTTCCCCTCCCATCCGGGCAGGAATAGCCTTGCGGGGTAACCCTGTTCCGGCCGGATGGCTTCCCCGTTCTGTCCGTAGGCGATCATGGCGTCTTTCCAGCCTTTCTCCACGGGGATACTGCGGGTCATTACGGCCGCATCAGAGCCTTCCGCCAGGAACCAGGTAGCTTTCGGATGCACGCCTACCTCCCGGAAAAGGGTGGATAGCATTACCCCGGTCCATTCGCTCTGGCTGGTGAGGCCACAGATTTCCTGCGGCGTCATGGTTTCCTTGCCCGATCTGAAGTTGCCTGAACACTCGATAAAGGCAATACGGGATACGGCCGGAAAACGCTTTAAATCGCGTAATGTGAAGATCATAGGCCGCTCCACCATCCCGTGGATCAGCAGTTCATATTTATCGGGGTGGATCAGCGGCACACCGGCATGGCTCCTTTCAAAGTGAAGGTCCGATGGAGTAATGATCCCATACAGATCCTGCAACGGTGTGCGGGAAGAAATATCCGACGGCTTTTTCTCCGGTCGCTCAAACGGGGAACGGGTGCCCAGCTTACCCGGAAGGGTACCGGTAACTTTGGTGGGATCCGCATAGGGATCTTTTCCCATAGCCGTATCCGTTAGTGCGCCGGCGCCCGGTGCGCGCTGCACACCGGTAGCCCCCATCAGTGCTGCAGCAGCGGAAACTGCGGCGGTCCTGAGCATGGTTCTTCTTGGTATCTTTTTACCTGGCTTATGTTTATCTTCCATATCCTATTCATTTTACTTCATTGCCACCGCGACGGTCGTCGTTCACATAATACTTTCTGGCCGGCATCTTAATCAGTGGCAGGTTCACCGCATTCAGCTGCAACGTATCGCTGATGATGGCATTGCGGTACAACAGGAAAGCAGTAACACTGTACACTTCTTCATTGGTGAGCGACCCCGGCGCATTAAAGGGCATCGCACGGCGGATATAGTCAAACACCGTGGTAGCATAGGGCCAATAGTTACCGATGGTTTTAGTACGCACCGTATCGGCCAGGGTGGCCACCAGGCGGTTGGATGTGGGTTCCGCTCCCGTTTCACCATGACAGGCAGCGCATTTTGCCAGGTAAATGGCCTTGCCTGCGGCGGCATTACCGCTGCCGGCAGGCAATCCTTTGCCATCAGGCGCAATGGAAATGTTCAGCGAATCGATTTGCCGGGCAGTGGCTGTTTTTCCAAACCCGAAATGTTCCGGCCAGCCTGGTACCGGTGGCCGGGTGTTGGTATGGCAAGCCAGCATACCCAACACCATTACAACGGCCACCCGGTAACAGCTGCTGCGTTTTATCAACATAGTATTTCTCAATAATTTCCTGCCTGCAATTTGCTGGGCGCTAATGTATATTTCCTGTCCACGCGGTCCAGTACTACGTAAAGACGGTTCTTATTCTCATCCTCACCAGTGAGTACTACATGCGAACCATCTGTGGTGGCATATTTCACCGTAAAACGTTTCCTGTTTTCAAAGGCCGGTGCATTGGCATAATCTCTTGCCCTTCGTGCAGACAATGCAATGGGCGCTATCTTTAAAGATTCATCACCGATATTTTTACGGGCCTCCGCGGGAATCCAGTCTTTCGCCTGTTGCGCGGCCTGTGCACGCGAAGCCTTTTCCGCCGCCGCATCCACTACGGCGCCGCCATCGCCGCCTACACTGGCGGTACGGTTACGCCTGTCGGGAACAGGTTTATATTTATCTTCCAGGTAAAGCACTTTATTCACTTCATCTGCATAATAATGAAACGCGCGCTGGCCGCCGGCCAGGCCGGTTATCTCAAAGGTGCGGTTCACATCCCGCTGCGGATCGCCCCCACCGTTGGAGAGATCAAGCGGATGGGGCTTGTTAACACGGAAAGTGAAAGTAGACCAGTTCTCAAAAGTGGCTTCCTGCCAGCGTATCGTGTCTACCGGCGAATACGGGATCACCTGGTCGTTTAAACGGAACTCCGTTACCTGATAGTTGCCACGCAGCGCCTTTACACCTGCTACTGCCGGTTGTTTGTACGGATCATACCAGAAATTGATCAGCTGCAAATAAAAAAGCACACCCAGGAAAAGGAAGATGGTAACAGATTTCAGCCCTATGCGGGTAAAGCGTTGCCATCTCTCCGGGAAAACAGGATAATAATTTACAGGTACTGTAAAACGTTCCTGTACCAGCAAACGGTATATTTTAGGCACATCATTTACCAGCAGTAACGCCGCCAGCAGCACAAAATAACTGCTGTATACATGTACCCCTCCATCGTAAGCGAAGTTCACATACACGATATCGCCCAGCGCACCCAGTAATAAAACGGAACCCAGTGTAGTGGTTTTACGGAAAAACAACAGCGTGCCCGCCGTTACTTCCACCACACCGGCAAACACCTGGTACCAGGGCACAATACCGATAGACAGCCAGTAAATTTTCTGCGCCGTAAGATCCCCGAAATTGGTATTCAAAACGCCGAAGGAAGGATACGGCATTTGCACAGGTAACAGCTTCGTAAATCCAAAGCCGATGATCCCGATACCTGCACGGTACCTTACCACCACCCGCAACCAGTACCAGGCCGAGTAATACTCTTTACGCGGCAGCTTACGGGCTTTTACAATGCCCGTCCATACAAGGCCGCCAACGGTTGCAATCAATGCCGTGGTGATCCAGTTGGCATAGCCCAGCAACGAGCTGCCGAAAATAGTATTGCCTAGGAAATTGATCCCCGAGCCAAAGCGTGCAATGTCGTACAGATCACGGTAGTTCAGCTGCGCCCAGTTGAGCTGCACCAGTTGTTTGTACCACTCCACGCTATTGGGAACAGACAAGGCGATAAAGAAAATAAATGCGATGCGGAATAATACCAGCTGGTATTCCTTCCATGCAGGCAGCTGTGCCAACGGCGCGTTTACAGCCGGCGGAACGCCGGAAACGCCTTCCCTGATCACGGGTTCATGAGGTAATGTTTGCGTGTTATGAGCCATGATAATAGGTTTAAAGTTTTAGTTTCCTGTTTCTTCCGCCACCGTTTGCCACTTCTTCCAACAGGTATTTCTTATTTACTTTTTCCAGTATTACATAGATGGAATCCCTGCTGTAAGTGGTTCCTGCAAGTATTACCCGGTGCTTATCCGGCCGGGTGTAATGCAGCGACAACGTTTCCGCCGACAAGCCGGGGTGCCTGTTTTCCAATGTAAGCAGGTGTTGCGCTGTATCCACGGCGTAACTGTAGTAATGCCTGCCGCTGGTGCCTTCAATTTCGTATAGTCTTTCTGCATTATCCCGTTTTACCAGGTGCTGGTTATTGCTATCTACCGGCGCCTGCCTGTTGGTAAGGATGCTGATAGTGTTCCATTCTTCAAACACCACGTTGCGCCAGCGGAGGGAATCTGTTAAAGAATAGGCCAGCGTATCTCCGTTAATAACAAATGTTGCTACGTTATACAACCCGCTGATAGCCGGTAATCCTTTGGTGGTGGGATACTGGTAAGGATCGCTTTTGGCGCCCACACCTGTTTTTATACCATATATCACTACGAAGAAAAGCAGGAAAGCCGTTTTCAATATCCATCTGCCGTTTTTCCGGATGCCTTCAAACACCGGTTTGAAAGTAGCGGCTGCAGTAGGTTGCTGCAAAATGAGCAAACGGCTGATACGCTGCAGATCGAAGCTAAGAATAACAAGACCATAGGTGATCAGCAACAGGCTGTATACCTGGTCGCCGCCTTCATAAGCGAGGTTGGATACGAAAATGTTACCGCAGAAAATAAGAAAGATAAAAGCAGCGATGGAAGCCGTTTTGCGGAACAATAACCCTAACGACAGTACGATTTCCACGCCGCCGAGAAACAGTTCGTAGGAAGGTACAATACCAAGACTGAGAGAGAATAACTTCCAGCGGTTAAAATCGCCATAAGGTGTATTCAGGCTGCTCAGTGAAGGATATGGCGCCTGCAACACAAACAGCTTGAGGAAACCATAAGCCAGCAAAGCCAGTGCCAGCCGGTAACGCAGGATAACGCGCAGCCAGTAAAAAGCGGCATCGTAGGTGCGTGCCCGTTGGCGGTCGGCATACGTCCACACAACAGCGCCGGCTATTGCTATGAGCAGCAATATGCCCCAATCCGCGTACGTGGCGGGCCCTGCGCCAAAGCGCGTTGTATAATTGGCCAGGTTAAAAATATCTTCATAACGAAGATTAAAAACAGGCGTAGTAAAAAGATAACTGTAAAATTTCCAGTCGAGCGGCAACGCCTGCAACAGGAAATAAATAAAGATTACCCTGAACCCAATTTTTTCATAGTCCTTCCAGGCTGGAGTTACATTACTCATTGGTTATTTATTATAAGGTGATAAGATCAGTAACCGTCGTTTTGTTTCAGATTGCCGTTAGACAACGTCACTTCGTTGGCCGGGATCGGAAATACATAGAGCTGCGGATTCGTAATATTCAAAACAGCCCCGGCGCGTTTGGTACGCACCAGGTCGAACCAGCGGTGCGGCTCCAGTGCAAACTCAATCCTGCGTTCGTTTTCAATGGCCAGCAACAGGTCTTCTTTACCGGTTTGTTCATTTACAGGGGCCAGTCCTGCCCTGTCGCGGATAATATTGAGATCTTCACGGGCAAGATCCCGCTTATCCAGCTGTGCCCTCGCTTCTGCACGGATCAGGTACAGTTCCGCAATGCGGATCACGTAGGCCGGATCGGTAGCAGGGCTCCTGTAATAAAGATTTCCATACCATAAACCGGCGGAGGTTTTAGCCACCAGCGCATTGCGGTTACCGCCTATGTTCGGATCATTTACCAGTGTGATCAATGCATCAGACGGCGCCCATTGCCGGGTACCGCCGTTGGCCGGGGGCTGCCAGTAGTTACGGTGCCCGCTGAGGTAAGTGGCGCTGTACGACAGCTCAAACACAGATTCTCTTGTTGCCACTGCGCTTGCAGGAGAAAAGAAGGCGCTGTAAGGTTTCAGCAGGGAGTAACTTCTTGTATCGCTGATCACTTTGGAAGCATAGGCTTCCGCCTGCGCCCAGTTAGCCTGGTACAGGTAATACCGGGCTTTCAGCGCCCAGGCGGTTTGCTGGTTCACTCTCACGGGGTTGGGCGCCGCTGTTTGCGACAAGGGCTGCAGCAATGAATCGGCCGTATTCAGATCATTCAGTACCTGCTGATACACCTGCGCCTGCGTGCTGCCCTTCACATCCAGCTTATCGGATGCGCTGAGTGTAGGCGTTAACGTTATCTGCACATTTCCCCAGGTGCGGGCAAGATCAAAATAGCTGAGCGCACGGATAAAGTAGGCCTCTCCTGTTGCCTGGTTCTTTTCAGTTTCAGAAAAAGTGGCGTCCTGGAGGCCGGGTACTTTCGCTATCACGTTGTTGGCGCCATTGATGGTAGCGTAAATAGCCGCCCACACCGTTTGCAGGTTACCGTTATCCGCATTTATTTTATGGGTGATGAATTGCTGGATCACAGACTGGGAGCCTGTCCACTGTACATTATCACCGGGCAGGTAACCAAAGGTCTGGAATAATGCACCGTAGTAACCATCTGCACCAAGACGCCTGTATACGCCACGTAATGCAGTATTGGCGGAGGTTTTATCAATGATGGTTTGTTCGTCGGACACACTGTCCCGTGGTTCCACATCAAGGAACTTTTTGCAGGACATGGTTGTCACTGCCAGAAAAAAGAACGATATATATTTCCGATATGCTTTCATATGGAAGAATTAAGAGCGATTAAAGAGTTACGTTTAAGCCAAACTGCACGCTGCGTGGTTGCGGCGGTGTACCAAGATCCAGTCCCTGCACGGTTTGTATACCCGTTACGTTTGATTCAGGATCCAGCCCGGTGTATTTGGTGAGCAACCAGAGGTTACTACCGGTGAAGTATACACGCAGTAACTGGATATGCAGTTTTTCACTGACAGATTTCGGTACGGTATACCCCAGCATGAGTGATTTGAGTCGCAGGAAGGAACCGTCTTCCAGGAAACGGTTGTTCTGATCTATGGTGTAGTTGAGGCCATAGGCGGTAAGTCGCGGCACATCGGTGATGTCGCCTGGTTTCTGCCAGCGGTTCAGCTGATCTGCAAATAACACACGATTGGCATCGCGGGTACCGCCGCCTTCACCGAAAAATTTATTCAGGTTATATACATCGTTGCCGTATTGGAAAGACAACAACACACTCAGGTCAAAACCTTTATAAGACACGGTGTTGCTGAAGCCTCCATAGAATTTCGGCATAGCATTACCCATTACCTTGCGTGCAGATACCGGCAGCTTACCATCTTTCTCTCCTTCGAAGATCACGTTCCCCGTTTGCGGATCCACGCCCAGCTGGTTGTACAGCCAGAAAGAGTACATGGGCGAACCTTCCTGCATAATGATCCAGTCGCGGTTATACTGGTATGCGTGGATGCGTTGCGAGGAAGCACCCTAAAGCTCCAGCACCCGCCGATAACTCAACGGCCCACGCCCATCGCGC
>JBCNPS010000282.1:0-9346 GCA_039593235.1 Chitinophaga sp. | reverse complement strand
TCGGCATCTGGATCGGGGTATGAAGTACTCCAATATAATTCGTTGAGAACGTTCAAGTTACAAAAGGTCGGCGACATTAATGTCGCCGACCTCCCGGAACTTGGGATTGATAAGTTTGCAGCAAGCTTAGCAGTATTTACATTTAAGGCTTTCCTTAATATTGGAATGCTGCTTACTGAAAGCGAAAACGCACGACTCCTTCGGGCATTGATACTAGATATTGTTATTGATGTTCTGAATAAAAAAACCGGCGGCAGTACTAAATATATTAATCAAAGGGAGGAAGAATTTGTATCAAGTGCAATCAGAGAGTATAATTACAGGCAAAGCTACACAAATGCGTTAGATGCATGTATTGAACCTAACAAATTTAAATATGCGCAACTTACTGATAAAATATATAAAGCGATTTTTAAAGAAAATGCCAAAGAATACAGACAGATTTTGAATTTGAAGGCTAAGGAAAGTGTTCGTGCTACTATGTATAGCGAAGTTCTTGATTTGATTGCTGCCTACGAAAATGGATTCTCAGATGTGCTATTAAAAGAGAAGGAGAAATTAGGAAGAAGGCTTCGTTTATCAGAAGCGAATTTCTTATTCGCTTCTTTCGCTGAGTCCAGCAATCCTTTATTAACACCTCTGATCGAAAAGGCACGGAGTCTGATGGCTAGTAGGGACATGGCATTCAGAGATGCATTACATGAGAAACTGAAGAACTACATCACACATTTAAACGCCGAAGAATTTGATAAGTTTCTTGGCGAAAGAAGTATGGCTTTAGAAGAGCGACTCAAAGAGAACATCGATGTATTCAAACGTTTAAAAGATCGTTAGTATGGCTTTACAGTACTTTGACTTAACCCATGTACGTAGAACTCACGCGTTTATCATTGATGAATCTGTGGCCATCATGGTGAAAGAGATATTGCTTTATTAGCCAGTATTCTTGAACATATCCAGAATGACGATTACTATCCAGATTTTGAATGCAAGATTACGCATCTGGTTTTTTCCGTCAATAAAAGTCACGCATTCACAGATGGAAATAAAAGAACAAGTATCGTCTTGGGGGCCTATTTTTTAGAAATAAACGGGCTTGACTTCCTTGTTTCGAGGTTTATTATTGAAATGGAGAATATCGCTGTACATGTTGCAGATAATAAGGTTGACAAAGAATTGTTACAGGAAATAATAACATCGATTGTAAATGAGCCGGAGTTTTGTGAAGAATTAAAATTGAAAATCCTGGATGCCATAAGTACGACCGACAATACCGGAACGTTGGGAGATGACCCATATTAAGCGGCTTATAACAATGGCAACATTTATTGAGCAATAGTAACTTCCAACTATGCAATCAAGTGTTACAAGAAATAAATATGCCAAGGAAAAACATCCATAAAATTTTTTTTCTGATGTCGCAAATAAATTGTTGTCAGATACGTTTTCTACGGAAGAGAAAAACAGAAAACAGTCTTTTTTTATTGTAATCCTACTAATAGACTATCAGGATAACTGTCTGCTTTGGCAAAAAATAAAAAAGGTCACCGAAGTGACCTTTTAAATGTTTGATAACCAAGCTCCCCCTGCTGGACTTGAACCAGCGACCCTCTGATTAACAGTCAGATGCTCTAACCAACTGAGCTAAGGAGGAATAAGATGATAAGCCCATTCAACTGAAGGTGTCTTACAGATGTTCACCTTTTTGCAAACATCGGCGGCAAATCTAGTTAAATATTTGATTAAATGTGCGGATTATATTGATTTTTATTGTTTGATGTATAGATTATCCGGGAAGAGAAGGGGCCGCACATATACTGCGGTGATAGATAGCGCATACTGTATTCCTTCAAAGAAACAGGAGAGAACGTGGAATGAAGGTGGACTTGATCCGCCTTCGCTTTGTGGTTAAGGGTTTGAAAGGATCCGAACCAACCGGAACACACAATTAACAAAGCAAAAAACGTGCCTGTTCTAACACTTTTATTTTGATTATCTATAACTAATACATTATGAATTTTTCATATCAAAAATAACATTAAATTAATTGTACTGCGTTATTGTGAAAACGTGCAGGTTTGCGCATCTACATAGGTATATATCTTTACGAATGATAATTCCGTTGTTTCCAAAATAGATTTATAATATGTACTTTCGGTTAAGCGTTTTACCCATTAGAGACGTCAGTTCAGATAGATCGTCCTGCAATCATCAAACACTGTTACTTATGCCCCGATGCCAACATCAAGAATAATTATCCATGCTGTATTCAAATGCTCAAAAAAACCATACTAAAACTATTTTAAACCTCCTGTTATGAATCGTTTACTGAACCTCATAAATGCCATACGATACGCCGGAGTGGACGAAACAGCACCTTTAAACAAAAAAAGGACCATCATTATTGTTAACACCCTTGCCCTGGTGATCACTTCACTCTGTATTATTATTTCCGCTTCACTCTGGATCACCGCGCGGCAGCCGATGATTTCAGGAGTGGGATTGTTACAGGCCGCCATTTATTTTGCTATCCCCGTTTTAAATCATTTTCACAGGCATAACGCGGCTACTTTTATCCTGTTCATTATACAATCGGCCAGCGCCATGTATTACGGGGCTATCCTGGGGGATGCCATCAACATAGAAGCACTGGCAGTATTCCTTTGCGGCGCCTCCTTCCTGATCATTAAATCTGCCCCTTACCGCTGGGGCACTATTATCCTGGTGCTGCTCATGACCTTTCTGCTGAAAATAGTATGGCAGAATC
Source organism: Chitinophaga sp. (assembly GCA_039593235.1). Taxonomy (GTDB): domain Bacteria; phylum Bacteroidota; class Bacteroidia; order Chitinophagales; family Chitinophagaceae; genus Chitinophaga. The sequence continues at coordinate 6,579 of JBCNPS010000282.1, read as the reverse complement.
AACTGCTGCCACAGTTACCGCTGAATGTTGTAAACCGTAAGCTGATCTACCTTTTTGCCACCGGCGCCGTATTGGCCATGAATGGCGCGGTACTGTATTTTTATGAAAGGGCTATCAATAAAAACAACCGGGAACTGGAAGTCAGTGTAGAAGAAAGGACGGATATGCTGGCCAAAGCCAACAAGTATAAAACGATTTATCTCAACGGCATTTCGCACGACTTCAGGAACCAGATCAACCCGTTGCATGGCATTCTCCGGGAGCTGGTGTGGCAGATCGAGGAAAAAGGAGAGCCTGAAAATATTTCCGTGCCTTCGGAACTGATCCATATCCTTTACTCTTCCTCCCGCAACATGATAGACATGACCACAGATGTGCTGGATATGTCGAAGATAGAAGCCGGTAAATTTGATAAGCCCAACTATACTGTTTTCACACTGTACAACTGGCTCAACCTGTTGGTGGATTCCTACAAGCGGGCGGCAGTGCTGAAAGGATTGCGGATTGAAACAGATTTCAGACAACCAGTGCCCGGCAGGATCCGGTCGGACAAAGCGCTGCTTACCCGTGCCGTGAGCAACCTGTTATCCAATGCCATCAAGCATACGCCTAAGAATACCACGATCAGCGTGAGCACATCCGTTTCTGAAAACCGTTTGATCATTGATGTGGCCGACGAGGGGCCGGGGATCTCCATCGAAAACCAGGAACACATTTTTGATGCCTTCATTTCCACCTCACGGGTAGGAGAGGGTACCGGCTTAGGGCTGTCGATGGCAAAAACTTTTATAGAAGAACTCCAGGGCACCCTCACTATTAACAGTATGCCGGGGCGGGGAAGTACCTTTACCATCAACATTCCGCTGGAAGAAACCGCTGATGCCGCTACTTCGGAAGATAATCCCGCTGCACTTACCTTTGAACAGTTTTCCGGTGCAAACGTGTTGCTGATAGAAGATGATTATGCCAACAAGCGGTTAACAGAACTACAGTTGCAACGGGTAGGATGTAATTGCTATCATGCGGAAACAGCGCAGCAGGGCCTTGAAACCGCCAGGGAGATCCTGCCGGATCTTATCCTGCTGGATTATTCCCTGCCGGATAAAACAGGTTTTGAATTTATAGAGATGATACGCAACGATATCACACTTTTATACACACCTATTATCCTGGTATCCGGTGAAATGGATCCTGAAATTATTGAAAAAGCCAGGTATACAGCGAACGGATTTGTGCCTAAACCGGTAAAGGCAGACCTGCTTTACCAGCAAATCAGCCGGTACCTGTCGAAGCGCATTCCCGTATAGTGATGCCTGTTAGTCTTCCTAAAAAATAAATTTTATTGTATCTTATCCATGATCATCCTCAGAAAAAAATTTTATGAAATCCATTACCATCCCTGCCCTCTATTGCCCTTTTGAGTCGAAAATCAACAAGCACCTTGCGTCTACGGAACAGCATACCAACAACTGGATCCGGCAGTTCAAACTACATGAAGGCGCTGATTTTGAGAAATTCCTCGGGGACAACTTCGCTTACATGACCGCCCGTTTTTACCCGGAAGCATCCGAAAAAAATCTATGGCTGGCCAACGACATCAATTGCCTGCTTTTTGTGATGGACGATGCCATGGATAACCAGGTAGACAGGGCCGATATGATTAAAACGAAGAATAGCCTACTGGAGTTTATTGATAGGTGCAATGCTATCCTGCACCACCCTGAAGCCTACAAGGGACCGGACACCGGCGTATTCACCGCGTTACACGATGTATGGATACGGCTCATAGCCATCAGTACCCCCAAATGGCAGCAACATTTTATTGAAAGCCTGCAGATGATGTTCCAGGCTGCCGTATGGGAATTTGATAATGTGGCCGCCGGTAAGATCCCTACCGTATCGGAATTTTATAATACCCGGCAGTTCCTTGGCGCAGCACATATTTCCACAGATATGATCTCTGTTATTGAAGAGGTGAATATCAGCCAGGAGCTGTTGAACCACCCTACTGTACACGAACTGACGATACTGGCCCGCAATGCCGTATGTTGGGCAAACGACCTGTTTTCCCTCACCAAGGAGCTGGAACACGGCGATAAGCACAACATGGTGATCATCGTAAAAGAAGAACGGCAAACGGATCTGCAAAGCGCTATCCGGGAAACCGTGATGATCCACGACAAGGATATTCAGCGCTTTGTAACCCTGGCCAATGAACTCCCCGGTGTTGACCGGGATAACGCTGATCTCCGGAAATACATCCGGATACTCAGCGCTATCCTGATCGGTAATATCGACTGGAGCTCGGCGGAAACCAAGCGGTATAACTTTGAATTTGTCAGGGCTTAACGGTATCAAAAAGAACAGGTAAGCCCTTCAGGCTGTATACCAGCGAGCTTTTATCCAGCTGCAGCTGCGACTTATCCTTCACCCGGATATTTTTCACTTTGCTGAAAAGCACGGTGAAGGCTATACGTGTTTCCACACGGGCCAATGGAGCCCCCAGGCAATAGTGGATACCGTGGCCAAAATTCATCACCTGGGTGAGATTGGGCCTGTTGAGATCAAAAATATCGGGAGCCGGGAATACATCATGATCGCGGTTGGCCGTACTGATCCAGGTATTAACCAGGTCGCCTTTCCTTATTTGCTGCCCGGATAATTCCACATCGCGGGTAGCCATTCTCGGGAAACCGCGCACCGGCGACAGCAGCCGCAGCGCCTCTGTTACGGCTTTGGGAATATCGCCCGGGTTGGCGGCCAGGTGTTGCTGTATTTCCGGGAACTCGGTAAATACGAATAAGGCATTGGCGAGTGAACTTTTGGTGGTTTCGTAACCTCCCAGGAAGATAGCCACGCACATGGCAATGATATCCAGGTGTTCGAGCCTTTGTCCGTCGGCTTCCGCGGTAATGAGATGACTGATAAGATCCGCCTGGGGGCGGGCCGTTCTTTCTTTAATCAGCTCTCCGAAAAACACACTCATCTCCTGCATACTTCTCCCGAATATTTCCATACCTATTTCCCTTGGGTCACCGGCTACTGCGGTAATCCAAACCCTTACCTGTTCGTGGTCGTGATCCGGCACGCCCAGGATCTTTGAAATAACCCGGTGGGGGATCAGTAATGCAAAGTCGTTTACAAAATCAATTTCACCGCCTGCCAGCCATGGCGCCAGCAACTCTTCACACTGCTGCGTTATCCAGTTTTCCGATTGTGCAATAATGGCCGGTGAAAACGCTTTGGTAGCCAGTGAGCGGAGCAGTTTATGCCTTGGAGGATCTGCCAGGTTGAGGTTCCTGGTAAAAATATTATCATCCTGCTTGGGCATGTACTCGGAAGAAAAGGTTTGATGATCGCTTAGAACGGCTGCTACATCTTTGTGCCTGGAGATCTGCCAGGCGCCGGAAACACCAAAATAAGACATAAATTCCTTATCGTAAACGGGCGCTCCCAACAGGTTCCTGTGCCAGATGGTTAACTCAGATAGTGAAGTTGACATGAGTAGGGATTTATGAATATTAAATTATAAGAATTATTCTGGATTCCAAAATAATCATGGGCAACAAATCCCACAACTGTACCGGGTCTAACACATTTTCATGATAAGTTACTATATTTCTTTGCTAAAATTCCATAAGGAAATATTACATGAAATACTTAATATTGTCTGAGTCCCTTTTGTTTTTGCCTATTGTCAGAAATATCAACCAAACACGTTGTTAATTAAATCATGGGGTTAAGAAGTATAGACAATGAAGAAGAAATACTGGCGCAAATTGCCGGCGGTTGCCAGCATTCATTTGCCAGGCTTTTTCATGGCTATGTGAACCAGGCAGGACGCATTGTTTATGCCATTACCGGCTCCCGGGAACAAACGGAGGAAATACTACAGGAGCTGTTTGTAAAGCTGTGGAAAGACCGGGAAAAACTTATTTCGGTGAAACAGTTTAACGCCTACTTTTTTATTCTCCTGCGCAATCATACCCTTAATTATGTTACCAGTGTGGTGACCGAAAGAAAGAAACAGCAACAATACACCCTTCATGCGCTTCGCGAGGAAAATAAATACCTCCACGATAACCGCCTCGACATGCTGGATAAAGCGATTGACGCCCTGCCCATGCAACAGAAAACGGTTTTTCTATTACGGGCCCAGGGATACAGGAACCCGGAAATTGCCCACCGTATGAATTTATCTACAGACTCTGTAAAGAAGTATAACCAATTGGCTATCAGGTTTATTTCCCGGTATGTAAGGGAAACAATTTTGTTATCACTCATCGCTTTCCGTTTTTTTAAATAATTTTTTTCATCTCCATATCTCCTTTTATACCCCCTTTACTGTCTTATATATCAGGAACAGACTTTAAGCCGCTACTATGCAGGACGACCGGTTAATATACTTATACCATAAAGCCGTTAACAACAGCATCTCCGAAAAAGAGAGGGAAGAGTTATTTGTTTTACTGGCAGATCCTGCAGCGAGGCAGCTTTATAACAGCCTGTTTGAATGGAGCGCCGGGCAAACAGACGGGCAGGAAGATATATTTACTGAACCGCAGGCAAATGCCCTGCTGGAGCGTATTAATAAAGTAAACCAGTCCCGTTCCGCCAACATATTTAAGCTGAAAGCAACATGGGTAGCCGCTGCCTCCGTAACACTGTTATTAGGACTGGCAGCGTATTATTTACTAACCCGGACTGTTCCGGCAAAACCAGCCGGGGAAATTGCACAAGCGATACCACAGCCGGCAGCAAAGACACATGTAATGCTTACCCTGTCGGACGGGCGGCAGGTGCCGCTCGACAGTGCGGCTACAGAACAAATTATTGAACAAAAAGGTACACAGGCAGTGAACAGTGGAAAAGGTGCGCTTACCTATACCGCACCGGAAAACCACACAGCAGTAACAGAAGTGGTGTTTAATACCCTTACCACCCCACGGGGAAAGTATTATAAAATTGTACTTCCGGATGGCACCAGGGTTTCTTTAAACGCCGCTTCCTCGCTTCGTTATCCAACAGTTTTCAGTGATAGCCAGCGGAAGGTAGAATTAACCGGCGAAGCCTATTTTGATGTAGCCACAGATGCCGGCCATCCATTCATTGTAGTAACAGGAAAGCAAACTGTTTCTGTACTCGGCACGGCCTTTAACGTAAAAGCATATGCGGATGAGCCGTATACTAAAACAACCCTGGTGGAAGGCCGTATAAAAGTGGATCCCCGGAATGGTACGGCAGCAAAAGTACTTAGCCCCGGCGAACAGGCCACGCTGGAAAACAACCAGTTGAAAATAAGTAAAACAGATACCCGCGAAGATATTTCCTGGATGCAGGACATGTTCTATTTTTCAGACACCGACCTGCATACTGTTGCCCACCAGTTGCAACGCTGGTACGATATTGAAGTGGATTATTCATCGCTTCCAAATGCAAGATTATATGGACAGCTGCCCCGCAGCACACCACTGCCACAGCTGTTGAATGCTATAGAGAAAACAAGTGATATAAAATTAAAAATGAGCAATAACCGGGTATTAACCGCGCATTAATAACCGATTTTTTATCAACCAACTGTCAATCCTTTAAAATCACATTTATGGAAATTAAACGTGGCCACTTTGTGGGCCATTGGAAGCGTTATGCCTGCAGCCTGATGCTTGCTGCCTTCTGTTCGCTGGCAACGGCCGCCCCTGTGTACTCACAACAGGTGAACCTGCACGTAACCGACGCAGGACTTGAACAGGTACTCGCTTCCATCAGGGCCCAAACGAACTATTCTTTTGTTTTTGATGCCCGGTTTACCAGAAATGCATTACCGGTAACCGTTAATATCAAAGAAGCGCCATTGCAGAAAGCATTGGAAGAAGTATTTAAAGATCAGCCTTTCACATTTGAGATAAACGATAAAATTGTGACGGTAACAGCGGCCCATCCCGCACCGGTGCAAGCAGCCGTGGTATCGCTGTCCGGAAGGATCCTGAGCCCCGACAACCAGCCGATTATTGGCGCCACAGTGATGATACAGGGCTCAAAAAGAGGCGCCAATGCAGATGAAAACGGGCGGTTTACCATTAACGGCGTTCCTGAAGATGCCACCATCGTTATCACCTCCATCGGCTTTAACAGCTTAACGCTTCGTTTGAACAACGGCGTATTAACTACTGCCGGCAAAGAGTTTAAAGGCCAGCTGGTAAGAAGTACCTTACAGAACCTGCTGATCACGCTGCAACCATCGTCCTCACAGCTGCAGGAGGTGAACGTAACCGTTGGATACGGTACACAGAAAAGACGGGAAACCACTTCGGCTATCTCCACCATTAAAGGATCACAATTGCAGAACAAACCCTCCGGCTCTATTGAAGGACTGCTGCAGGGTTTAGCGCCCGGGCTGGTGGTTCAGAACAACTCCGGTATGCCCGGAGGCAGGAGCATGGTACAGATCAGGGGACTTGCCTCCTTTTCCAATTCCGCCAACTCCGGCGTGGTAAGTACGCCCTTATTCATTATTCGCATCGGCGGCGACCGCTTCGACGAATCCATCACCAACTACGTGCGCCGCAACCACGGCATGCT
>JBCNPS010000281.1:0-9377 GCA_039593235.1 Chitinophaga sp. | reverse complement strand
GGCCCTCGCCCTGGCCGGGCCTGGCGCCTGGGCGCTGGACGGCCAACATATCACTGCGTAACTGCTGGTAATATCCGCCGCATCTTCCACTTTCGCCACGTCTTTTACAAACACGGTAGGGCCATCTCCCATTACCAGTGGAATGTTCTCAAATTCCTTTACTGTACGTATTACCGTGTTTGCCGGTGTGAGATAAGTGATATCGCCGATACGCACGTTACCTGCGGGGGATATCTGGTTGTTATCTTTAATGGTGGCCACTACCTGGTCGGCCGTAAGATGGTGGCTGCGCATCAGTGCAGGATCCACATGGATCACGATAGTGCGTGAGTTACCACCGAAAGGCGCGGGTGAAGTGAGGCCCCCGATACGGCTGAACGACGGCCGTACCACCGTCATCGCCAGATCCTGCAGTTCATTATTGGAACGTGTGGGGCTGCTCAGCGCCAGCTGGCCAATCGGTAAAGTGGATGCATCGAACCGGATAATAAAGGGCGGCTGTGTACCCGCCGGCATGGAGGAAAATGCGCGGTTGGCCATGGCGGTTACTTCCGCCGCTGCCTGTGCCATGTTTGTCCCTTCATAAAAGGAGATCTTGATCATGGTAAGCCCCTGGATATTTTTGGCCTCAATATCTCTGACACCTGTTACATACAGGAAAAGGTTCTGGTAATTGGTAGCAATAAACCCTTCCATCTGTTGCGGCGACATACCTCCATAAGGCTGTGATACGTAGATAGCCGGCAGGTTAAGGTCCGGGAAGATGTCTATTTTAATATCCCGCGTTGCCTGAATGCCAAAAAACAATAGTCCCATCACTACTACGATGATGGCTATTGGCTTTTGTAATGCGGTTCTGATCAGGTTCATACAATTATATTCAGGAAAGGATGACCTTTCGGTTAATTACAGTTGATTCAAAAAAAGTTGCAGATCCCCCACGGTAGCTGATTTATACAATATTGCCTGCCATACGCCATTGTAGGCAATATCCCGGTCTGTTTCCGCACGGTTAATGTTATACAGTGCCTGGGCCAGATCGGCTATATTGGACAACCCGTTTTCATACAGGGTGCTTTTCTGCAGGAAGGCGTCGCTGGCGGCTTTCAGCCCTGTTGGCGCTTCCCGGTATTTCTTCACCGCATTATCTATCTGCTGTTCCGACAGCTGCAGTTGATGTTGCAGGCGGCTGTAGGTTTGATTATATTCATTTTTCAATCCTTCTGTGGTGTAATGCTGGCGGGCCACCTGTGAATGTGTGCGCCAGAGGTCTGTTACTGTCCATGAAAGGTTAAGCCCCACGAGGTAATTGGATAGCTGCGGTTTCACGCCGGACCAGTAGGCCTGGCTGTAGTGACTGAGATTTGCAGCGCTGTAGTCGTTGTCAAAACCCGAACCGCGGGTTTGCATCACACCCATAAACGACAGGCGGGGCATGGCGTTTTTGCTGATCAGCTTCTGATTGGCATCGCTTAATGTTACGCGGGAGCTGAATAGTTTCAGCAGCGGTTGATCTTTAAGCGACACAGAATCCTGTGCAGATACCGTTTCCAGCAGTTGGTTGGGTATTTTGGTTACAAAAGTGGTGTCCAGGATAAAATCCTGCGGAGGCACATCCATCATTTCCGCCAGCTTGTTGCTTTGCGCATTTTCATAGTTCACGGCATCTACCAGTGTGAGTTTTGCCTTGGATACTTCCGCGTTGGCGATGGAGCTGTCTACCCCGGCACTAAGGCCGTTCAACGCGCGGGATACGATAATATGCTGCAGGTCCTGCGCCCGTTTCAGGTTGGATTCCATGGAGCCTCTCAGCCGCTGCGCCGCCAGGAGGTTAAGATATGCACCGGCGATGCGCACCTGTTGTTCAAATTTTTCCTGTTCCAGGTCGGCCTGGTTGGTATATAATTGCTCTTTTGCAGCCTGTACTTTAGCGTGCTGGCGGCCAAAGGTGACTACATCCCAGCTGATATTGGCCAGGTATAATCCGCCGAAGGCGGCATTCCAGTTCTGCGAAGGTAGGGTGGGTCCGGAAGCGCCGGTGGTCCAGCCTTTGTATCCCCACATAGGACCGGTTTCACCGTTCACGGTACCATAACTATTCTGGGCGGCGAGGTTCAGATCAGGTAAGTATTCTCTTTTTACTGCACTGATATTTTCTGTAGCTGCTTTAGCATAGTTTTCTTTTGCCTTGATCGACTGGTAATTTTTCAGTCCTGTTTGTAGTGCTTCCTGCAAGGTAAGCGGGCGGGTTTGACCCATCACTGCCGCCGAACTGCAGCCTGCTGCAATAACCAGCAGGCAAAGCGGTTTCCAGATGTTCATAAATTAATCTATAGCGTCTAATAAAAGCCGACTGATGCAGGCTCACAAATAAGTATGCAAATATAGACAGGGGTAAGTGGCGGGTGTTAGGACAATTCAGCTATTGACTTGTACTATTTGAACATCATGTCGCGGAAGTCCTGGGGAGAAATGCCGGTATTGTTCTTAAAGAAGCGGCTAAAGTAAGCAGGGTCCTCGAATCCCAGCTCATAGCAGATCTCCTTGACACTTTTATGACTGAAGGCAAGATTCCTTTTTGATTCAAGTACGATCCGGTCGTGTAATAATTCAGTAACGGTGCGGCCGGTGGTTTCCTTGGTAATTTCGTTCAGTCTTTTTGGGGTGAGGGCAAAAGCGCTGGCATAAAAGGTTACCTGGTGTTCCGTCCGGTAATGCTCTTCCAGCAGGCGGCGCAGCTGCAGTACACGTGCGTCGTGAGTCAGCGGCATCATGGTTTCCGTGGCATTGCGTTTCTTTTCCCGTTCTATGAGCAACAGGAAGGCATTCAGGTAATGCTTCACAATGCCCCGGCTGCAGGCGGGTGCGCAGGCTTTTTCCCTGCTCATCAGTTGTATCAGTCCAAGGAGGGATTCCGTGGTATTGCCGCTGGTGCTGATGGGCCCGTATCCGTGCCAGTTATCGAAAAGCGAGGTGAAATCGTAAAGGGTTTCCTTATCGTGTTTATTTGTAAAGTAAAACTGTTCGGTGAAATACAGAAAGTAGCCTTCCCTTTCGCAATCCAGCTGGTGCACCTGCCCCGGGCGAAGCAGGAAGATCATGTTGTCTTCCACATCATACCACACAAAATCCACCATATGCCTGCCTTTTCCTTTGGTGATCCAGATGATCTGGAAATGATCATGACGGTGTGGCTGGTCCGTTAGCTCATTGCGGAACATGCCCAGGGGAGCTACATTGAACTGTCCGGAAAAAGGTAACTGCTGGTAAGGTATATCTATGCTTTTATTCAGTAACATAAGGTGCTTCAAAAATACGCCTTTATCCCCTATTTATATAGCCCTGCACCAGCCATTCATGGAATTTAATGTAGCTTTAAGTTTGGGTGGTATATCACCCGGCTTTTACTAACTTTGCTTCCGCAGGAAATAAAAATTACGTATGCAGCTTTATTGCGACTCTCTTACAGAATACAAGCGACTGGCCACACTGGAAGTAAAGGTGGGAGATCTTATCATTGGAAATTTTAACCCGGTCCGCATTCAAACCATGACCACCACCGATACCCTGGATACTGCCGCCACCGTGGCGCAAACCATCCGTTGTATTGAAGCCGGGGCGGAACTGGTGCGCATTACCGCCCCCAGTAAAAAGGAGGCCGATAACCTGCTCGTTATCAAGAACGAATTACGAAAACAGGGATACACCACTCCCCTGGTAGCCGATATCCATTTTACGCCGAACGCAGCCGAAATTGCCGCCCGCATCGTGGAAAAAGTACGGGTGAACCCGGGGAATTATGTTGATAAAAAGAAATTTGAACAGATCGATTATACCGACAGCGAATACCTGGAAGAAATAGACCGCATCCGCGAACGCTTTTCTCCACTGGTAAAGATCTGCAAAGAATATGGCACTGCTATGCGCATAGGCACCAACCATGGCTCCCTGAGCGACCGTATCATGAGCCGCTATGGAGATACCCCCATGGGAATGGTGGAAAGCGCGATGGAATTTTTACGCATCGCAGAAGACCTGCAATACCGCAATATTGTGCTGAGCATGAAAGCCAGCAACCCGCAGGTAATGGTGCAGGCGTACCGCCTGCTTGTACAAACCATGCAGCAGGAACTGGGCCACTGCTATCCCCTGCACCTGGGCGTTACAGAAGCCGGCGACGGGGAAGACGGCCGTATTAAATCGGCCATTGGCATAGGCACTCTCCTGGAAGACGGGGTAGGCGATACCATCCGCGTTTCCCTCACAGAAGATCCTGAATTTGAGCTACCTGTTTGTAAGGATATTGTGAAAAGATATACTAACCGTAACGACTATACGGCTATTCCGCCGGTAACAAATATTCCTTATTCGCCTTTCGAATACAAACGCCGCGAAAGCGCGCCTGTAGAGAATGTTGGCGATAAACAAGTACCCGTGGTTGTGGCTGACTTCAGCGACAATAAAACCTTACAGCCATCCGATCTGACCGCCATTGGTTACACATACGATGAACCCAGCGACAAATGGAACATCGGAGATGCTGCCGCCGACTATATTTACACCGGCAAACAACTGCCTTCCTTCGGATTGCCCGGCACCCTGCGGGTGGTGGTAGATGCTGAGTACTGGCAGCGCATAGCCGACAAACAGGAACTGGTTCCTTATTTTGATGCCCGTCATTATGTAACTGCCTGCGAACAAAATGAAACCGGCCGGATCAACTTTGTACAATTTGATTGCAACCACCTGGATACGGAACACCATGAGCAACTGTTGCTGCAACTGGCCAATCCGGCTGTTGCCAACAGCACCGTTCTTGTGGCCACGGCCACCGGCAGCAATGCTATGGCGGCTATCAGGCGGTTATTCATCTTACTGCTTAATAAAAATATCAGGGTACCTGTTATCATCCATAGTATCAGTAATCAGCCTTCGGCAGATGAACACCTGATCCACCACGCCACTGAAGCCGGCGCACTGCTGCTGGATGGCTTCGGCGATGGACTATGGCTGAGCAACCAGGAGCCTCAACCTGGCCAGCACGCTACGCTGAATAACATTGCGTTTGGCATCCTCCAGGCTACCCGTACCCGCATTTCCAAAACGGAATATATTTCCTGCCCCTCCTGCGGCCGTACCCTGTTCGATTTACAGGAAACCACCGCCCGCATCCGTGCTGTAACCCATCACCTGAAAGGCGTAAAGATCGCTATCATGGGCTGTATCGTAAATGGTCCCGGCGAAATGGCTGATGCCGACTTCGGCTATGTAGGCAGCGGCGTTGGTAAAATTACCCTTTACCGCGGCAAGGAAATCGTGAAGCGCGGCCTCAACAGCGATGTGGCTGTGAACGAACTGATAAACCTCATCCGCGAAAACGGTATGTGGGTGGAGAAAAACTAATTATTAAATCTGGCTTAAAAACAGCGGAAGCGGATACAGCAATGCGGGAAAAAGCTTAAATTTTCATAAAACATATTTGATATGAAAAAGCTCCTGACCGGATTGTTGGCCATGTTTATGGGTTTAACCGTAACAATGGCTCAAACACCCGCCACCGCAAAAAAAGAAGTAAAATCTGCTAAAGCAAAAACTGAAAAAACAACCGCTGCCGCCACCACAAAAACAAAGAAAGACGGCACACCAGACAAACGCTACAAGGAAAACAAAGCAGCTGCAACTCCCGCAGGCCCAACAAAAAAAGACGGAACACCAGACATGCGCTATAAATCAAACAATAAAAACGCAGGGAAGAAAAAAGCATAAAGCTCAGTTCAACGGACCTGATTTTCTGGCAAAGGGCTGCATCAAGGTTTGATGCAGCCCTTTGTAATCAGCACCTTGGATAGCCCGGAATTTTATTTTCCGCACTTCCCCCTTATCCTCTCCTTCAAGGCGCTGCAAAGATTACCGGCGAAAGCTCCTCTCTCCGATCACTCCAGTTTTCCCTGCCAATTCTAACCGCTCTTTTCTTTTTCAGTTTTAATTTTCTACTTTTATCGCTTATCTTTTTTTGTTTGTTGTCAATAACCATTCGTTATCACTGATAGTTATTAGTTATTTGACTTCGCTCTGGTGGCCCTTTACTTTTGTACTGTAATCCACCAACCTGTAATTTTAATGGAAACCAATAAAATCCAACGTTATAAGCGGATCCTTTCCGGGTCACTCGCATGCCTGTTGATACTAACACTGCTGGTAGGCTTTGAAACATTTTTTCTCTGGACACGTTACCTGGTTCCGGGAACAGCGCCGGCTTTGCAGGCCGCTCCGGCTAAGGGATGGCGTCCGCCGGCTATGGCTACGCTTCCTCCCGGCGAAAAAGGCGCCGCTATTGTTTACGGACAAACACTGATCCGGGAAACCGCGCGGTACCTGGGCCCCAAAGGAAGCGTACTGCAAATTACCAACGGAATGAATTGCCAGAACTGCCATCTGCAGGCCGGTACCAAGCCTTATGGGAACAACTATAGCTTTACTGCCGCATCGTACCCTAAATTCAGGGCCAGATCCAACAGCTCGGAATCATTGAATAAACGCATCAGCGATTGCTTCGAACGCAGCCTGAACGGCACAGCGCCCGACAGTAACAGCAGGGAAATGATGGCCATCAGATCTTATATAGAATGGTTGGGCAGTGAAGTGCCTGCTCATGAAAAGCCCAATGGCAGCGGCCTGCGTAAGCTCGCTTATTTACAACGCGCAGCCGATCCAAAGAAAGGCGCCCGTATCTATACCCAACAATGCCAACAATGTCATGGCGCTAACGGCGAAGGCGTGAAAAGCGCCGATGGCATTGTTTTTACTTATCCTCCCCTTTGGGGACCACAAAGCTACAATGATGCCGCAGGACTTTACCGCCTGTCTAACTTCGCCGGCTATGTGAAATATAATATGCCTTTTGGCGTAGACTACAACTCTGCTATGCTTTCTGATGAAGAAGCCTGGGACGTAGCTGCCTTCATTAATTCACAGCCCCGGCCACATAAAGATCAGTCGGCCGACTGGCATGACCTCAAAAGGAAACCTGTCGACTTTCCTTTTGGTCCTTATGCAGATGCTTTTTCCGCGGAACAACATAAATACGGACCATTTAAACCCATGCAACATTAATTATAAATCAAAAACGTACACCATGAAAAAAATAACGCTGCTGCTTTGCCTTTTCACCCTGTTAACTGCGCAATATGCCATGAGCCAGCACAAAACCAAATACAGGGCCATTTACCAGCTGAACAGCGATGATGATAAAGTGATCCGCAATACCCTTCGCAATATTAAAAACGCCCTGGAAGATCCCCGGCTGCAAAACAAAGTGACCATTGAGCTGGTAGCTCATGGCAGCGGGGTAACGGCCTATAAAAAAGATCATCCCTATGAATCGCTGCTACAGGAATTGCAGTCAAAAGGCGTGCTCCTCGTAGAATGCGAGAACACGTTGCGGGAAAGAAAGATCTCAAAGGAAGAATTATTTCCCTTCATTCAATACACGCCCAGCGGTAATGGTGAATTGATTATAAAACAGGCAGAAGGCTGGAGTTACGTACACCCATAAATCATAAATAATGAAACAATTTATTGCAACGCTGATAGTAACCATACTATTGGCAGGGGCGCTGCATGCCCAGGACTACCGTTTTGATCCGCCCTGGAATACGCCACCATCGGGAGGTGTAGCCTTTACTGTACCAGGCATCGATAATGCACCCGACCTTTATGGCGACATTATAGATCCCCAGCTGATCATCTTCTTTGCCGGTAACCAGTTTATGGTAATTGATTCGCTGATCACCGGCTTTAAAAAAACTTACCCTCAATACCAGCGCATATTTGCCGAAACGCTCCCTCCGGGTATCCTGGCGCAGCAAATCATCAGCGGATCGCTGGTGCTCGGGAATCTTCGTATAGCCGTAACACCCGATATTTATACTGCAGGGAAAAGCCGTATAGATCAGCTGCGGGACAGCTTCACGGTGGTAAAAAATTACGCAGGTAACACCCTCGCCATTATGGTGCAAGAGGGCAATCCAAAAAAGATCAGGGGATTGGCTGACCTGGCGCGTAAAAATGTACAGGTAAGTATGCCCAATCCTGCCTGGGAAGGCATTGGCAAACGCATTGAGGAAGCTTATGTAAAGTCGGGTGGCGCCGCGCTGCAACAGGCAGTAATGAAAGATAAAGTAGCCGGTGGAAGCACCTATCTCACTAAAATACATCACCGGGAAACACCGCTGCGCGTGCTCCGGCAACAGTCGGATGCAGGCCCGGTTTGGCTTACAGAAGCACTTTACCAGCAAATGATCGGTCACCCGGTAAGCATGGTAAGCATACCGGAAAAGGAAAACATCAAAGCTTCTTACTGGGCCGGTATTCTGAAAAGTGCGCCGCATCCGCAGGCTGCGAAAGATTTCATGGACTACCTGATGAGCCCTGCAGGGCAAGGTATTTATAAACACTTTGGCTTCACGCCGCCTGAGTTGTAAGGTTATTTTGTACTTTTAGTGCATGTTCGATTTCAGACTCAGGGTATTTCACACCGTGGCCAAACGCCTCAGCTTTACCAAAGCTGCAGAAGAATTATATATTTCACAACCGGCTGTTACCAAACATATACATGAACTGGAGCAACAGCTGGGCATGGCGCTGTTTGAAAGGATCGGCAATAAAATAAAGCTCACCCGCGCCGGGGTGCTGGTAATGCATCATGCAGAAATTATTTTTACTGATTACCGTAACCTGGAATACGATGTAAATCAGCTGAAACATATGCAGGGCGGCCTACTGCCTATAGGCGCCAGTACTACTATTGCACAATACCTGCTTCCCCCGCTACTGGCAAAATTCAATCAACGGTACCCGGATGTAAAAACATCGCTTACCAGTGGAAATACCGAACAGATTGAACAGGCATTGTTTGAAAAAAGTATACAGCTGGGTATCATTGAGGGCAGCTCCAAAAATCCGTTACTGAAATATGTGGAGTTTGCCAAAGATGAAATTATACTGGTAGGCAACATGAAGCATCAGTATGGCAGTGGTGAGCCGCTTACCCCGGCCGAGCTTAAAACTATCCCGCTGTTAATGAGGGAGCACGGATCCGGCACACTGGAAGTAATTACCGAGGAGTTGAAACGCCTGAAATTAAAGATCACGGATCTGAACGTGGCCATGTATATGGGCAGTACAGAAAGCATCAAATCATACCTGCACCATTCGCCCTGTGCAGCCTTTATTTCTTCACAGGCTGTGCAGCGCGAACTGGAGCTGGGAGAGTTCAGAATATTACCGGTAAAAAACTTCAAGTTGGTGCGGAAGCTGCACTTTACCTACCTGCAGGGTTTGCAGGATAAGCTTTGCCAGCTTTTCATCCGCTTCGC
>JBCNPS010000280.1:0-9378 GCA_039593235.1 Chitinophaga sp. | reverse complement strand
GCCGGCAATACGGACGACTGCCCCGCGGCGCAGATAGTGGCCGTGCAGAGTACCAGCAACAGCCAAAGGGAATACATATTTTTCATAATGGACAATATGTCGTGATATTAAAATTAAAAACCGGCCCGGGCAACCTGTACCATCCTGCAGTGGTTAACTGCCGCGAGAATTGTATCTTTATAAAAAGCATATACTTTCTATCCACTGCTAAAGGATGTGTGAATGAAAAAAACACTGCTGCTTTGCTGTTGCCTTATTTTATTGATCCTTCCTGCCATTGCGCGCCAGGAACCGCCGGACACGGTTAAAACCGGCATATATGTAACCAGCATCCACGATATCGACTTCAAAGAAAGTGAATATACTGTGAACCTGTGGCTGTGGCTTACCTATAAAAATAAGGCATTCGATTTTGTCCAGAACCTGGAAATCCCGCAGGCCAAAACCTTTACCAAATCCTACTCCACCATCGACTCCTCCAACAGCAGGATCTACCTGCTGATGAAACTGCAATGCGTAATGAAAGATTCGTGGCGGATCAACAACTTTCCCTTCGACCGGCAACGGCTGCGGTTCTCCATTGAAAACTCGCAGTTTGATGCCAGTTCGCTGGTGTTTTCGGTGGACTCACTCGGCAAGCACTTCGATCCCCGTTTTACGCTCAGGGGCTGGAACATCGACAGCTTCAGGATCAACACGGGGATTAAAGCCTATGAAACTGCTTTTGGCGATAACAGCATTCCCGCGCCACATACGGAATACAGCAACTTTACTGTGAGAATAGGGATAGACCGGGACGCTACCCAGTTATTCTGGAAGATGTTCCTTGGCATGTATGTTTCTTTCCTGATCGCCTATCTCTGCTTTTATATACATGCAGATAATATTGACTCCCGGTTCGGTCTTGGCGTAGGATCATTGTTCGCCGCTATCGGTAATAAATACATCATCGACTCTTCCCTTCCCGACTCCACTACCTTCACACTGGTGGATACGCTGCATGGTGTTACGCTGTTTTTCATTTTCGTGGTGATCACTTCTTCTGCATGGTCGCTGCAGTTGATTAAAGCAGGGAAAACGGAGCAGAGCCGGCGGCTGGATAAAAGGTTATCGCTGGTGGTACCGCTGGTGTATGTGTTGCTGAATGTGTATTTTATTACGGGGGCGGTGTATGGGAGGTAGCGTCTACTTCTTCACCTTATAAAAACTGATCTCCCTTCTCTGCTCAAAGCCCATATGTGCATACAAACTTATAGCGCGTTCATTCGCCAATGCTACATGTAAAAAAGAAGTGATCCCCTCGCCGGCATGCTTATAACATAACCGTGTGATCAGTTGCTGCGCATAGCCGCGGCCGGTATGATCCGGGTGGGTGCAAATAGCGCTCAGCTCTGTAAAGCCGGTGAGGCGCATCCGTTCACCGGCCATAGCAATCAACGTTCCGTTGTGCCGTATGCCGTAATAGTTGCCCAACAGGCGGGTACCGGAATTGTAATACCCCGGTTGAATACTGTTGATGAGTGCATACATATCGTCGGCATCTTCATGACCCAGCAGGGATATCATGGCTGCATCCTCTTCCGTAAGCGGTGGTGGCATGGATCGCAGCACCATCTGCGCGCAGGGCAGTTCACTTTCTTTGGTCCAGTTACCTGGCAGTTCCGGCAATTCGCCAATGATATAAAACGATTCTCCTGCATTCATCCAGGGATCCAGCGCGGCAATGCTGTTATCATTTGTTTGCCTGCAGGCCACAAAGGGGACTATTCCCTGTTGGTATCTTTTTGCATGATCCGTACCTTCTGCAAAGTGTGCGTGTTCACTGGTTAACGCTTCCCAGGCGGGATTATCTAAAACGGTCTCCTTCATGCGTCTAATTTATATATTTTACAAGAAAAAATCGAAAGGGGGAGAAAATGACTCCAAACAATACGTCTTTTTGTAAATGAAATGGAATAATGTTTGGATATCCGGAGAAATAGGATTAGGTTGAAACCGTTTATCCTGGCAATGTTCTTTGTATTGCCCGGTTCCTACAACTTTAAAATGATAAGTGAATATTATGGTAATTGTCAACAGTTTCGCTGAGTATCAGGCGTATGAGGGTAAAGAAATAGGTAGTTCTCAATGGCATAGAATAGACCAGGAACAGATCAATAAGTTTGCAGATGCAACACTGGATCATCAATGGATCCATTGCAATGAGGAAAGAGCAAAAAATGAAGGGCCATTCAAAACAACCATTGCCCATGGTTACCTGACGTTGGCGTTAATTCCCTATTTATGGAAGCAGATTGCAGACATACGCAATGTGAAAATGGAAATAAACTACGGTATAGAGCAGTTTAAATTTGGTCAGCCGGTGTTTGTGAACGATGAAGTTCAATTAAAAGCAAAACTCAATTCTATAGTTGATTTAAGAGGTGTCACGAAAGTGGTGATTGGCGCCACGCTCAGTATTAAGGGGAAGCCAAAACCAGCCTATACAGGCGATGTAGTATTTCTATACCATTTTTAAGGCATGTAACTTTCTTTTCCGGTACAGGCGCTTTCCCGGGGCCACCAACAAAAAGGCTGCATCATAAATAAATGATGCAGCCCCGCTTATTTTAATATATCCGTTGCCGTTAGTGCTCCAGGTTCATGATCTCAATCTTCCTGAAATCAACCGGTTGTCCTTCGCTTTGCAGGGCAATGAAGCCTTTGGAAAGCAGCTTGCCGTCTATTTTAACAGTGGAGTCGTAATTGTTCACTACACCGCCGCCTATCTGCGGTTTGGAGTACTGCAGTACGGTATCGCCGTTGATGATATGCGTGATGAGGGAATCGCCCAATACGATCAGTTCGCCCCTTACCCATTGTTCGCCTTCATATGTTTTGGAAGTGGATTCAATACAATGTGTTGCATCCAGTTTGCCTTTGTACACTACGTTGGTACCGGGGGAACACATGTTGCCGGTAGGCCTTGGTTTACCATCGCCCAGGCCGGCCAGCAACTGCATTTCCACGGAAATGGGCCAGTCCTGTTCCTTTGGCATGGTACGCGGGTCCTGCGAGTGGAACATGACGCCGCTGTTCAGCAGGGTATATTCCGGTGCGGACGGGTACCATTTTCCAACGAAACGGTACTCAAATTTGAGGTGATAATGTGAGAAGGGTTGTTTATAGTAGAGATGCCCGAACTGGTCGTTAAAGTCGCCGTACTGATCATAGCGTACTTTGATGATGCTGTCTTCCACCCGGAAGGTATTACCAAAGTTCTCTCCTACTTCATGGTGATGGATCTTCACGATCCAGTCGTTGATATCTTTCCCGTTGAACAGGGATATCCATTCCTGTTTCTTTTCAGGTTGTTTTACTTCATTACAGGCCATGCTGCCTGCCAGCATTGTTATCATCAATAGTTTACGTGAAATCCGGTTGTTGCTCATATAAGTGATTAAAGATTAATTTTTACTTCGTTGTTTTACGGCCGCCGGGTTTTAGAAACACCTGGTGTGTTTGCGCCCATTGGTACCAAAGGGTTTGCAGCTGTTGCACCTTTTCGGGGTATTGCGCTGCCAGGTTATTGGTTTCTGTTTTATCTACAGCAAGATTAAACAGGCGCCAGGTGGTATCGTTACTGAGCGATACCAGTTTCCAGCTACCGGAGCGGGCATACCGTGCGCCGAAGTGTTCATTGAACAGCTGATCGTGCCCGGTGGTATTTTTGTTTTTGAAAGATGGCAACAGGCTGGTACCGGTAGTGGCGGGGATCTTGTGGCCGTTGTACACTTCCGGGTATTGCGCATGCGCCAATTCAGCGAAGGTGGACATGAAGTCCATCACATGCCCCATATGGCTATTGTAGCCGCCTTTGTTAGTGGTGATGCCTTTGGGCCAGTATGCGATCAAAGGAGTATGAATACCGCCTTCGTACGATTCGGCTTTCCAGTACTGGTATGGCGTATTGGCTACATTGGCCCATGTTTGCCCTATAGAGGCGTATGTGGTTTGAGGGCCGGGCATGGCCTGTTTTTTTGTGGCGTAAACAATTTTGCGGCCATCGCGGGTTTCATCAGGGCGGTCGAACCCGGGTCCGTAGTTAGCGCAGTTTTCAGGACTGGCGCCATTATCGGACAGGAACAGGATCAGGGTATTATCGAGCTGCCCGGTTGTTTTCAGCGCTTCAATGATGCGGCCAATGCCCTGGTCCATCCGGTCTATCATAGCAGCATGTACTGCCATGGCCATAGCATCCCAGGCAGTATCGGGGTTTTGCGCCCAGGTTTGGTTATTTTTCCAGCGTTGAGGCAATGGTGTGGTAGCCGGATCAATCAGTCCCATTTTCACCATTTTGTTATACCGGGCGTTGCGGATGGCCTCCCATCCTGTCTTATAGGTGTCTTTATATTTTGCGATGTCTTCCGGTAACGCCATGAGCGGCCAGTGCGGGGCGTTGTGGGCCACATACAGGAAGAAAGGTTTTTGGGTATCCGCATAGCCTTTGATATAGGCCACGGCGGTATCGTTGATAGCGTCTGTATGATAATAGTGGTCCGGTACCTTTGTAATGGGAGTTGTTCCGCTTACGAGGCTGAAGGGATCAAAAAAATCCACAACTCCCCAGATGGTGCCAAAGAACTGATCGAACCCACGGCTGGTGGGGTATTGTGATACGGGAGAAAAGTCGCCGAATGTTTGATGATGATTGAGCCAGGCCATTTGCTCCGCGGCC
The DNA here is from genome assembly GCA_039593235.1 of Chitinophaga sp. GTDB lineage: Bacteria > Bacteroidota > Bacteroidia > Chitinophagales > Chitinophagaceae > Chitinophaga. The sequence goes on along the minus strand of JBCNPS010000280.1, from coordinate 4,661 downwards.
GTTTTTTGCCCGTTGGTGTTGGACACATGCCACTTTCCCGACATAGCGGTTTGGTAGCCGGCTGCTTTCAGCACTTCCGCCAGGGTAACTGCATTCTCTGAAAGGTGACCCAGGTATCCGGGCTCATCCTCTGCGTCGGTCATCTTCCCGATACCCGCCTGCTGGTTATACAACCCGGTGAGCAGGGAAGCGCGTGTGGGGCAGCAACGGGAGGTATTATAGAACTGCGTATAGCGGATACCGTTAGCCGCCAGGAAATCGATGTTGGGTGTATGGATTTCTCCGCCATAACAGCCGGCATCTGAAAATCCCATATCATCCGCGAGAATAACAATAATATTGGGCCGTGTATCTTTACGTGGCGGCCTGCTTTTCTTAAATCCTGTAAGCAGGATAGTGCTTAACAGGAATGGAACGATATAAACTGATCCTGGTCTTATCTTCATGGGTTCACACAGTTTTATTACTACATCGCGTTAAAATAAAATAAAACGAACAGAAAAGTAAATAAACTGTATGATTGGAAGGGATTTATTTGAGGGAAGAGAAAAAAAAGCCTGGCGGGAGCCAGGCAATGAGGTATTGGTAAGATGTATTTCCTGCTAGTTTGCCACTTCCTTCAATGCAGCAGCCAGTTCGCCGGTTTCGGTAGTAATGTTGCGGATCATGCCCTGCTTATCCACGACAAGATGAGTAGGGAAAACACCCACGTGCAAACTGTCGCTTATATAGCTTTCCGGTACGGGGATCACCGCATACCTGAAGGCGGTGGTTTTCATGAAATTGCGGAGTTGTTCACGGGTATCGAAAGCGAGACTTAAAAACTGTATATCATCCCGGTTATTATATTGTTGCACCAGGCGGTTCAATTCCGGCATTTCCTTCACGCAGGCCACGCAGTGTATGAACCAGCATTTAACCACCAGTATTTTGCCACTGGTGGATGTTTTCGTGTATACCTGGCCGTTAATATCTTCCAGGGGAATAAAAGGAAATGGTTTCCCTTCTTCCTTAAAATGCTCGTAATAGGTTTTACCATAATAGGCCAAAGCACTTTTTACACCGGCGGGTGTTGAATCCGGCACTGGGTACAGTTGGTACCTGACAGAGGAATCAGCTGTAGCCAGCCGCAGCGGCAGATAACGGCCGGTGGCAAAAGCCTGCAGGAAAGCTTCACGGCTCATTTCCCTGGATGCAGTGTCCAATGCGGTGTAGCGGACAGTGAGCATCATTTCATTTGTTTTATAATTATACAGGGAAGCATAGCTATGGAGAATTTTATCAGGAGCCGTTAGCGGCCCACCGGCTGATTTTTTTGCCTGGTGCGAGCAGGCAGATAACACAACAATCATTAAAAAGAATAACCGGGCATTCAACATATCATATCAATTTACTGGTAAGAAAAAGATACGATAAAATTGTTACCTCCGGTTGTAATGTTTCTTCCGGCCCCGATACCGCCCTGCTGTCACAAATGGTACGGCATGTATCCAAGCACACCGGGGCGCCTAACTGGATCAGGATACAGCTGCAGCTCCAGGGGTCGCTGCTGGTATTTACTGTTGCCAACAGCAGCGCCGCAGAAGAATACAGCGCTCCCATTATTGATTACGGCGGTATCGGCTTAAAGAATGTACGGCGGCGGCTTGACCTGGTATATCCCGGGCAATATGAACTGGATATCCTCCGCAATGCCGGCAGCTTTGAAATAAGGCTGCAATTGCAATTGGCAGTCACCATGACGCCGCAATTGCTATCTGTCTAAAATAATTTTATCATGATCAACTGTGTAATTACCGACGACGAACCACTGGCCAGGGAAGGCATTGCCAATTATGTAAAGGAAGTGGATTTCCTTACGCTTACCGGCATCTGTGAAAACCCGGTGGAGTTGGTAAACCTGTTGAAACAACGGCCTGCCGACCTGCTTTTCCTGGATATACAGATGCCTAAACTCAGCGGCATTGATTTCCTGAAAATGATCCAACATCCGCCAATGGTGATCATCACCACTGCCTTTCCTGAATATGCGCTGGAGGGTTTCCAGTTGAATGTGCTGGACTACCTGCTGAAACCCATTACCTTCGACCGGTTCTTTAAATCGGCCACCAAAGCGAGAGACTACCACCAGCTAATGAACCCGGTTATTAAAAATGATACCCCGGTTACGGAAACTGCCGCCGATCACTTTTTTATAAAATGCGGCGCCCGGTACGAAAAGATCCAGGTAGACGACATCCTTTTCGTGGAAGGCATGCAAAACTATGTAAGCATCTATACCCGTAAGGGCAAATATATGACGCTGTTATACCTCAAAAACCTGGAAGAGCAGTTAAGCCCCCAGGCGTTTATCAGGGTACATAAATCGTATATAGTGGCAGTGAATAAAATAGACAGTATCCAGGGCAATGAAATCTGTATCCAGTCGCACCAAATTCCTATCAGCCGCAATTACCGGGAAGCGGTGATCCGGCAGGTGGTGATGAACAGGCTATGGGATAAAGTATCGCGGCCCCCTTTGCCATGAAAGTAAAATTTGTACTTTTGTGTCCCTGTATCTATTTAAGTACTTTATACCATGAAAGCGTATTCGTTAGCCCCTGGCTGGAAAATTTTCATTATTATTTTCTGCATTATTATAATGGGCGCCGGCGTTGCTGGCTTTATTTATGCCTTTTTCCACAGTACTGATCCCACGGCAACCATGTTGGTAGGTACTGCTTCGGGGTTTGCCATCATTGCCGGCATATGGATGATCGTGGAAACTATTGTAAGCAAAATAATACTTGGGGAAGATTATATAAAGTCGATAACGCTGTTTACAAAAAGGGAATTATTGTTCTCCCAGATCAAAGGTTATACGCAGGACGAAAACTACATTTACCTGGCCCCTGTCAGCAATGATCTGAAAAGGATAAAGGTCTATATTTTCATGGGCATCAACAGGGAGCTGCGGCAATGGATAGAACGGCGTTACAACAACCTTACCCTTTCAATGGCGGATCAGACCATGAGGGAAGTAATGTCGGATGAGCGGTATGGCAGCGGGCAGAAAGAGCGTGAACTACTTTTTGAGAAAGCCCGCCGGGATGCAACAGCCGTCAATATTGCCTGTTGTGCGGCAGCCGGTGGTATCTTTATTCCGCAGGTATCGCTGTATGCCATGATACTGGCTATGATAGCGCCCTGGATAGCTATTGCCTATATGTATTATTACAAGGGATTAATTGCTATTGATACGTATAAAGGCAGCCCCTTACCGTCTCTCTTTCTTGCGGTAAGCGCCCCGGCATTTATTCTTTTTATTTTCCGCGGAATAAATATTAATGTACTGGATACAACGAATATATGGTTACCGGCTATTGCTATTGGCTTATTAATGGCATTGTTCCTGGTGATTACCGCCATCCGGGGTGCGCTTAGCAGTAACCGGGCCGCCACCTGGGCTGCCGGCTTCCTGTACCTGTTTATCATCCCGGCTTATAGTTACGGTACGGTGCTTTCCCTGAACACCTGTTTTGATAATAGTAGTCCTGCTTATTTTGAAACGGAGGTATTGTTTAAACGCGTCTCCAAAGGGAAATCAACCAGCTATCACCTGCAACTGGCGCCCTGGGGGCCCGTACACAATACGGAAGATGTGAGGGTGGACAAAAATTTCTATTTCAGAACGGATCTTAACAGCAAGGTAGGAATTGCCCTGAAGAAAGGCTGGCTGGATATTCCGTGGTTTACAGTGGGCGATGTGGAAAGGTCTTTCTGATAAAAGTAGCCTTTGAACTGCACAGTTCAAAGGCTATCAACTCAAAGTAAATCTGATTATGTAATTGTAGTCCTGCCTGGCGGTAGACACCGGCCGGCGTTGTTTCATATCCTTTTCAGTTAGACTCTCGCGAATTTCTTTTTGCGGGTTTTGTCTGACTCCGGATTATAATGATTTCGCTGATTACACTGATTTTTACTTTTGGATTTTCTTAACCGGGTAATCAGAAGCGATAATTAGCGCTTGCTGAAAGCACCGTACCTGCGGAAGTTCCTTCACTTTTCAGTTCTCCATCCACGAAGATCTGTACTTTTAATGTGGCGGCAGAAGTAGCGCCGGCGCCGTTAATCAGTACATTCAGGTTAATGGCTTCTGCGGGTGAGGTTACCTCAGGGCTGGTCCAGGTGTTGCCGGTGAGATTGGAGAGGGTGGTTACAGATTGATCCCATCCATATAATCCATGGCTCAAGGTTACCCCGCTGGAGCCAATCGCTTTGAAAACTACTTTATGGGAAGAACGCGATGGTTTGTCGTCGTCCTTTTTGCAGGCTGTAAACAATGTAGCTACCATTAATACCGGGAACAAAATCTTTTTAAGTATCTTCATAAATGACAATTGTAAAATGCCTACTCTTTTAAGCACAGTTTTCGGCTTCCCTGTTATAAAATTTACAGAATACAGATGGTTAAAACCTTTATCGGCATTACCGCAAATGTACTCCGGGCGGGCACTTTGAACAATACCAGCATCCAATGATTTATTTATACCTGTTTTCAGGTATTTTTGCCGGCAACGATCGTGTATAAGCAATTGTTTTATATTTTGTCCTTTATGAGAAGATCATCTTTATTGGGATTCCTGCTTGCGGTATGTTCCTGGTGTTTTGCCCAGGCTCCC
>JBCNPS010000028.1:0-24969 GCA_039593235.1 Chitinophaga sp. | reverse complement strand
AGAAATGCATGGGTGCCGTCAAAGGCTACATCCGCGTAGTAACGCGCTTCCCGGTAGAAGTTGCCGCGGGCAGTGACATAGCCTTTGCGGATATAATACTTATGCGCATCATCGCCGGCCTGTGTTTTATAGCGGTTGGCATAATCCCAGGTTCTGTCTTCATTAATAGGTACGCCGTTTTGCGTATAAAACAGTTCGGATTGCGCCATTGGAACGGAGAAGTTGGAATACACGGCAAAACCATTGGAGGCTGCATCTGCAGTTACTCTTGGCGAAGCCATATATTGCCAGCCGAATTGCGGGTTGAGGGTCCATACCTGTTCGGTGTTCCATGGGTCGGTAACAGCGCCCTGCAGTGTTACCAGTTGTTTGGTACTGTCCGACATATGTACAATTCCCCCGCTGGCCCTGAACTGGTAAATAGCGGCGCCGGTGGCCACAGCGGCATCAATTGCTTCTTTACAGGCGGTGGCGGCCCGTTGCCATTTTGAAGCATCGTAGGCTACAGGGAAAAGGCTTTGTCCTTCTTTACCTTTGATGGCTGCATAATCGGGATTGCCGTTAAACAGCGGGCTGGCCTGTGTAGCCAGCACTTCAGCTTTCACTGCCTTTGCAATTACGGAGGTAATGCGTCCTGCTTCTGCGCCTGCATTCTGGATTACATCCGGCAGATCGGGAATGGCCTGGTCCAGCAGGCTTACTACGTAGCCAAAGCAGGAGTCAACGGATTGTTGTTTCAGCCGGGTTTCTTCTGTGGGCGTATTTACCGGTAATGCTGCATCGGAAAGCGGAATAGGACCATACATCCTGATGAGCCAGTAATGATAATATGCCTTCAGGAACTTTGCTTCCGCCACCCACCTGTTGCGTTGGAACTGCGGCAGGTCCAGTGGCTGATCTACATTGTCCAGAAAGGTATTGCACATGCGGATGGATTGCCACAGGTTTAATCCCATGTTATAACCATCCCAGAAATTCAATATAGGATTGGGGCTGTTCTGCAAACCACGCATTACGTTAAAACCATTATCGCCGCCTGCGCCGCCAAGCGTGTTTTTATCCAGCAGGTCTATCGGAAAAATCACTTCCCCTGAACTGGTGAAACCTGCGTTGCGCCTTACATCCGCCAGGCCCTGCATGTTGGAATAACAACCAAACAGGTAAGCCTGTGTTTCATTTGCATTGGCAAATGAGCTGTTCAGCGTAGCCACATTATCCGGTGTTACATCTAAGTATTTTTTACAGGATACTGATAAGATGACCGGCAATACTACCAACAATGTTCTTTTAAAAAATCTCATTGTTTTATATTTTTTATACTTAGAAATTAAGATTTACACCCAGGTTGAACACTTTCTGGATAGGGTAAGCAAAGCCATTACCCGCCTGCTCCGGATCCCACAGTTTGAATTTGCTGAAGGTGAGCAGGTTCAAACCACTGAAGTACACGCGGAAGTTGGTTAACTTCAGTGGGGCAATCCATCTTTTTGGCAATGAATAACCCATTTCAACAGACTTCAACCGCATGAAGCTACCATCGCGTAACCACCAGGTGCTGCTTTGTTCGTTGTTGGCAATGTGTGTGGTAGACAGGCGTGGCCACAAGGCGTACAGGTTCTGGTTTTCTTCAGACCAGTGATTGTCTGCATACACCTGCAGCAGTTGGGCGTTATCTGCAAATGGCGCTGTAGCCTTCGGATCAATGAAGAAAGACTCCCTTGCCAGGCCCTGGAAAAATGCGCTCACATCGAAGCTTTTATACCCGAATGAAAAACCGAAGCCATAAATGATCTGCGGTGTGGTAGGCAGGCCGATAGGCACCTGGTCGTCCTGGTTAATTACGCCATCACCGTTAATATCCCGGTACTTGATATCACCGCCTTTTGGAAACTCGCTGCCAAAGTTTTGTACAGGTGAGTTGGCTGCTTCTTTATCATCTACAAAAAGTCGTTCCGCTACATATCCAAACTGCTGGTTAACCGGGTTACCGGTAGAGAAGCGGTATGCATATTTATACTCCGGCTCTTCGTAATAACGCACTTTGTTATCTGTTACCGTGAGGTTAGCCATCACAGACAACCACATATCTTTTGAAAAATTCTGTTTGTAATCGAGATGAAGATCGAAGCCTTTTGAATCTACTTTACCAAGGTTTGCCTGGAGATTATTGGAGGCAGAACCTTCGATACCTGCAGTAACCGGGATATAACCTCGCTTGATCAGGATATTGTAACGATTTTCGTTGTATACTTCCGCTGTTACATTCAGTTTATCAGCGATGGTCATTTCCACTGCGAGGTTACCTTTTTTGGAAGTTTCCCAGGTTACATCCGGGTTAGGGTATGCCTGTATGGTGGTGCCTTTGAGACTAAAGCTGTTATTGGTGCCAAAAGTAGCGCCCGGGCCGTTGCCATCATCCGGCGTTACGCTGGAGAGATAGAAGAAGCGCTGGCTGCCGATATTGTCATTACCCACCAGGCCATAGCTTCCGCGCACCTTCAGGCGGGAAATAATTTTAGCGATACCGCCTTCCCAGAATGATTCGTTGGATACCACCCAGGCGCCGCCAATAGTGGGAAAGAAGCCCCAGCGATGTTGTGGTGCAAATCTTTCTGATCCATTGTAGCCGAAGTTAAATTCGAGGAAATATTTCTTATCGAATGAGTAAGTAGCGCGGCCGGAAAAGCCGAGGTTCCTGTAAGGAAGGGATCCTAACAAACTACCAGCATTGCCGTAAAGTGTTTGCTGACGGGTGCCGATCAGCGTACCGCTCAGGTTACTTTTCCCAAAGTCGCGGTTGTAATCGACAGCGCCTTGTAAATAAATATAGCTGTAGATATTTTTAGCGCCTTCAGAATAGCCGAGAAACTCCTGTGCCTGTCCTGGTGAGCTGTTCAGCCAGTTAAGCACATAGGTGTTGGCATCCTGGTCGTAGCTGCCTACACCGTAGTAGAACGGTTTATAGGAGCGGCTCAGGTCAAAATAAGAGTAGCGGTTGGTACTGAAAATACCCCTGAAGGTGAGTCCTTCTGTGATAAAGTTAAAATCCTGGTTCAGCTCAAACTGCGCCGACATCCTGGATTCTGAAAAGTTCTTGTATCCATACATCAGGCTGGCGTAGGGGTTGTTCAGCAGGGAACCGTCGTTGCCATATGCACTGCCGAACAGGATATGTTTGGTATTAATATTATTGGCGTCCGGTTCATAGTAGGCAGGAAATGCCACGGGGCTGGTATGCAGCGCCCGTGAGTACAGGTCGGTGGCCAACCCGGAGGCATCGCCGGTAATAGGTCCCGTATAGTCGTTGAAGTTACCCCAGAGCCTAACCACCGCTTCTGTTGTTTTGGTGATCTTTACGTTTACGTTGGAGCGCAGCTGGTAGTTTTCGAACTTCATCCCGGAGTTAAAATTATTCACCGGGTTTACCTGTAAAATGCCGTTGTCGCGGGAATAGGATCCGGCCATATAATATTTGGTCACGTCTGATCCGCCCTGTACGCTGAAGTTAGCGCGTTTGGTGGTGGTCTGGTCTTTGAACAATGTCTTCATCCAGTCTACCGCCGGGTATACATACGGGTTACTACCTGGTGCTTTGTCGATGGTAGCCTGTGTAGCAACGATGGTATTTGGCGTGAAGTAAGGTGTGGCCAGTGGATTCCTGGTAGTTACGGCTTCATTGTATTGTTTCATGAAGGTAATAGGGTCTGCCAGTTCCAGGTTTTGTGTAGGTGTAGAGATGGCATCTTCCAGGCGAACGCTCACCCTGGCTTTACCTGGTTTACCTTCTTTGGTAGTAACGAGGATCACGCCGTTGGCGCCCCTGGCGCCATAGAGGGCTGCAGCGCTGGCATCTTTCAGGATAGAAAAGCTGGCGATATCATCTACCTGTAAACGGGCCAGGTCGTTGGCGCTCAGTTCCACGTTATCCACAAGGATAAGGGGACTGGCGCTATATCCAAGGGTAGTAACGCCGCGGATAAAGAACTGGGAGTTATCCGCCCCGGGCTGGCCTCCGCGCTGGAAGGCGATTACACCCGCCATTTGCCCGGCCAGGGCGTTGGTAAGGTTACTGGTGGGGATCTTCAGGTCGCCGGGATTGATGCTGGTAACAGAGCCCACCACGGCTTCTTTTCTTTGTTTACGGCCAAACGCGGTTACCACTACTTCGTCTACCGAAGCGATCACGCTTTTCATGCGGATGTGATAATCTTTTTGTGTGGCGTTTACCACGAAGCGTTGTTCTATAAAGCCTACGAAAGTTACCTGGATAGTAGCGCCCACGGCCACCTCCAGGATAAATTTACCATTCCTGTCGGTAGCCGTCCCTGCGGAACTTCTTCCGTCTACAGCAATGGTGGCGCCTTCCAGCGATCTTCCGGCGGTATCAGACACCGATCCCGTAATAGTTACCCGGGCAGGCGCCTGCGCATAGGTGTTTCCCGCCATTATCATAAACAGCAGGATCAAAAGGTAGCAGGGAGTGGATAATGCCGTTGGCAACACGGCAGTAAATCTCTTCTTGTAGCAAGTAAATTTCCTGAACATATTAAGAGCAATTATTGGAAGTATAAAAAAACATAACGTGCGTTCATGCGCATGACGGTATTTTCCGTGCCTGGCGGGGCAAACGGCCATCATGAGTGTACGTGGTATTCAGCAATAAAAGGGAGAAAAAAGTTTTATTTCATAACGTTTACTTCATTCATTCCATCTTAACCTGGAAACTGATTCTAAGTAATAATGATTGATTCTGGTATCACGTGAAATAGGAATGTTATTCTGTACTATCCTATACTATCCTATAGCAAATATATATTTTTTTCATAACCGCCAAAAGAAATGCGCGATTATTTTTTGCATATCTGCAAAAAAACGGGGAGTGGGTTAAACGGCAATCAGGTTAGGCTAAAACAATATCAGAACAAGCGTAAAGGATACGTTTAACAATGATCCTTTGTGTGAAATTTTATAAGATGGGGTTATAACGACTTTCTCCTGATAAGTACAGTGGGAATGATTTCCTGGATCTTCTCCCGGTTTAATACAAAAGCGGCGGCCTTTTCCGCCATCAGTTTGAAATCGGTAGTATAGGTAGTGATGCCGTCGAAGATCAGTTCTTTTACTATATCATCGTTATGCGACAGGATACCGATGTCTTTGCCCGGTTTTAGTTTCATCTGTTTACAGTCTTTGAGCATGGTCCACAGCTCAGCATTGTTAATGGTGAAATACACCTTTCCCTTTTCCAGTGTGCCCGGCAGGTACTCTGGTTTTATCTCGCCTTTTATATTAAAATCCTTTACAAACTTCTTAAATGCCTGGAGGATTTCTATAGGAGTATCTGCCACCGGGCGGTGATAATATATCATGCCCTTATATTGTTTGATCACGCCGGCCAGTGCAGAAAAGGCTTTATAGGAAGCATGCTTAAACTCCTGCGCTACATAGGAATAATCACCGGGAATGGGTTCATAACGGTCAATCATCAGGAACTTATCCATTGGCAGCGCGCCCAGGATACCGGCGGTTTTGTTATGCGGGATAGGTGCTACCACATACATGCCGTATTTACCTTTCACGCTGTTCACGATACTTTGCAGCACCTCTATGTTATTATGGTGGAAGAAGATATCTATATGCACATCTTTACCCAAACCGGCGCGGAAGGTTTTATAGAACATCTCCTGGAAGGCATCGAAAGCAAATAACACCAGTGCAATGCGCAGGTGTTGCTTTATATTCACATTGGCCACGAAAAAGCCAACCCGGTTCCTGGGCTCTACAATACCCCGGCTTACCAGCTCTTTATAAGCTTTGGCAATGGTTTCCCGGGCGAATCCAAATTCATTGATCAGCTCATTCACAGAGGGGAGCATATCGCCCTGTGCAAGTCCTTTATTTTGTATGGCATTTAAAATACCATTTACCAGTTGTTCATGTTTGGATAATCCGCTCACTGCCTCCATTTCATAAACCTGCTCAAATACGTGGTTCATAAGGGTTAATTAAGTTGTCACTGTTAATGGTGTTTTCCGGGAAAGCAATGGCTGCTGTCCTATTCTATTCCAACAAAAATAATACTCCCTTTTGTATCTCCGAAATAAAAATGCCGCCATGCAGTTGCATGGCGGCAAAATGTATCTATCAATTAATAGCCCGCGTTCTGTTCCAGGTTAGGGTTCAGGTCCGTTTCACCCACAGGGATAGGCCACCAGTAATCACGCAGCTTATCGAACGTACGGGTTTCGATCTTTTTACCGGCGTAATTCTCGATAGGCGCATTCATCACCGTTTCAGCGGTTTTCCAGCGGCGGATATCGTTGTAATACAAACCTTCACCGGCAAATTCCACCCTTCTTTCATGACGGATCTCGGCACGCAGCGCATCTTTGGATAAAGTATTGGAAATATGCGGCATCTTCACCCGGTCACGGATAGCGTCGAGTGCGGCAAAAATGGTGGCGTCCGGGCCGCTTACTTCGTTCTGGGCTTCTGCATACATCATGAGGATGTCGGCATATCTCAGCACAATAAAGTTAATATCAGACTGGCCGTCTTTCAGGTCCGACTTATCTTTTGGTGGTGCAATGCTGTCGTAAAGGCTATATTTCTTCATGCCATAGCCGGTAATGGCAAAGCGGGTAGCCGGGATAATAGCGCCACGGTACATATCGCCGGGATAGGTGAAGGTGCCGTATAAGCGGGGATCACGGCGTAGGTACGGACTATCAGCCTTATACCCTGAAGCCGGATCGGTGATAGGCAAACCATTGTTCATGTAATAGGTTTTAGCCAGGTCCAGCAACGGCGCATTGGTGTTGTATTGAGTGCAGATCAAATCGAATGAGCTACCCTGCTGCGGGAAGATATACTGCACATCAAAAATAACTTCCTTGTTATTTTCATTGGGCTGTAAAAACAATCCGCGGTAATTCGCAAAAAGCCCGTAACCGGCGCCTGCAAGCGTCATCACCGCTTTGGCTGCATTGGCGGCTTGCCTCCATTTTTCCACATCGTTGGAGGTATTCAAGAGCGGGCTGGCCTCATACAGCAGCACCCTTGCTTTCAACGCCATGGCAGCGCCTTTGGTAGCACGACCAACATCTGCTCCTGTGAATTTCACCGGCAGCAGCGTAGCCGCCATATCCAGGTCGTTCAACACACTATTCACCACTTCTGCACGTGGTGTACGTGGCAGTTTGGCCTGGGCATTTCTATCAGGCGGGTCAAGGATCAACGGCACCGCGCCATAGTAATTCTCCAATATAAAATAATAAAGTGCACGCAGGAAATAAGCCTGTCCTTTCATTTCTTTGCGTGTATCTTCATCAAGTCCCGGCACTCCATCTACCCTCTTCAGAAAAGTATTACAACGCCCGATACCACTGTAGCAATCAGCGTAACGACTGGTAACGATGCCACCGGTGCTCGACATTTGGGTACCGCGGGCAATGGAGTTAAAGCTCATGGCATCCGTTTGGTTATATGCATTGGGAGTAATAGTTTCTTCCCAGAGGGCCGTGGCATTGTTGGATGTTTTACCACCAAATATGCCCTGGTTGCGCAATACGGAGTAACAGCCTACCAGCCCGGCGTTGGCAGCTTCAGGTGTTTCCCAGAAAGTTGATTCCGGGTAACGGTCGTGCGGGGAGGTATTCAGCAGGTCTTTGTTGCAACCTGCAGCCAGGAGACCTGTACAGGTTAGTAAGAGATATATCTTTTTCATACTATTCATGATTTGGATGTTTAGAAGGTAACGTTAATACCACCGTTAAAGGTTTTCAACATGGGATAGGTATACAAGGATGTCCGATCCAGCATAGATTCCGGGTCGAAATCTTTATAACGGGAAAACGTAAGCAGGTTTTCCGCGTTGATAAACACACTTACCTTCTGGATCTTCGCTTTTGACAACCATTGCTGTGGCAGCGCATATCCCAGCTGAATATTCTTCATTCTCAGGTAAGAGTTATCCCTTAACCAGAAAGTAGAACGTTGGAAATTATCAATACTACCGGTACTGGTAGTTACGATAGGCAGACGTGCATCAGGTTTTTCAGGCGTCCATGCATCCCTTGTCCATTCCCAGGTAGCATTGGCACCATTGTTAAACGGATAAGCCAGGTTAGCGGTAGGTAATACCTTTACACCGCCAATGCCCTGGAATGCAGCACTGAGCGTAACTCCTTTATAGCCTACATTAAACCCGAAACCATAAGTATATTTTGGTATGGACGAAGAGCTGTTTACGATCACGCGGTCATCTCCATTAATAATACCATCGTTATTAACATCCCTGAATTTGATGTATCCTGGTTTTGTATTAGCCGATTGTTTTGCGCTGGCATCTATTTCCGCCTGGTTCTGGAAAATACCTTCGGCCTGTAATATGTAAAATGATTCAATAGGTGATCCTGCCTGTGTGATGGTACCGGTACCATAAATAATTTCACCATGCAGGTCTACTACTTCATTTTTATTATAGGCAACACTTCCGTAAACATTCAGATCCACTTCCCCGATATGATCGCGGTACTGGGCTGTTACTTCAAAACCGGTATTATCTACCACGCCCACATTCTGTTTTGCACCAGCCAGGTTTCCTACCTGCGAAGGCATACCCACTTCACGCAGGATACCATCGGTACGTTTTTTATAAGCATCTACCGTAAGACCAATGCGGTTTTTCCAGAAGTTAAGATCAACGCCAACATTGTATGCCGTGGTAATTTCCCATTTAAGCGTGGAATCTGCATCAGCTGTTTTAGCCGCACCGGAATTTAATACGCCACCAAAACTGTAGTCTTCACCCAGGTTCACGGTTGGATCCGTGGTGTACAGCGCAATAGCCTGGTTACCTAATTTACCAACGGAAGCACGAAGTTTCAGTATGTTTATGAAATCGGAATGGAAAAAGTTTTCTTTATCAATGCGCCAGCCGGCAGATACAGAAGGGAAAAACGCCCAGCGGCTATGCCTGCCGAGGCGGCTGGATCCATCATAACGGAAAGTGGCTTCCAGCAGGTATTTGCCATCGTAATCGTAGTTAACACGACCAAAATAGGATTCCAGTACATCGCGGGTAAGATTTCCGGAAGTGGCATTCCAGGTGGTGCCGGCACTTAAAGCATCCAGTCGTCCATCCAGGTAACCATACATACTGGTAGCCCAGGAATCTGAATCGAAGTTATCGTAACTGGCGCCCAGCATGGCGGAGAGGTTATGTTTCTCTTTGAATTGATGTTTCCAGTCGAGCGTGTTATAGAAGTGGATATTCATGTCATTATAATCCGTTTTGGCCGACCTTGGCGCAGTGGCGGGACTGTTCCAGTTAATAGCGGCGCCGGTTTTCGGATTAAATGTTTGCATGCGTGGCGTAAAGCCGCTCAGCAAACCATCGTATTTATCCACACCAAATTTGATGTTATAGTTGATATCGAAAGGCAGTTTGTATTCTGCAAAAACGGTGGTCAGGAAGCGCTGGATCTGCTTGGTCTGCAAACCATTGTATGCCAGCATACGTGGGTTTTCCCAGTTGTTACGGCCGGCGGTTCTTAACCAGGAATTGCCATAACGGCCGTCTGGCAGCGTATCGGTAAGGATTGGCAATGTACGGGCCAGGTAAGTCCATGTGTCGGTATAAAACGGTGTGGTGTAGGTTCTGTAATACCCATCCATAGTAATACCGGCGCGCAAACGTTTGGATATATCCATGGAAGCATTCAATCCCACAGAGTATTTCTTTTCATGGTTACCGGGTCCGAAGAGGATACCGTCCCTGTCGAGATAACCAAGTGATAAGCGGTAGTTATATTTTTCGCCACTGCCGGAAATGGCCAGGTCATGCTTCTGAATTACGCCGTTTTTCAACGCAATATCATACCAATTGTTGGCCGGGTAAGTGAATGGATCTGTAGCCATTCCTTTCTGGTACTCCTCTATATCTGCTTCCGCATATTCAATGGCTTTGCCTTCATTGATGAGCGCCTGGTTCTTCAGTTTCATGTAAGCGATAGGATCGCTGATCACATCCGGCAGGTAAGTAGCTTTCTGCTTACCATAGTAGTAGCTGTAGTTCACACGTGCAGTACCTCTTCCTTTTTTAGTGGTAACAAGGATAACGCCGTTGGAACCACGGGAACCATAGATAGCAGCTGCAGCGTCTTTCAGTACAGTGATGGTTTCAATATCATTTGGATTGAGTTCATCCATAGAATATTCAATACCATCTACCAACACCATCGGCTCATTGGCCCTGGGATCGGTGCTGCCAAAGGTATTCAGGCCCCTTATACGGATGGTGCTGCGATCCACGCCCGGCTGGCTGTTGCTCAGGTTGGCGAATACGCCGGGCACACCGTGCAGGGCGTTACTCGCGTTGGTAAGCGGCTGGCCTTCCTTGTCCACCATATTTACGGTGGTGATGGCGCCGGTGAGCGTGGCTTTCTTTTGTGTACCATAACCCACTACTACAACGTCGTTCAGTTTCTGGATATCTTCCTGTAACACTACCAGTACGTTGGAAGATTTTACTTTTACTTCTTTTGGCAGGTAGCCAATGAAGGTGAATTTCAGTGTAGCTTCTTTTGGTGCAGTGAGTTTAAAGGCGCCGTTTATATCAGTGGCGGCGCCACGGCTGGTGCCTGCCACCTGTACATTCACTCCTATCAGTGGTGTACCATTAGCGGCAGTTACCTTACCGGTAACGGGAATGTCCTGTGCCTGAAGGGAAAGGCTGCCAATGCCTATGATCCCGGTACACAGCAATAGGAAAGTCGCCGGTTTTAACCGGCGGAGTCGTGAAAACAATTTCATAAGTGCGTGTTTTTTTTAGTGTTTTGGTAGATAAAAAAATGGTCAGAGCCCTGCTTCGCGTAGCCTGTTTGGGTAGTCGGTAATAATACCATCAACGCCCAGTCCTTTTAGTTTCTTCATTTCATTAACATCGTCCACTGTCCATGGAACAATCTGAATATGCTTAGCATGGCATTTGCTCACCAGTTCAGGTGTTACCAGCTTATAGTTAGGATTGTAAAAAAATGGTGTAAAACCGAGTTGTTCGATGTGCTGATCGAAGCCGTTCTTTTTATCATCTGTCAGAAATCCAAGTACCATATCCGGGTAGCGGCGGTGCAGTACCTGTAAAGGGCGCATATCGAACGATTGCACCAGCAGGCGTTTCCCCAGTGGCTGCAATTGTTTTACCGCCATCAGTTTATCCATGTATTCTTCCGGGGCGGGTTGTTCTTTGCCGTCTGTTTTTTCGGAAGATTTTATCTCCAGCAGGTAATAAGGCGCCGGCAGATGATGCGCTTTCGTATAGGCTTCCACGGAGTCTATCATTTCAGACAGCAGTGGTGCATAGGAATGCATACGTTGCTGTTCCGGGTAAGCGGGATATGGCTTTTCACCGATAATAAACGGCCGGATATCCGCATAGTTCATCTGGTAAAAAATATAGTCCTTACGTTTCTCCGCCGGGATATCTTTTCCGTCCGGTGTGGTGGTATAAGATGGCGTAAAAGATGCATCATGGTATACCATTACCTGTCCGTCTTTTGTGATATGCACATCAAACTCGATGGTGTTGGCGCCCTCTTCCAGCCCGCGGTACATAGCGGGAATAGTGTTCTCCGGCATCAGGCCCCTGGTGCCACGGTGTCCTACTTTGTAAAAGGAAGGGTAACCGTTTTTGGCAGATGCTGTTGTTTTAGATGTTTTGCAGGCATTGAAGCTGCAGATAGCTGCTACTGCCATTGCACAGCTGATCAAACCGGTATTGCGCTTTTTTTTCATTGCAGGTGGTTCTAACGTGTTATTAATTGCGTGTATTGGTGAGCGTTATTTACTTCAGTAACAGGTATAATGAAGCAGCGAGTACAGCGCCGGTGATTGGACCCAAAACGGGCACCCATGAATAGTTCCAGTCGCTGTGGCCTTTTCCTTTTATAGGCAGCAGCGCATACATGATACGCGGCCCCAGGTCCCTTGCCGGGTTGATGGCATAGCCGGTTGTACCGCCCAGCGACAACCCGATAGACCATACCAGTAAGGCAACAGGTAATGCGCCGAGGGAGCCCAGTCCTACCGGTGTTTTTTCCGGTCCTAGTTCTGCATTGGTAAAATAGAAGATGGTGAAAAGCAATACGAAGGTACCGGTAGCTTCACAAATGAAATTGCGCCAGGTATTTCGTATAGCCGGCTCCGTGCAGAATACGGCGCGCTGCAATCCGCCGTCGGGCGTATTGTTCAGATGGTCTTTGTAATTAAGCCATACCAGCGTGGTACCAAGCATAGCGCCGAGCATCTGCATGGCAATGAACAATGGCACATCTGCCCAGTTAAATTTACCGGCAGCGGCCAATGCAATGGTAACAGCAGGATTGAGATGTGCGCCGCTGTATGGACCGGCAAACACTACGCCTACAAATACGGCCAGGGCCCAACCGGTGGTGATCACGATCCAGCCGCTGTTGTTGCCTTTTGTATTGTGCAGTACTACGTTGGCTACTACGCCGTTGCCCAGCAGGAGCAACAAGGCGGTACCAATTAATTCAGCTAAATAAGGATACATAGTTTATAATTTTATTGGTGAGCCCATGCTTTTGTAGCGTTTACTGCGCGGTTCCATCCGTTGATCCATTGCTGCCGTTGTTCCTGTTCCAGTTTTGGAGAGAAGCATTTTTCCATCTTCCACTGGCTGGCAATTTCTTCCAGGTTCTGCCAGTAACCGGTGGCCAGCCCGGCGAGATAAGCGGCGCCGAGCGCGGTTGTTTCTGTAATACCCGGACGCACTACTTTTGTTTGCAGGATATCTGCCTGGAATTGCATCAGCAGGTTATTGCCGGTGGCTCCGCCATCTACCCTCAATTCTTTAATACTGATACCGGCATCTGCTTCCATTGCTTTCAGTACTTCCATGGTTTGGTAAGCGATGCTTTCCAATGCCGCACGTGCAATGTGGGCTGCATTGGTGCCGCGCGTCATACCTACCAGGGTACCGCGTGCGTGCTGGTCCCAGTGCGGGGCGCCAAGACCTGCAAATGCAGGTACCAGGTATACGCCATCATTTTGCACTACGCTGGCTGCCAGCGCTTCCACTTCAGAAGAGGCCCTGATGATACCAAGCCCGTCGCGCAGCCACTGCACAATAGCACCGGCAATGAAGATGCTGCCTTCCAGCGCGTATTGCACCTGCCCGTTTACTTTCCAGGCTACAGTAGTGAGGAGATTATTTTTGCTGATGATCGGTGTTTCGCCAATATTCATCAACATAAAACAACCGGTGCCATAGGTATTCTTCACCATGCCGGGAGCAGTGCACATTTGCCCGAACAGCGCTGCATGCTGATCGCCGGCGATACCTGCAATAGGGATCTGCACGGCAAAAATGCCGGGAGCCGTTTCGCCGCATACTTCACTGGATTGCTTTACTTCCGGCAACATGGACGCAGGTATATCGAGCAACGCCAGCAATTCGTTATCCCATGCCTGGGTGTGGATATTAAACAGCATAGTGCGGGAGGCATTTGTGATATCGGTTGCATGTACGGCGCCGTGAGTGAGGTTCCAGATCAGCCAGGCGTCTACCGTTCCAAAGGCGAGCTTGCCTTCGTTGGCGCGTTCCCGTGCCCCGGGCACATTGTCGAGGATCCATTTAATTTTTGTTCCGGAGAAGTAAGCATCTATCACCAGTCCTGTTTTTTCGCGTACCAGGGTTTCTTTACCGGCGGCTTTCAGCTCATCGCAGAAACCGGCTGTGCGCCTGTCCTGCCAAACGATGGCATTATACACCGGCTTACCTGTTTCACGGTCCCATACCAGGGTTGTTTCCCGCTGGTTGGTAATACCGATGGCCGCGATGTTACCGCCTTCCAGTCCTACTTTTGCCATGGCTTCTGTAGCTACGCCGATCTGGCTGCTCCATATCTCAGCAGGATCATGCTCCACCCATCCGGGTTGTGGAAACAGTTGTGTAAATTCTTTCTGCGCGGTGGAAATAATTGCGCCTGCTTTGTCGAAAATAATGGCCCGCGAGCTGGTTGTGCCCTGATCCATTGCCATAATGTATCTGATCATGTTTTTCCTTTTCTACGTGGATTTTTACGTGGATGTTTGTTTTCGTTTAGTCTATGCCGTAACCTTCAGTTGTTTATGAGCAGTGCCGTTCTTCAGGAGGTAGTGTTGCGCTACCTGTATAAAATCCTTTACTTGTTTTTGTTGCCATGCCATGTCTTTGTTCATTTCAGCGGCCATGATAGCTGCTACAGCGGGCGCCAGATCAATGGCTGCCTGTGCATCCAGGAAGAGTGCGCGTAAACGCCGGGCCAGTACATCTTCCACGGTTTGGGCCATTTCATTTCTCACTGCCCAGATCACCTGTGCTTTGAGATATGGCAGGCGTGGATGCAGTTGTTCTTTCATGTCCGGGTTCAGGGAAATGTAAGCCTGGATCCTGGCGGCATCGCTGCCGTATATGTCCAGCGGTGCAGCTGCAGAAGGTTGTTGCTGATAGCCGTGAATGTGCAGCGACTTAGTTTTACAACCTACCGGTACCAGTCCGCCGGTTTTAATGGCCTGATCCACGGTATCTTCCGCCATCCTGCGGAAGGTGGTCCATTTACCGCCGGTGATGGTAATGAGCCCTGATGGGGCTACCAGTATTTTATGGCTGCGGGAAATTTCCTTTGTGCTGCCTGTTTCCTTTTGTGGCGCTGCCAGCGGGCGTAAGCCGGCAAATACGCTGAGTACATCTTCGCGTGCAGGCGGGCGGTCAAGATATTTACCGGCGGTATTTAAGATGAAGCTGATCTCTTCTTCCAGGGCGATGGGCTCCATGCTATGTTCATCGAGCGGTGTATCGGTGGTGCCCAGTAATACTTTGTTATTCCAGGGCACTGCAAATAATACGCGGCCATCATCCGTTTTGGGGATCATGATAGCGCTTTTGCTGTTGAGGAAAGAAGGATCCAGTACCAGGTGTACGCCCTGGCTGGGTTTCACCATATTTGGTGCAGCCGGGTTGTCGAGTTGCAGTACTTCATCTACAAATACGCCGGTAGCATTGATCACTGTTCTGGCTTGCAGCGTAAACGTTTCTGCTGTTTCCAGGTCCTGTGCGCGTACGCCGCTTATTTTGCCTGCATTATTTTTAAGTAAACCGTTTACCTTGAAGTAGTTGAGCAATACGGCCCCGTTTTCAGCGGCAGTTTGCGCGATGTCTACTGCAAGGCGGGCGTCATCAAACTGGCCATCGTGATAAACAATACCTCCTTTCAGTCCTTCCTTCCGGATGGTAGGCAGCCGGTTGATAACTTCCTTTCTGCTGATGTGCCTGGAACGTCCGAGGCTCAGTTTTCCTGACAGGAGATCGTAGATCTTCAGGCCGATGGTATAAAAAGGCCCTTGCCACCAGTTATACTGCGGGATGATGAATTGCTGGTTGTGGGCCAGGTGTGGGGCATTGTTCAGCAGCAATCCTCTTTCGTACAGGGCTTCCCGTACCAGGGCAATATCGCCCTGCGCCAGGTACCTTACCCCGCCGTGTACCAGTTTGGTACTGCGACTGGAAGTACCTTTGGCAAAGTCGGCCTGTTCGAGCAGCAATGTGCGGTAATTCCTGGTGGCGGCATCCATAGCTATACCAAGACCGGTGGCTCCGCCGCCTATAATGATAAGATCCCAGGGTTGTTCACCTGCTTCCTTTAATTGCCTGATTGATTCAATTCTTTTCATTTTATTGCTACATGACTTTTAATTAGTTTCATTTATTTTCTCTGCAATACTAATAAAAACAAAAAGAAATAATTTGAAACCAAAGTATAAAATAAAATGAAAAAGCTGAAAAAGTTATTGATGAACGGAAAAGAAATAAAATGAAAAATATAAATCGCTTATTTATAACTATAATACATATATTTATAATATTTCTATAACTTCTTTTTATTTCATATTTTATTTTTTAAGATAGAAATGAAGGATATTATGCCGTAAATATGTAACCATATTTAACTAATTGAAACAAAATTCCCGGATATTTGTAATCAGTATTTTTTCAGATGATCCCGTGCCAACACATTTTAATACGTTACTTTTATCTGATATGTCTATGATCAATATTGCAGAACGTCATAAGTTTATTCTCGGCAAGCTGCACGAGAAAGGATATGTTAATGTACTGGAGCTATGTAAGGAGCTGGATGTATCGGGAGTGACTATACGAAAAGACCTGAAGCTGCTGGAGGATAAGTCGCTTTTATTCCGCTCACACGGGGGCGCTACGGTTCACAATCCATATACGATGGATAAACCGGTGAATGAAAAAGAGAATATACGCCGGGAAGAAAAGCAACTGATAGGTCATGCAGCAGCCGCGTTGATAGTGCCGAACGATGCCATCATTATTGCCTCCGGTACTTCCGTGCAGGCGCTGGCAAAAAACATCCTGCCCAAAGGGCATCTTACCGTTATCACGGGGGCGCTGAATGTGGCGCTGGAGCTGCTGCGCCGCCCGGAGATAGAGGTCATACAGCTTGGTGGTCACCTGCGCAACAGCTCTACTTCCGTTACGGGATCTTATGCAGAAAAGATACTGGAAGATTTTTCCTGCAGTAAACTATTCCTCGGTGTAGATGGTATCGACCTGGAATTTGGTCTTACCACTACCAATATCATGGAAGCGCACCTGAACCAGAAAATGATGGCTACTGCCCAGAAAACCATTGTACTGGCAGATTCCAGCAAATTCGGCAAAAGAGGTTTTGGGCGCATTTGCTCCCTGGAAGAAATAGATGAGGTGATAACTGATAGTGGTATTTCAGAACATATTGTTAAGAAAATGGAAGATATGGGTGTGAAAGTAACGGTG
The DNA here is from genome assembly GCA_039593235.1 of Chitinophaga sp. Lineage (GTDB taxonomy): Bacteria > Bacteroidota > Bacteroidia > Chitinophagales > Chitinophagaceae > Chitinophaga. Next base: position 8,102 of record JBCNPS010000028.1, on the reverse strand, counting down.
GTGTAAGAGGAAGACTATTGCCTTCCCCTTTTGTTATTTTCAATATTCCGCAAACGCCCCGTCCTTATAACACCACAACCAACGCTCACCTGGCTCTGCAGAAGCTATCACAGGATGATCCGTTTCATGAAAATGCTGCGTCATATGCTTTGCCGGCGAATCGTCGCAGCAAAGTGTAACACCGCAGGTTTGACAGGTACGCAGATGCAGCCATTTGCCATGATGCTTTACACATTCTTCGCAAACATGATCACTGCTTACTTTTACTTCTGTAATTGCTTCAAGGTGTGAACATAAAGCCATAAAAAAATATTTTAAACTTCCGCCAGGTACTTATGCACCAGGCTAATACTCATGGAACCTTCGCCCACAGCGGAGGCCACGCGGCTCATGGCGCCCGACCTTACATCGCCGGCCGCAAAGATGCCGGGGCAGCTGGTTTCCAGCAGGTAAGGATCACGCGTCAGCTTCCAGAGTTTACCAAAATAATCAAACGATTTCATTTCCCGCCCGGTTTGTACATAGCCTTTTTCATCTTTAATGATAAGATCTCCCAGCCATTCGGTATAAGGTCTTGCACCAATAAAAATATACAACGCATCAGCAGGTACTTCTTTTACTTCATGGGTTTGCAGGTTTTCTATTTTCAGCTGCTCCAGCCGGTCGGTGCCCGATGCTTCCACTATTTCACTATTGTTCAGGATAGTGATATTGGCAATCTCACTGATCTGATCTATCAGGTAAGATGACATGGTAGCATTCAGGTTTTCTTTCCTGATCAGGATAAATACTTCCTTTGCAAACTTCGACAGGTACACGGCTGCCTGGCCGGCGGAATTGCCACCACCCAGTATATACACGCTCCTGTTGCGGCAGGAGGCAGCTTCCGTGGTAGCCGCGCCATAGTAAATACCTGCGCCGGTAAATTGTGCGATCCCCGCAGTATCCAGCTTACGGTAGTCTACTCCCGTGGTAATTACTACTGCCCTGGCATTTATTTCGGTACCGTTTTCCAGGCAAACGATCTTATAATCTGCTTTCAGTTTAATTTCCTTCACTGATTGCGGCGATAAAAATTCCGTACCAAACCTGGTAGCCTGTGTAATAGCACGGCGCGTAAGCTCCGCCCCGCTTAGTCCTGACGGGAAGCCAAGATAGTTTTCAATACGGGAACTGGTACCTGCCTGGCCACCCGGTGCATGCCGCTCTATCAGCAGCGTTTTCAATCCTTCAGACGCGCTGTATACAGAAGCCGCCAGCCCTGCAGGTCCGGCGCCAATGATCACTACATCATAGATCTCATTTTTAAGCGTGGGATTCAATCCTATTTTCGCGGCAAGATCAATGATGGCCGGGGACGGCATTACTTCTCCCTGTTCCAGTATTACCACCGGCAATGCCGATGTATCCAGGTTATTCAGCTGCAACAGCAACTTCCCTTCGTCGCTGCCGGCATCAATAGTGTGATAGGGAATCAGGTTGCTTGCCAGGAACTCCTTAATGCGGTAAGCATCAGACGAAAAAGGATAACCAACTACTTTGATCCCCTGGAACTCAGGCCGGTAATTGGTTTGCCAGTCTTCCAGCAGATCATTGATAACAGGATACAGTTTCTCTTCCGGCGGGTCCCAGGGCTTTTGCAAGTAATAATCCAACCGTAATTCATTGATGGCCTTTATAGCGGCGTTGGTATCAGAGTACGCAGTAAGCAATACCCGTTTGGCAGCCGGGAATATTTCCATGGCCTGTTGCAGGAAATCAACGCCTTCCATTTCCGGCATCCGCTGATCGGAAATAAATATGGCTACGGTATCGTTCCTGTTTTTCAGTTCTACCAGGCTTTGCAGCGCTTCGTTGGCAGAAAGCGTGCTTAAGATCCGGTACGATTTACGGTAATATGATTTCAGGTCCTGTGTGATGGCATTCAGCACCTGTCTGTCATCATCTATAACAAATATTATGGGCAAGCTCATATCTTCTTCATTAATTATTCTCTATGGGAAATGAAATGGTAAAAATTGTTTTGCCTGGTAAAGAGGTTTGTTTCACAGATCCGCGATGGCGCTGTACGATCTGCGATACTACATCCAATCCCAGCCCTGTTCCTTTTCCCAGGTCTTTGGTGGTAAAGAAAGGTTCAAATATGCGCGACTGTATTTCTTCCGGTATCCCTGGCCCGTTGTCGGTAATGGTAACATGCACACACTGCCGGTCCTTTGTGGTGGCTATTTCCAGCCTTCCTTTTTTGCTGGGTTCCATGGCATCCAGTGCGTTATCTACCAGGTTGGTCCATACCTGGTTCAGTTCCCCGGGCAGGGCCTTTATTTTGGGCAATGCCGCATCGTAGTTTTCCACTATTTCCACGTTGCCTTTCCTGAACCGGTAGTCCAGCATGGTAAGTGTGTTGCGGATACCGGTATGGATATCGATAAATTGCTTGTCAGGTTCCTGGTCCATGTAAGTATATCTTTTCACGGCGCTTACCAGGTCGGAAATTCTCTTTGAAGAGATCTGCAGGTCGCTTACCATCCTGTTCGCCTCCAGTGCGCCGTGTATCCAGCTGAAAATCACATCCAGGTGCGCAGGGTCGAACAGCCTGCTGAAATCTTCCAATGCAGCGGGTTCTACACCGTATTCTGCCAGTATTTCTGCTATTTCTATCCGGGAGATGTTTTTGCTGTCGAGCCAGTCCTCGATAGCAGTCGTTTTATCGGAAAGCTCCAGTACGGATATTGCTTTCGTTGGTTTGCCGGCCCACCATTGTTGCAGGTTATCCACAATAGCAGTGGTTTGCTCCTGTGATAAGCACAGCGCCGCCATCTCTTTAAATATAGCGGGAATATGACTAACATTCTCAAACAGGTTATCTGAGCTCCTGCAGATGGCTGATACCGGGTTATTCAGTTCATGGGCCAGGCCGGCAGATAATTTTCCCAGCGCCATCATTTTTTCATTCTGTTGCTGGGAAGACGTGGTTTCGCGCACGCGGGTGGTCATAATATGCACCAGCGCTTCTGTTAGTTCGTAATGCTGTTCAATATGCGCTTTGATCTTTTCCGCCGGGCAAATCAGCACCCTGGTGTCTTTCAGGCAAAGACCGTTTCCTATGGCGTTCTTTACCCGGGAAAAAGGAAGCCAGCCGGTGATATTATCGTCGTTCAGTTCCACAATTTCCCGGTAGTGCCCATTGATGGTGGCGGAGATACGCACTTTTCCTGAAATCAGAATGATGGTAGCTATTACCGGATCGCCGGCTTTAAACAACAGTTCTCCTTCCGGCACCAGTTTCTCTTCCGATTGGGAAATCAGCCACTGCAGCTGTTCCAGCGGCACTTCCTTCAGGGAAGGAATATTTTTCAGTTGAATGGCAGTGATGGGTTCCATATAAAAAGCGCTTAAAGTCTGTTCTCAAATATAAGCTTTCAGTCGCGCTTTTTGCGGGTACTCTAAAAAGCAAAGGCCACCCATCCGGGCGACCCTGCTTTTGTTTAACCAGTAATAAAGATATAGTGGGTTATTGCAATTCAAATGCGTCTTTCAGCCTGATATCGGCAGCCGAAGCGCCAATCATGAGGTCGAATGTACCTGGCTCCGCCACCCATTGCAGCTGGCTGTTAAAAAACGACAGTTTTTCCTTATCGATCGTAAAATGAATGGTTTTACTTTCTCCCGGCTGCAGTTTTATCTTCTGAAAATCTTTCAGCTCTTTTACCGGCCTGGTAACGGATGCTTCCCTGTCTCTCAGGTACAGCTGTACAATTTCTTCGCCGGCATAAGCGCCGGTATTGGTGAGCTTAAATGCCACCTCTATCGTTTTGCCGCCACTTATTTTGTTGGCGCTGAGTGTAAGTCCTTCGTATTTAAACGTGGTGTAGCTCAATCCGTATCCAAAGGGGAACAGCGGATCATTGGGCACATCCAGGTAGTTAGAATGAAATTTCTGGGTTGGGCCTTCCGGTTGAGGGCGGCCTGTATTTTTATAATTATAGTAGATGGGGATCTGTCCTACATTACGGGGAAAACTCATGGTGAGTTTCCCGGAAGGATTATAATTTCCGAAGAGCACATCGGCAATGGCGTTACCGGCTTCATGGCCCTGGAACCATACTTCCAGTAAAGCAGTAGCCTGTTCATTTTCAGTGGTGAGTGTCAATGGCCGTCCGCTCATTACCACTACCACCAATGGTTTGCCGGTTTGTGCCAGTGCGGTGAGCAGTTTACGCTGACTTTCCGGGATACCGATATCCGATCTGCTGGCAGCTTCCCCGCTCATTTCGGAGGCCTCTCCTACCACCGCTACCACCACATCTGCCTTAGCGGCGGTAGTAATCGCTTCTGTAAGCAGCTGTTCCGGTGTACGGGTATCGATATCGATCCTTTCACCAAACACATTTACCTTTTTTGCAAAACTGGTATCATCGCTGATGTTAGCGCCTTTGGCATAGAGGATATTCACAGCGCTGCCGGCCACCTGTTTCATGCCATCGAGCACGGGCACCGAGGTGGTGGCATCGCCACTTACCGCCCAGGTACCCAGCATATTGCTTTTGTTATTGGCGAGCGGCCCTACCAGTGCAATGGTACCCGACTTTTTCAGCGGCAATGTTTGCCGGTCATTTTTCAGTAACACGGAGGAGCGTGCGCCCAGTTCCCTTGCTGCCTGTCTTTTATCCGCGCTCAGCACTTCTTTGGCAGCAGTGGCAGTATTGCAGTAGCGGAAAGGATCATCAAAGAGGCCGAGTTTATATTTCGCTTCCAGCACGCGCCGGCAGGCATCATTGATCTCCGCCAGTGTTACCTTATGTTCTTTGAGCGATTGTTGCAGGGTGGTTACAAAACCTTCGCCTACCATGTCCATATCCACACCGGCTTTTAGCGCCAGCGCCGATACGGTTTGCAGGTTACCAAGGCCATGCGCCATCATTTCGTTGATAGCGGTGTAATCGGTTACCACGAAGCCTTTAAAGCCCCATTGTTTGCGGAGCAGGTCTGTAAGCAGCCATTTGTTGGCAGTAGCCGGGATACCGTCAATTTCATTAAAGGAAGTCATCACACTACCCGCGCCGGCATCAATAGCTGCTTTATAGGGAGGCAGGTAGTATTCGTACATTTTGATGCGGCTCATGTCCGTGGTATTGTAATCCCGGCCTGCCTCTGCGGCGCCGTACAGGGCGAAGTGTTTTACACAGGCCATTACGCTGTTTTTATCACCCGGCTGTTTTCCCTGGTAACCATGCACCATGGCGGCGGCTATTTTTGAACCGAGATAGGTATCTTCCCCCGAGCCTTCGGCTACGCGGCCCCAGCGCGGGTCGCGGGCAATGTCCACCATCGGGGAATATACCCAGCAAAGGCCGTCGGCGCTGGCTTCTGTTGCGGCAAGTCTTGCGCTATGCTCAATCAACGGCAAATCCCAGCTGCACGATAGTCCCAGTGGAATAGGGAAAGTGGTTTTGTATCCGTGGATCACATCCGATCCAAAGATCAGCGGAATTTTAAGCCTGCTTTTGGTGACAGCCAGTTCCTGTGCCTGCCGGATCTTTTCTACACCAATTACCCCAAACAAACCGCCCACATTGCCTTTACTGATCTTTGCTTCCACATCGCTGCTTACCACTGAACCGGTTGCCACGCCGCCACCTGGTGTAAGCAGGTTAAGCTGGCCTATCTTTTCCTCCAGCGTCATTTTCGCCATCAGCGTGTTAATGAAGGTATTCATTTTTGCCGCTGAACTTTGTGCCTGTACCTGGCCCGTAGCCAGCAACACCACTGCTGCAACTACGCTTTTAAAACGGGTACGTTTATGTTTCATGCTGTTTGTTTTATTCTGATTTTATCACTTTTGTTTTGGCTGATACGCCATTTTCATTGATCGCCTCTATGCAGAAATAATAGGGACGGTCTTTATCCATTCCTTTGAAGTAGTAGTCGTTATTGTTATGCACCATGATGCAGCTATACAATTTATCCGGTGACGTGCCGGTGTAAATGTTATACGCATACGCGTTATCTACCGGCGACCATTTGATCCATGCACTTCGTTTATCCTTCTCCGTGCGAAGCACCAGCAGGTCTTTCACTGTATCCGGTACAGCGCCGTTGCCATTGCCAAATACCCTTAACCCGCTGAGTGCAAACTTTCCACCGGGCATATGGATGTTTTCCATTTTAATATAACGCGCCTGCACCGGCTTTGTTAACTCAATATAATCGTGGGGCACATCTTTCCGCTGTTTGCTTTTATCCGCCAGCATCTTCCAATGTTTTCCATCTTCCGAAAACCAAAGTATATACTGGTGATAAATATCCGTTTGCTTACCCAAAAAAGGAGCATCCTGGTCCGCATAATTCACCTGCACTGCATTTACACGGCTTACTTTACCAAGGTCTGTTTGTATCCATTCGCCTTTGTTACCGGTAGCTGCGCTCCAGTAAGTTTTTATGCTTTCATCCACCGCGTTATTGGGAAGATACCCGCCGTATATGGAAGATACGGTAACCGGCTTGTTATAGTTCAGCAGCATCCAGCCGGTAAACCCTGCATTATCAAAAGCGCTGGTATCGGCGTTCCGGGAAATATAATGCGGATAATCCCCGAAAGCCGTATTACAAAACATCACATCTTCCTTGTCGAAGCCGGCCGGCCAGTAACCGATACGGCGTTCGAAGCTGTTTTTTACGGAAATAACCATGGTAGATACATGCCACCAAAAGCCTTTATTATCCTGGAAAGTGGCGCCATGACCAGCTCCACGGGCATAACCCCCAGGCTTATACGAAACGGGGTCGGATTGTGGTGTAAAAGGTCCCAGCGGATGATCGCCTACCACTACCCCATCAGCATAGCCGCTGAACTCTGTTCCGGGAGCGCCATATTGCAGGTAATATTTCCCATGATGTTTTGTCATCCAGGCGCCTTCAATGAAAGGGTCCAGGAAGGTGTTATCCAGGTTTTCCCCAAACCGTTGCCAACCATAGCGATCCGGCTCCAGCAGGTACATTTCCTTACGCGTGCCTTTGGGTTGCAGGGTGGTGCGATCCATTTCCACGCCGTACAACGGGTAGCGGTTACTGCTGCCATTATACATGTATAGGCGGCCATCATCATCGGCAAAAAAAGCGGGGTCCCAGCCGCCAATCTGTAGTGAGTCTATCGCTTCTTTCCATTTATTGGCTTTGGGATCAGTGCTCATCCAGATGGGAAAATCGCTGGTATAGGTAGAGCCGAATACCAACAGCGTATCGCCCATTACCCAGGCTGCGGGAGCGCATAATTCGTCGTATACATGATGATACGGTTTCAGGAATTTCCGCTCCACAAAATGCCAGTTGAGCAGATCGGGGCTCCACCAGTACCCCCATTGATTGGTTGAAAACAGGTAGTAGTCGCCTTTATAATTCACGATCACCGGATCGGCGGTAGCGCGGTGTTTTCCCCAGGTGGTAAAATTGGGAATAGGACAATAACCGTAATCAATATTCACGGGATTGCAATAGGTAGTTTGCGCATCTGTATCCATGCTTATTAACATCAGTATCAGCGCATATATCCATCTCTTCATCACAATTATTTTTTTGCAATTTCAAAATCAAGTTTCTTCAGTCCCTGCTTTACTTCCGGGCAACTCATAAACAATTTCCACAACAATCCTGTGCGGTAATTTTCTATCATCACAATAATAGGTCCCTGGTCTATAGCCAGGTGCGAATCCGCATACCATTGTTTGCTTTCGTTAAAGGCGTCGGCAAAACCGTATTCTGTCCAGATCTTATCTCCCAGGTCATAATAAAAATGTTTCAGCGCCTGCATGGAATATTCAGGCGTATATGGGAAAGCAGATAAAGCCGCAGTGGGCGTAATAGTGCCCCAGTCGTTCTCCGGCGAATGTGCATTGTAGCCATCGTAGGTATCGCTGGCGGTGAGGCCCCAGCAGTTAGCGCCATATCCTTTAAATCCTTTTGGATTGCGGATACAGTGTTCACGGTTGATCAGCGTATGATGCAGGTTCTGTTCCCAGTAATCGGCGTAACGGTCTTTCAGCCCATGGGGATTCAATCCCAGGAAAGAATAATGGGAGAAGAACAGCGGTCCGCCGTAATCA
>JBCNPS010000279.1:0-9412 GCA_039593235.1 Chitinophaga sp. | reverse complement strand
CCAGCAGCGCCAGTGACGTCCATGCGCGCCAGGCAGCCATGCCCTCGGAAACATCGCGGATGAATGCAGGTAGCGCCTTCATCTGGGTGTCATGACTCAGCGCCAGGTACCCGAGCCGGATGTTCCGCATACGGATGTGGCTGGCGTTGCCGTAAACAAGCGAGGAGCGGCTGTCGAACACACGCCAGGTATCCATTTTGCTGCTGTATACGTCCGGATAGTTGGCTGTTTTGTCGCCGGGTTGCTGCCATACTTTCTGGCTGGATTGCCAGTTTACATTGTTCCTGCCCAGGAAAGGAGCAGCGGGATCCTGGAAGTTATTAATGAGGCTCATGGCGGTATAATTGCCTACCTGGAACCACATCTCCGCGCTCAGGGAAAATTGCTTGTAAGTGAAAGTATTGGTAAAGCCGCCGAAGAATTTGGGCGTGGCAGAACCTACTGTCTGGTAATTGCGGATATCAGCTATTCCGCCAATGCCTTCTACTACCTGCTTCTTCCCGGAAGCATCATAGTTTTCAAACAGTGGCGCCCCGTTATCAGGATTTACGCCTACATAGCGAACGGCTTTAATTACATTAAGATCTTCTCCTTTATAACGGTAATATGCGCGGTTGTAATTATCAAGAAGGGAGTCGCCATATAGCTTTTTTATGGTGTTCTTATTGAAGCTTACATTCAGATTTGTGGTCCAGCTGAAATTCCGGGTATCTATATTGCGGGTGTTCAGCATCAGTTCCAATCCTTTGTTCAATACTTCTCCCACGTTCTGGTATTGTTGAAAGGAGCCTTGTGCAGAGCCCACAAATACCTGTTGTAGGAGGTTTTTACTGAGTTTTGAATAGAGGTCGGCGGAAAGCTCTATGCGTTTCCACAGGCTGAGATCTATTCCCGCTGTATTATTAACAGTGGTTTCCCAACTGATGTCGGGGTTTTCCAGTTGCGTAATGGCGGAGCCTATGTTATTAATATTATCGTACGTATAGGGAGTAGCTGCAGCATAAAGGGTTTGGTTAAGGTAGCCATCGCCTACATCTCTTCCGGAAGTTCCGTGCACAACTCTCAGCTTCAGCAGGTCTATTGCTTTCACATCTGCCAGAAATGCTTCTTTGTTGAGCAGCCAGCCGGCACTTACTGCATAGAAGGTACCGTACCTTTTGTTACGGCCAAAATTGGTGAAAGCATCGGTGCGAAGGGAAGCGGCCGCATAGTATTTAGCGAGGTAATTGTAGTTCAGCTCACTAAAGGCGGAGAAGCTGGCTCTTTCCGTATAACTACCCGAAGGCCTGTAAGGGGAATTGTAGGCAACAGTGATGGCACTGCCAAAATTTTTGGCAGCACCCATATTTCTTTCTCCCGGTAACAGGTTGTACATATCAATGCTGCTGGTTTCATTGGTGCGCTTTGCCCACTCTGTTCCTGCCAGGAAATTCAGGTTGTGCTGGCCAAACTGTTTGGAGGCATTCAATGTATTGGTAGAAGTGAAATTAAAGAACCTGGTGTCTGCAATGGTGAGCGTTCCGTTGGGAACTGCAGCCCCGGGTGCAAACAGGTAAGGATAGCCGCCATACTTCCCTGAAAAGCTGCGGGGATCCATGTAGGAGTTACGATGGGTGTTAATATAGTCGATGGTATTGGTGGTTTTTACGCTTAACCACGGCAATACACGGTAGTTCAGCCATATGGTACCGGTGAAGTGCTGGTTGTTTGTAACCGACGTATTATCGAATTTCTTTTCGCCTATAAAGTTCTGCGACCAGGTGGTATAAGGCACGCCAAAATTATTGGATTGCTTCACCGGGATACTATCGGCTAGTGAGCCGTCGGCATTGTAAGGTGTTACAAAAGGCTGGGTCATATAAATCGGAGGTACCCCATTTGGAGAAATGGTTTTGTCGATAATAGCGCTGGTATTCAGTCCGGCGGAAACTTTTTTGGAGAAGTTCTGCACTACATTCAGGCGCAGGTTGCGGCGGTCGAAAGTGTTACCAACATTAATTCCTTTTTCCTTGTACCAGTCTACGCCGGCATACAGCATTGTTTTATCGTTGCCACTGTTAAGCCCCAGGCTGATATCAGAAAAGTTGCCATCATCAAAGATCGCCTTTTCCCAGTCGAAGTTCTTTGCTTTATCTTCATCTGTATAAATTCTCCTTTGCCGGATGAAATCTGCTGCTGAAGGAAACTGTTGCTGCAGGGAAGGCGTTTCTTCCCATCTGCGTTGCATCACTTTATCCATAAATGCAGTATTTTCCGCGGTGTTCATCATATGGATAGCGCGGTTCTGTTTAATAGCGCCATAGCGTGTATCCAGTGTTACGTGTACACCGCTGTTGGCAGCAGCCTTTTTGGTGGTCACTACAATTACACCCTGTGCAGCACGTGAGCCGTAAATGGCGGTGGATGCTGCATCTTTCAGGATAGTTATGCTTTCCACATCAGCGGGATTTACTACGTCCTGTAAATTCTGTGAGTTGGAAATTACCCCGTCAATAACGATGAGCGGCCCAAAGTAAGCACTGGTGCCGGATGGGAGAGATGACTCACCGCGCAGTAATACCTGCGCTTTGTTTGAACCGGCATCAGCAGAGTTCTCCACGATATACATACCGGTAGTTTTGGCTTTCAGCATAGAGAGTACATTGGAAGAAGAAACGGAGCTACGCAACTGATCACCGGAAACTTTTTGGACAGCCCCGGTTAACTCGCTGGCCTGTTTATTTGTATAACCCATTACCACTACGCCACCAAGACTCGTAGCATCTTCTTCCATTGCAATATGATTTTCCGTACCGGAAATAACCTGTGTTTTCTGTCGGTAGCCGATGCTGCTAACCATTAAGGGGCGGCCTTCTTCCGAAGCAATGGTAAATAAGCCGTTGGCATCGGTTACGGAGCCTTTGCCGGAGATAATGTCCCTGATGGTAGCGCCGGGCAGCGGTTGTCCTTTCCGGTCCGTTACTCTTCCTTTGATCAGCGGTTGGGCTTTGGTAACGCCGGTAGGATTGTATGGCATCACTACACCGATCATATTGCCGCTGATCCTGAACTGCAAACCGGACGCATCTTCCAGTTCTGCCAATACTTCCCGCAGGCTCCGTTGTTTAGACGCCAGGGTGATACGCCTGACCGGCAATGTGCCGGCGGCATAAAAGAATTTTACCTGGTAGGTGCTTTCGATTTTCCTGAAGGCGGTGGCTATATCTGCCTCCCTGAAGGCCAATGATTTTCTTTGCTGTCCGTATGATAGCATACAGGTGACTAGCATTAACAACACCAAAAGAGGGAACTGCCATTTTATCGCAGTACTTAACGGCGCACGGCGGCGCGCATAATTAAAAGTCATGCATCAGATTTTTTAATGATGGTTGATGTGGGTTACTGCACATGCAGGCGCCGGCAGCCTGTATGTGATCCCGATTTCAGCGATTTTGGTGGAAACGCCTGTTATTAAAATTGAATCAGCACTTTGTCCGGTTGTATTTGAAAAGTACATCCGGCTGTAAAACAAAAGATGTTCAAAACTTTTTCTAATTTATCGTTGTCGAACGCACCGGAAAACCGTTTGGCATATAACGGATTTCCATTTACGCGGAATGGTATTCCATACCAGTTTTCCAGTTGCCGTATTACTTCGGATACGCTGGCGTTATCAAATACTAATTTGCCTGATTTCCAGGTACGCAAAGCAATGGTATCAAATGGTGCTTTGCTCATTTCCTGCTTCGCCTCATTCCACTTTGCCTGTTCACCTGGCGCCAGCGTGAGCGGTGTTGCCGTGCCTGATTTTTCGCTCACTTTTACTTTTCCGCTGAGCAGTGATACGGTCGACTGTGGCTCATACGGATACGATTTAACCAAAAAGGAGGTGCCCAGCACGGTTGTTTGAATTTGTTTGCTGGTTACCATAAACGGATCCTCCGGGTTGGTTTGTACATCAAACAATGCGGCGCCTTTTACCAGTTCCACATGCCGGTGTTTGTTGCTATAATCGGAAGGAATCCTTACCGTTGTATTGGCGTTCAGGATCACTGAAGAACCATCCGGCAAAGTGAGCAGTTTGCGTTGTCCCCATTCACTGGAATATACCAGGAAGGTATTGGGGATGGTAGCTGGCGTACGCGGCTTCAACCGTGGCCAGAACAGGGTGATGCCTCCCAGCAGCAGGAGCACCGCTGCTGCGCGCCATGCTATCTGCCGGTAGTTGATACGGCGTACAGGGCGGGTGGCTTTCACCGCCTGCTGCAGCCTGCTTAACTGTGCGGTTCTGTCTTTTTCCGCTTCGGTAGCGTTAATATTATAATACAGGGCTACTGCCGCCGCCACCTTGTCTTTTATTTCAGGATGCTCCAGTATATAGCTTTCCCATTTAGCAATAGCCGTATCATTGTTCCTCCGGATATATTGCAGAAAGGTGTCGTCGAGCAACAGGTCTAATTCATTCAGGTCCTTTGGCAGCATTCTCCATCCATTTTTAAAGTAGAGCGACAAACGGCTCCCTTTTACCGGGTATGTACCGGTAAATTTTCAGATTTTGATAATTTTTATTTTAAAGAAGCTTTATTGAAAATAATCTAACAGGGAGTTTATAAAGGAAGTAACAGCAGTAGTGTTCTCAAATGCAGGTTGCCGGATCTGAGATCCTGTTCAAGTGATTGCTTCAGCGATTTTAGTGCTTCGTACAAGTGATTGTAGACAGTGCGGTGCGTAAGCCCGGTGATGTCTGTTATTTCGTCGTAGCTCCTGCCTTCATAAAAGCGGAGGTTAATTAATTCTTTTTGCCTCGGGCTCAGTAAAGCGATGGCTTCCTGTATACGCCCGATGGTGGCTTTGTTTTGTTGCTGCTGCATCAGCAGCTGTTCTGCAGATGGAGCGTCGTTGCCGGTTTCAGCTTCCATCCAGAGCGATAGCAGGCCATTGTCTTTTTTTTCCTGCTGGAGATGTAGTAACAATTTGCGTTTGAAGGAGGTGATGATGTAACTGCGTACATTATTTACGGTATCCAGTCCTTCCCTTTTCTCCCAGAAATAAAGAAATACTTGTTGGATACAGTCTTTCACCGGTTCGCTTCTGGCGCATATTTTAAGGCCCAGGAAAAGGAGCAGGTGATAATACTTTTCATACAAGGTATATAGCGCCTGTTCCTCTCCTTGCCGAAACCTGTTCCACAGGTCTGTATCCTTATTATCGATCATACCGCAACAAAAGAACGAAAAAATCGGCTGCTTACGGACGGATTTTTTCCGCCGCTTCCATCAGCGCTTCCACAGCGGCCTTTCCCTCTTTGCCCAGGTCCAGGCTAAAATCATTCACATATAAGTCAATATGCTGGCGCATCACAGATTCGTCCATTTCCTGTGCATGTGATTTTACATAATCAGATAACTGCGGATAAGTGGTATAACTATGCTGCAGGCTGTTATGAATAAGGGTGTCCAGTTGTGCGCGGGTAGCTTCCGGCACATCTTTACGGATAAAGATACCACCCAGCGGGATGGGATTACCGGTGGTTTGTTCCCAGTATTCTCCCATGTCCATCAGTTTTACCAGGCCCTTGAGCTGGTAAGTGAAGCGGTTTTCGTGGATGATCACGCCTGCATCCACATCACCGTTCAGCACGGCGTTTTCAATTTCAGAAAACAGCATCACTTTTTTGTTGGTGGCTTCCGGGAAAGCAATAGAGAACAGGAGGTTGGCAGTAGTGTTTTCACCCGGAATGGCGATGGTCATATTTTTTATGTCTTCCAGGGGAATATCCTTTTTTGCGATGAGCAATGGCCCGCAGCCCCGTCCCAGTGCGCTGCCGCTGTTGAGCAGTTCGTACCGGTCCTTTACTTTGAGGTACACCGCAAAGCTCAGTTTGGTAACAGCCAGTTTGCCTTGCAGCGCCCAGTTGTTCAGTGTTTCCACATCTTCAAGATGGGTGTCAAAGGTGAATTTCTTTGTGTCTATTTTGTTGTTTACCAGTCCATCAAAAATGAAAGTATCATTCGGGCAGGGTGAAAAACCTAAAGATAAATGCATAGCTATCAAATTTTTTATATGCTGTCGTTAAATGCCGGCCAGTGTTTCCACGGTTTTTATCAGTTCTTCGTTGAGTGTTTTTACCGCCAGGGGAATCTTCCATTTACTTTTATCCCTGATTTCCACGTAGTTGGAAATGCTCCGGAGCTGGAGGAAGGGTATTTCTTCCAGCAGGCAGGCGTAATGAAAAGCGGCGCCTTCCATGCTTTCCACGTCGGGGTCGTATTTAGCCGCCAGTTTTTGTATGGTAGATTCGCTGCCGCTTACCAGGTTTACGCTCACGCCGGTGGCAATGGGCAGGGGAGGCAGTTCAGGCAGTCCTGCAAAGGTATTCACCAGGCTGTTGCCGGTAAATGGCGGTTGCGATGGCTGCCAGAGCTGTATATCAAATAAATCTTTAAACTGATCATTGTCTTCCGCACCCAGGTCTGCCAGGTATTCCTTTTTTATCAGCAGCACTTCCCCCAATTCGCGATGGTGGCGGAAACAGCCGCCAATACCCGCTTGTATGGCTATATCGGGCCGGTTTAACACCAGGTGCCTTCCCAGGCTGAAAGCGGTGTGCATCATGCCAATACCGGCAATCAGTACGTCTATATTGCAGTTCGCGGCTTTAAGGGCCGGGATATGCGTGTCGAGGTACTGTAAAAAAGGCTGTATTTCCAGCGTGGTAGCCGCGGTCACCAATATTTTCATCCGGTAAAAATACGGCAAAAATGATTGTTTGCCGTGTAAAACAATTGACAGGAATTAGGATAAATTGGCACTACTCGTTTAATAGTGGTATTTTTGCAAAAATTTTTTGCAATAATGATTTATTTAACGCGAGTAGAGAACTTCAATGCAGCGCATAAGTTATCTAACCCGGGCTGGAGCAAAGAGAAGAACGAGGAAGTTTTTGGTAAATGTGCCAATGAAAACTGGCATGGTCATAATTACGAACTGCACGTCACTATAAAAGGCAATCCTGACCCGGAAACGGGTTTTGTATTCAATGCCAAAACTTTGGGAGTAATTATCCGGGATGCGGTGATAGAAAAGATAGATCACCGGAACCTGAACCTGGATGTTGATTTTATGAAAGATAAATTCACATCTGCCGAAAACTTATCGATCGCTATCTGGGATCAACTGGCCAAACACCTCCCGGCAGAAGTACAGCTGCACTGTATCAAGTTATACGAAACTCCACGCATATACGTAGAGTATTACGGTGGAAAATAATACATATTACCCAGCCTTTGAAATTTACTAAATCATATAAGAATGGCGTATAATAAGAACGAAAGTTACGACGAAAAGATCACGTCCGGTCTTGTAGAGAACTATAAAAATTGCCTGCACCTGCTGGGAGAAGACCCGGAAAGGGAAGGGCTGCAGAAAACGCCTGAGCGGGTGGCCAAAGCCATGCAGTTCCTTACGCAGGGATACCAGCAGGATGCACGTGAAATACTGGAAGGCGCAAAGTTTACAGAAGCATATAGTGAAATGGTAATAGTGAAAGACATAGAATTATATTCTATGTGCGAGCATCATATGCTGCCTTTCTTTGGGAAAGCGCATGTGGCTTATATTCCAAACGGGTATATCACCGGTTTGAGCAAAATTGCCAGGGTGGTAGATGTATACGCCCGCCGCTTACAGGTACAGGAACGCCTCACCCACCAGATCCTGGATGCCATCCAGGATACCCTGCAGCCACAGGGCGTAGCCGTGGTAATTGAAGCGCAGCACCTGTGCATGATGATGAGAGGGGTGCAAAAGCAAAATTCCCTTACCACCACATCCGCCTTCAGTGGCCAGTTTGAGCATGGTACTACCAGGGCGGAGTTTATGAAACTGATCTCCAAATAAAAAATTTATATTACGGATTACGGATTTACAGGTAGATGATAATAGCTATTTATATTTATCATCTACCTGTAAATCCGTAATTCTTATTTATATTTGAAAAAATATTAATTTATATCCACATGAAGCATGCTTTCGTATTTCCCGGACAAGGTTCCCAGTTTCCGGGTATGGGCAAAAATCTGTACGACACCAACGCAAAAGCAAAAGAACTTTTTGAACAGGCAAACAACATCCTGGGTTTCCGCATTTCCGATATCATGTTCAGCGGTACCGAAGAAGACCTGAAACAAACCAACGTTACCCAGCCTGCCGTTTTCCTGCATGCAGTGATTGCTTTCCTTTGTACGGAGCATCTGCAGCCGGAAATGGTGGCCGGCCACTCCCTGGGAGAGTTTTCTGCCCTTGTAGCCAATGGCGTGTTGTCGTTTGAAGCAGCCCTGAAACTGGTAGCTATCCGCGCTAATGCCATGCAGAAAGCCTGCGAGCTGCAACCCTCCACCATGGCGGCTGTACTGGCCCTGGACGATGCCAAGGTAGAAGAAATATGCGCTGCTGTTACTGCCGAAACCGGCGAAGTAGTAGTACCGGCTAACTATAACTGCCCCGGTCAGCTGGTGATTTCCGGTACCCTCAAAGGGGTGGAAATTGCCTGCGAAAGAATGAAAGCCGCAGGCGCTAAAAGAGCCCTGATCCTCCCTGTTGGCGGCGCCTTCCATTCCCCTTTAATGGCTTCTGCCAAAGAAGAGCTGCAGGCAGCCATCAACACCACTACCTTTAATACGCCTTCCTGCCCGGTTTACCAGAATGTGGTGGCCGTAGCAGTAACCGATCCGGCTCAGATCAAACAAAACCTGATCGATCAGTTAACAGGCGCCGTTAAATGGACGCAATCCGTACAGGCAATGGTAGCCGACGGTGGTAAGGAGTTTACGGAAGTAGGCCCCGGTAAAGTATTACAGGGCCTGATCCAGAAAATCAACAAGGAAACCGTAGTGAACGGTATCAACTGATAATATCATCGTTATAAAATAAAAATGCAGCGGATCACCCGCTGCATTTTTATTTTATAATACTATTTCCATCTCGTATTGCGACAGGTAATTTGCCAATCCCGCCTGTTGCAGGAACCGCGCTGTTTCCGGGAAATGCTCGTCGATGTTAATGATGCTCACGGCAGCCCCCATGAACTGATCAGACGTATACTGTAATAAGGCGCTCCCTACACCCCTTCTGCGAAACTCCGGGTGCACGGCTATATTCCTGATCCTCCGGGTATCTTTATGTACACTGATAAACCCTGCGGTATGCCCGTTCACGGCGGCCTCCCAGGTAACGGTAAACGGCGTTTCCCGCTGTATGCTGCTGATAGTGTTGGACCAGGTGGGCGCCATATCCATAAAAGTGGCCAGCAGGGCCCAGTCCGGTGTTTTATTTTCTTTTATGGAGATGTCTGCCGGGGCTTTATGCGTATGTATATTCCCCTTGAAAGAATGGATGATGCGGGTTTTATGAAACCCGGTATTCGTATATGCCT
>JBCNPS010000278.1:0-9416 GCA_039593235.1 Chitinophaga sp. | reverse complement strand
AGATGTTTACTCAATCTTTCACTAAAAACACTGCTATTACCGTCTCGCTAATTTTCTCCTTTATGACTTTTTGCACAGAACGATGTAATGGCGTATAGTATGTACCGTTATTGCCGGGAAAAAGGCAACATGCATACCCGTTTCATTGGAGTAGACGCCTCCCCTTACCCCGATGCCGGCATAGACCTCGTATCCCGCGATATCCTCAGCGCCTCGCTGCTGTACCCCAGCGGCGGTAAAGAAGCCATCAGCATGGCGGCTGATATCCTCTCGGGGAAAAAAGTACCGCGCAATACCCTGCTGCAAACCGTACTGATAGACAGCAGCAATGTAAAGCTGATGCGGTTACAGATAGATAAGATACAGGCCCAGCACCAGGAAATAGAACAGCAGCAATCGCTGCTGCAGGAACAACGTTCCCTGTACCAGGATCAGCAGCACCTGTTGCGCATTGTGGTGACCACACTGGGCATTGCTTTCCTGCTGGGTATTGTACTGTTCTTTATTTTACGTACCAACCGGCGCATCAACCGGCAACTGAAACAGCAACGGGATGAGATCCTGCTGCAGCGGGACCAACTGGTGGAAATGACCGCCAGGGCCCAGGAAGCCACAGAAGCCAAGTTTACCTTCTTTACCAATCTTTCCCACGAGTTCCGTACCCCGCTCACACTGATACAGGCGCCGCTGGAAAACCTGGCGGGCAGCAGGCAGCTCTCCTCCCCGCAGAAACAACAGCTGGAACTGATGCGGAGAAATGTGACCCACCTGATGCGGCTGGTAAACCAGCTACTGGAGTTCCGCCGCATTGAAAGCGGGAAACTGCAACTGAAAGTAGCGGAAAACGACCTGCCCTCCTTTATGCTGGATATCATGGAAGCATATAAAGGTATTGCCGTAAAAAAGCATATCGACTTCCGGCTCATCAGCCGGCAGCCCGGCATCAAAGCCTGGTTTGACCAGCACCTGTTTGACCGGGTGCTGTATAACCTGCTGTCTAATGCGTTTAAATTTACCGGCGATTACGGCAAGGTGCATATCTATCTTGAACAGCCTGCCGCCGGGCAGGAAGCCGTGATCCGCATTGAGGACGATGGCAGCGGCATGGATGAAAATACGCTGGCGCACGCTTTTGAGTTATTTTACCAGAGCAGGAACAATGAGCATAAAGGCACCGGCATCGGGCTGGCGCTAACCCGGGAAATCATAGCCCTTCATCATGGAAGTATCAACGTAAAAAGCAGCAAAGGCGCCGGCACTACTTTCAGTATTACGCTGCCTGGCAGCTCCGCTCCTTTTGCCCCTGAAGAAATACAACAGGATGATGAACACATGAATGTGATCAATCATTCCCTGCATAGTTATACAGACGACCTGGACAACGCGCCCGCAGAAGAATTGCCATTGGCCGTGCAGGCACACCCACATTCGGTGTTGTTGATAGAAGATCACCCGGACCTCAATCATTTCCTGGCCGATTTCCTCAGCGGGCAATATGAAGTGTTTCATGCCGGTAATGGTGAAGAGGGGCTCAGACTGGCCTTTGAACATATACCGGACCTCATTCTTTGTGATATCATGATGCCGGGTATGGATGGCATCCAGGTACTGCAAACATTGAAAAAGGATATCCGTACCTCCCATATTCCCGTGATCCTGCTTAGCGCCAACAGCAGCGAAGAACAACGGATAAAAGGCATGCAGCATAACGCAGACGCCTATATCAGTAAACCTTTCCACCTGAAGTACCTGGCAGAAAGCATCAGCAGTATGCTTAATAACCGGGCTTTACTGAAAGACCACTACATTGCAGAACCCGAAACCCGGGTACACAGTGCGCAGTCGAGCAAACCAGACCGCAGGTTTATAAATGATTTCACGGCCATTGTGGAAAAGAACCTGGGCAACGACCATTTCGGTGTGGAAAATATTTGCCAGGAACTGACTATTTCAAAGATGCAGTTATACCGTAAGGTAAAATTGCTGCTGAACTGCAATGTAAACGACTATATCCTGGAAGCGCGGGTTAAAAAGGGCCGGTACCTGCTGGTAAATTCAAAACTATCAATTGCCGAAATAGCCTATGAATGCGGTTTTTCCTCTCCTGCTTATTTTTCTACCGTATTCAAAAGCCGCACACAGCAAACGCCGAAGGCATTCAGGGATAAGAAGGGCGAAGGATGATAGTTAAAAAAGAAATGGCCTGCCGGAAAGATATCCGGCAGGCCATTTTTACAAGTGAACGGCAAGTTATGGTTTCTTAGCCCACCATAATGGTGTTAATACTTCATCTCCTCCGCCCGGCAATGCGGCTACAGCCTGTTCATATCCATGTGCGTTGGTATTCTTCAGGGAAGAAGGATACTTGATACGCTGTGGAAAGAACTTCACATTGCTGGTCATATAGTTGGAATTGTTCAGTGCAGGCAACGTGATGATCGTTTTTTCGATAGTGGTATTTTCGAAGAACGGTAATCCCAGTCTGCGTTGATCGCTCCATCCTTCCAGTGGCAGCCATGGCACCTGGGCGATATATTTCTGCGTGATGATCTTAGTCAGCAGATCGTTTCTCACCGCACCATTTTTATACAGGTTGTTCACCGGGTATTTAATGGCCACAGTGCCAGCGGCGCCGGTATAACCATTTTTAAAATTCATGGTATGCGTAGCTGGTGGTTCTGCGGTATGATCCCAGCTTACAGATGTACCGGTCATGTTATAGCCTGTAGACGCCAGGTAAGTACCCAGGAAGCCGGACACGCCCCAATACTCAAAGCTTTGCGCAATCGCTTTCTCATACGCTGCTTTTCCCGAAACGGGCACTGTCCATCCTCTCACCGCGGCTTCTGCAATCAGGAAGTTGGTTTCCCATGCTGCAAAGAAGATGCGTTTGTTCTGGCTGTTACGGAACTGTTGTCCCAGGCGTGGTGATGCACCGGGGAAAGCGAGCCACCTGTTCTGTGTGCCTTTAGTGCCCCAGTCGCCCAGGTTGGAACCATTCCAGGTAAATTTAGCCTCCAGTGTTTTAACCGTAGCGCCGCTGGCATTTACCAGGTTACGGGCTGTTGTTTCCCAGGTGGGGCGGTCGTATGAAGGATATTTACTGAAGTTTGGATTTGCAAAGTCGCCCGGCAGGATAAACGCCTTGTAAGCGCGGGGATCAACAGTTTGCGGAATACCATCGAACCAGAATCCTGCAAACGGATCGTTGGACATGGTAGAGAAGTGATCGGTCATTTGCAGCCCGGCCCAATCTGCCGGCTTAATATATGATTGATAACTTGCGTCCAGCTGATCAGCTGATTTTACGCCACCCAAACCGGTGTAAAGATTTTCCAGTGTAGTGGAAAGGGTCTGGTCATTCCACTCGCGGCTCATTACACCGGAAAGCGGGTCCCATCCTGGTTTTTCCTGTACCTGGAAGTTATCGGTCATTTCAGCGATCAGGTCGCCCTTAACAGCATCTTCAAATTCGGTTTTGGCTTTTCCACCGTCTACTTCTGATAAACGCATGGCCAGGCGGAGCCGCATGGAATTTGCATAACGTTTCCATTTTGCAAAATCATAGGCAAAGGCAGGATCCAGCAGTTTAAGATCTTCTGTTGGAATGATGGCGGTATTTAATTTGGAGCTGGCATCTTTCAATTCATCCAGCATAAAATAATATACCTCTTTCACGCCGGCAAATTCCGGGTTTGCGCCTTTGAAACCGTCGATAGGAATAGGGCCGAAGTTGTCAGACAATTCGCTCATCAGGTACACACGCCAGATACGGGCTACCTGTTTCAGGTTGTCTGTATATTCTTTGATATCCCCTGCCTTGATTTTGGCATCCGCTACCTCAATCGCTTTATTGATATTGGTAAGCCAACCGGAGCTGTATCTGTAATATTCAGTAGCCCAGCCATCGTCGGAAACACCATCCACAATATCGCCGCCACCTGCAAGCTGCTGGTGGGCAGCGCTTTTCCAGAACAATACAAAAGAGCGTTCCGCAATATTCGGATCCATTTGTGCGCCGATGATGGAATTATTGATAAAGTATTCCACCTGCACCTGGGTGTCGTCTGCTTCTTTCGGGTTCTTATTGATCTCTTCGAATTTACTGCAGGCAGACATCAACATCACAAAGGCAGCCAGCGCCCAACCTGATTTTATGAGTATCTTTTTCATTTCAATTACAGTTAAGTGTTAAAAACTAAGGCTCAGGTTCACCAGGAAAGTGCGGGTTGTTGGAGGCGCACCATTTTCGAAACCGGTAGCATTATTACCAACGGAGAAAACTGATTCCGGGTCAAGGCCGCGCATATGGCTGGAAATCATCCACACGTTATTGCAGGATACCCCTACTCTCGCCGCCTGGATACCTGATCTGCCCAATACTTTTTTAGACAGGTTGTAACTCAGCTGAACGTTTCTAAGACGGATATTGGAGGCGTCGTACATGTTTAATTCGGTGATACCGATATTATCAGCGGTAACTGCCTGCCAGTATTGTTGCTGTGTAATGGATTTTGTATTCGGTGCATATCCGCCGCTGCCATTTTCCACTACACCAGGAACTATCATATCAGGTCTTTCACCGTTTGGCGCAGTAATAGCAGCAGTACCGTTGCGTTGCATCAGCACCTGTGTGGAAGAAAACATATCTCCCCCGATACGTGCGTCAACAAGGAAAGCCAGGTTAAAGTTTTTATAGGCAAAACTGTTGGTGATACCTAATAAAGCTTTTGGTTGTTGGTTACCCAAACGAACGTTTTCTTCTCCAACCACAGGGCGGCCTGCCACATCCAGCAGCCATTGTCCGAAATACTCACTCTTAGGATCGGTTACCCTGCGTACTTTACTTCCGTATATTTCACCATACAATTGCCCGGTAGTCGCGTTGATGGCAAGATCGTCGAAACCTCCCAATGGATATACATTTACGCCTTCTGCACTGTTAATGTCAATGATCTTGTTCCTGTTCATAGACAGGTTACCGGAGATATTCCAAAGCAGTCCTTTAGGATTCTGAAGAATTTTGGCATCTGCCATAATTTCGATACCGCTGTTCTGGATATTACCTGCATTCATTTTCTTTTTCTCATAACCACTTGCAGGGTCCATTGGCAGTTCGATCAATTGCCTGGTTGCATTCGATTTGTAGTAGGTAACATCTATACCAAACCGGTTATCAACAAAACGAAGCTCTGTTCCAAACTCTATTGATTTGATCAATTCACTGCGCACATTTTTATCAAAGTAAATCGGTTTTGTACCTGCAGTGAGGTTGCCATTCGGATCACGGTTAATCTGGTAAGTGTTATAAAGTTGATAAGGTTTTAAGCTGTTACCAACTGCTGCATAAGAAGCTCTTACTTTACCATAACTTAACCATTGTGGCAATGTTTTAAACTGTTCGGTGAACAGGTAGGCCAGTGTTACAGAAGGGTAAAAGAAGGAGCGGTTTTCAGGACTTAATGTAGATGACCAGTCGTTACGTGCCGTTGCATCCAGGAACAGGTAACCATCCCAGTTAATACCGCCTGTGGCGTATACGGAGTTGATCCGTTGTTCCAGGATATCGTCTGTTACAACAATAGCTCCCTTTGCGTTGGTAATGAGGAACAGGTTAGGCACCACCAATTCCCCTGCACTGTTTCCAACCCGGGATGACTGCTGTTTCATCAGGTTGCCACCCACGCTGAGGTTAGCGCCCAGTTTGCCAAACAGGTTATCTTTCTTTGCAGTGATGAGCGTACTGTAGTTTACCTCAGAGAATGAGAATTTCTCGTTGCTGTAGCTTCCGTTAGCTGGAGAAGGGCTACCTGCATATACTTTAGTTTCGGCGTTGGTATTATAAATATCAGCACCTGCTTTTACTTCTGCATTTAACCAATCAGTGAACTGGTATTTTATGCTTCCATTCATAAGAAAACGGCTACGGATATCTTCATTCAGATTGTATTTGGTGGCCCAATAAGGATTTACCTGGTTACCGATACCATACCAGCGCATCTTACCAAATTCATCTACAGGGTCTTTAAACTGCTGGATATCCAGTGAAACCGGCATGGTATAAAGCAAGCTGGAGTAGTTCCTGCTGTTTACGCCTGTAGCTAACCTGTTCTGGGCATTGGTATTGGAATACTGTACTTTAAAATCTGTAGATAAACGTTCAGATGCTCCATACTTGCTGGTTACCCTGGTGGTAAGGTTCAAACGGGAAAGCTTGGTGCCCGGCACCATACTTTTATCATTCAGGTAATTCAGGGAGGTATATACAGAAGTTTTATCCAGTTGTTGCTGGAAGGAAATGTTCTCTGTATGGTTTACGCCTGTATTAAAGAAGCGGTTGATATTGTCGTAAGCGCGCACTGGTTCTGTTTTTCCTTCCCAGTTTGGTAAGCTCTGGCCTTCGATCTTTGCGCCCCAGCTGCTACCTTTTTCTTCGTCAAAAACATTGTCCAGGCCCTGTGAAAAGCTTTTCTGCATATCAGGCTTTGTGAATATGCTTTCAAAACCAAGTGTAGAAGAAACGGAAAGGCCCAGCCCTTTTGATTTTTTACCGGTTTTAGTGGTGATGAGGATCACACCGTTACCGGCACGGCTACCATACAGCGCTGCCGCAGATGGTCCTTTCAGTACAGACATGCTGGCGATATCGTCCGGGTTCAGATCGGATAAACCATTACCCATATCCATTCCAGGGTTCCATCCATCGTTGTTTTCACGTGCAGCACCAATGAAGTTGTCCATAGGAATACCATCCACCACAATTAAGGGTTGGTTAGTACCAGTGAGCGAGTTGTTGCCACGCAGGTTAATTTTTGAAGAACCTGCAGGGCCTGTGCTGGAGCGGATCACCTGCAAACCTGCTACCACACCGGTTAATGCGTTGGTAACGTTGGTTTCATGCGCCTCCACCAAAGTGGAGCTTTTTACTTCCTGCATGGAATAACCCAGCGATTTTTTCTGGCGGGAAATGCCCAATGCAGTTACCACCACCTCGTTTAAACCTTTGGAAGCATCTTCCATAACAAGGTTGAGATTAGCGGATGCGGGTACTTCCTGTGTGGTAAATCCTACACTGGAAATAACCAATACAGCGCCCGGTTTTACCTGGAGTTTGAAAGCTCCTTTTTCATCGGTTGTAGCGCCATTGGTTGTACCTTTTTCAATGACTGTTGCATAGATAACGGGAGCGCCGGAAGCGTCTTTCAGGGTACCTGATACCCCTACTTTTTCCTGTGCGTAAACGCTTTGACAGCACATCGCTACTAAGCATGTTAGTAGCAGAAAGCCTAGCCACCTTTTCATTACTGTGAATTTAGATGTGGATAAATAATCAAGGCATAGTTTCCCTGACTGCATGGGAAGCCCTCATGCAACAGTTAGTAACTGCCTCATGTTTGATTGATATTACAAGTGAACGTGTTAATTACTCTGTTTTACTAAGCTGGCCTTTATCGAGGTGTTCCATAACAAGTGCTGCCGCTCCAAGTCTTTCTGCGGCGTACCCCAGAGGCGATATCATCATTTCTATATTTTCTGCAATTTTTGGTATACAATGCTCATTTAATGCATGCTGTACAGGTGCCAGCCATAATTTCCCGGCCAATGTTCCTCTCCCGCTTAAAATGATCAGGTTTGGATTCAACAAGTGAATAAGTATAGCGATGCCGCGCCCAATATGATAACCCGCCTGCGATATTAATTCTACCGCGTAGTTATCGCCCTTTACCGCCGCATCCATAATTTTTCTAAACGTGTTGTCGCGGTTATCCATCGACAAATTTTTCATAACAGTGGTTCTTCCTTCACTGATGCCTGCCACTGCTTTTTCCGCAATCACCGATAAAGATGTTTCTGTTTCCAGGCACCCCATCTTTCCACAACTGCAGATCTTATTATTGGTAAAAAGCGGGATGTGTGAAAATTCACCTGCAAACCCGTTTTCTCCCCTGAAAAGCTCCCCGTTCAGCACCATCCCCAAACCAATACCCCAGCCTATATTAATCACCAGTGCATTCTGGCGGTTACGCGCTGCTCCCAGTTTCCATTCTGCCAGTGCAATCAGGCTGGAATCATTATCAATGATCACAGGCACGCCGGTAAGCGCTTCAAGATATCCGCTGATGCTTCCGTACTGCCTGTCAAAGAAAGAATAGTTAATGCCTTTTGTTACATCCACAAATCCCGGCATCCCGATGCCAATACCGGCAAACTTTTCTACCGGTATGCCTGATGCATCCATAAACGTTTTCAACTCCTGCCCCAATTGTGCGATCGCATCCGGGTTCGCCGATAAATCCAATGATACCAGGCGCTCTTCGCCTACTATCCTGTTCTGCATATCCAGTATGCTGATACTGGTTACAAACTGGTCCATTGCCACGGACAAGATATACAGGTAGTCCGCCTTTACAGAATACATCTGCGGACGGCGCCCTCCCGTGGAAATGGCATAACCAGATTCCAGCACCAGGCCACTCTTCACCAATTCATTCAAGGCTTTGGTTGTATGCGGAAGACTCCTGCCGGTAAGCAGTGTGAGATCAGCACAGGACAATTCCTTGTTAAAGTACAGGTGTTTTAATAACGTTTTTTTGAATATTTCCTGGCGATCAGACACCATGAGACGATTGTTTGCTTCAGTTTAAATCTACATCAATTTGGTACAAGTGAACAACATTACAGGGTGAATGCTGATTCAAGGTAGGTAAACTTCTTTAAATTTTACAAGAACTTTTATGAAAATTTTAATTAGTTGGAGATAATTCTCTAAAAACTACAAGAACTCATTAAATAAATGTTAATTTTCTATCAGAATAACGCAAAATAATTTCAGACGTCCTAAAACGGCAAACGTTTGCAACTTTTCCAGCCCGGCAGGTAGTAACAATTTTTCCCCGTACAGCCTCTACCTGGGGAAGGAGTCTACTGCGAAAATATTTCAATAGCTGGCTGAAAGGGAAACTACTGCGAAAGTATTTTCATTAGCGGCTGAAAGGGAGGTTGATTGCATTGCGCCGGCAGTAAAGCAGACGCCGGTATCCGTCCGGCATATCCCTCATGCGGCCTGATCAATACGTCCCGCGGTATGATAATTGATCCGGCGCAGGTATGCCTTCTTCCGTGGTAGCCCATATGATTTATGACGCTGATAAGCGTACACTCCGGATCATATTTGTTTCGGGGATGGTATATGATTATAAAAACGTACCGGAAACCGTATACCTGGCAATGAAGTCGTCCGGCTCAAAGGGCATCTACCTCAACAAACATATTAAAGGACATTATGACTTCGAAAAAATCAAGTAATAAAGGGACTGGTTATGGTTAATTAAGAAGGCCACTCCTTTTTAAAACTCCAACATTGCGTGGCAATGTCTGCTTAAAGAAGATTGTTTTATAGAACTAAAAACAAGGGC
>JBCNPS010000277.1:0-9452 GCA_039593235.1 Chitinophaga sp. | reverse complement strand
TCCAGCACAGGCGCTCCTGCCGCCCCGGTACCAACGGGCATAGCTCCCTTGATGGTAACACCGTATTGCACTTTTAAAGCAGAAGATAAAACAGTGGGGTTCGTGTAATCAACCGGCGGCGTTTCGTTTTTATCGTCTTTGCTGCAAGCAAAGAAAGACACGGCCACAAAGGACAGGAATAATAATCTTTTCATAGGTAAACTGGTTTTAACAAAAATCAGTCGCAAAAATATATAATTTAATTACAATGTATCGTTAAATATAATGCTTGATAAAAAAAAGACCGTCCCTTATAAGGAACGATCTTTTTCTGTCTTCATCATTGTTACCGGCTCACTATACCAGTAAACTTCTTTCCCGGCAATTACTGCACACCCCAGCTTTTATTAGGCTTGGGACCCATGAACAGTTCCAGCGTTCCGCCATCGGTTAACTGCTGGTGTGTGAACGTGGGTTTGTTCAGCGGCTTGCCATTGAACTTTGCCTGTTGAATATATTTATTTACCACGGAGCTGTTATGCGCTACTACGGTAAATTGTTTTTTATTCGGTAAAGCGATGCTTACATTTTCAAACACCGGGCTGCCGATGGTGTATTCGGGAATACCCGGTGTTACCGGGTAAAAGCCCATGGAGGAAAACACTACGAAGGCCGACATGCCGCCGCCATCTTCATCACCGGGAATACCAAAAATATTGTCCTTGAACCAGGCATCCAGCAGGAAGCGGATGCGCTGCTGCGTTTTCCAGGGAGCACCGGTATAGTTGTACAAATAAGGAATATGGAAGCTCGGTTCATTACCCATGGAATATTGTCCTACGAGGCCGGTGGCATCCGGGAATTTGCTCCAGAACGCGTAACGCGACATATCCAGCGGTTCGCGGAACAGCTGATCCAGTCTTTTCTCGAAAGCATCTTTTCCACCCATCAGGCCAATGAGCCCGGGAATATCCTGCTGTACCTGCCAGAGATAGGTCCAGCCGTTGTTTTCATCATAATACTCACGGCCGCCAAGACCACCATCATACTTTACATTGATATCGATCCATTCCCCGTTGCCATCTTTTGGCAGGAAGAATTGTTTGTCGGCGTTCCAGAGATTTTTATAATTCTTTGCCCTTGGTGCAAACAAACGCTGGTCCTCTTTCTTATTCAGATCGCCGGCCAGTTCCGCTACGGCCCAGTCGTCGTAAGCGCCGCCCAGGGTCACTGCCACGGCCTGTCTTTTTTCAAAGGAATGCACCACCGGTTCAGTTTCTTTTTCACCGGGGCGCAGCGCCGGGAAATAGCCTTTGTTATGATACACATCATCGAGCGCTGTTTTAGGACCATTGCGCCAGGGAAGCATAGTGGCTTCAGTAGCGTTTTTGCGCATGCCTTCATAGGCTTTTTCAATGTCAAAGTTTTTCAGTCCTTTGCGGTGTGCATCCAGCATCACTACAGAAGAGTGGAACCCGTTCATACACGCATGATCGCCAAACAGCACCGGGAAAGTAGGCATCCAGCCGCTCTGCTCATACATATGCACAAACGATTGCAACATGTCTTCTTCCCTTGCGGGGTTAAGGATCATTCTCAACGGGTGCAATGCCAGGTAAGTATCCCAGGTCCAGTCATCCACATAAAAAGGGCGCTTATCTTTATGCACCTGTTTATCGTAACCACTGTAATACTGCCCGTCTTCCGTAATGTCTACCGCCCTTTCATAGCAGCGGTATAACGCGGTATAGAAAGAGCGTTGCTGGGCGGTAGTGCCACCTTTTACTTTTACCTGGTTCATTACATCGGCCCAGGCTTTTTTACCATTGGCAGCTACGGCGTCGAAATCTTTTTTACTGATCTCTTCTTCATAACTTTTCTTTGCCTGTTCAGGACTGATATAGCTAATGGCATACTTAAGCGTTACTTCTTTTGTAGCGGCAGGGAAACTGATAAATGCTTTTAGCGATTTACCAGCAATATTTTTATTGTTGCTTAATTGTCCCTGTTCTACTACACCGGGTTTACCGGCTTCGCTGAAAACGCCGTAGAGGTATACTTTTACATAGCCATTATAAGTTTCCATGCCGGTGATCACATTGCCCGGCAGGAAGCTGTACGCTGCCTCGCCATCGTTGTAAGTACCTAACAATAACGATTTTTCTTTACCAACCGGGAAGCGGAAACGATAGTAACCGGCTTTTTTACCGGCGGTAAATTCCACGTTTACTTCCTCATCCAGCAGCCAGGTAGAATAATACCAGGGACGGTTGGTTTCCAGGTTATGGTCGTATGGCATCCGTGTTTTCCAGTCGCTTTGCGATAAGGCGCCCACAGCCGGTTTTATGGAAAACACCTGTCCAAGCCGGTGCGATACCACGTTCAATGGAAAGTCGGAGATCTGGTCGTCCATAAAATCTTTCCGCTGGGGCGTAAACCGGATCATCTGGTTTGGCAACTGCACGGTGGGCCGGGTGGGTTCCAGCAGCTGACCTACGTTGCCGATGGTAGGATCAATCAGGTCGATGGGCTGCTTTGTTCCGGGAATAGTATCATACACCGCAGCATGTGTGCGGCCGGATAAGCATAGAAAAGGCGTCAGCATCAGGAGGCTGCGCAGCTTCCAGTTTGTTTTTTTCATTCACTAAAATTTATGCACTGGTACAATTCTTTATTTGGCTACAAAACGAATTAACAAAATAGTTTAATCATGCACAAGGCACGATTAAACTATTTACAGGTCAAATCAGAAAGTACTTGATCAATAACTTGGGTTTTGTGTCCATCCCGGGCTCAGGTTCAGATCGCGGAACGGGATCGGCGCAATGTACTTGGGCGCAGGATTAGCTACTGCGGCGGGATTCAGCGGCAGGTCCTTGAACTCATTCGGATCGCGGCGGGCAATTACCTGTGGCAATAACTGCAGGCGAACAATATCAAACCAGCGTTGTCCGAACTCACCGGCAAATTCATATTTACGTTCTGCCACAACGGAGTCGCGGAAGGCAGGAGCGGCCAGTCCTTTCTTGATATCCGGCAAACCTGCGCGGCGTCTTACCCTGTTCAACGCCTGGTAAGCGTCATCAGAAACGGTATTGGTAGCCATGGCAGATGCTTCAGCATAAATAAGCAGTGTTTCCGCAAAACGTACCACATCGGTTGTTTTATTGGTACTGGCATTAAAGCTGATCACTTTGGTTGGTGTTTCCACAATACCATCGCCTACACCATAGCGGAATTTATTGTAATAAGGGTGTTTGGTTGCTGTTCTCGGATCATCCCAGCTTACTACACCATACTTGTTACTCTTGATCTGTGTATGGAAAGTTTCATCGGTACGTTTGCACACCGGCGCATCCTTGAAGTAGTTGATTTCGGGGAAGAAGTCATCCCATCCGCCTTCATCATCCGGGATACAGGTAGCGCCAAAGGAACGGTTTGGTAACTGGCCGCCTACATTGTATTCCAGGCCGAATACAGATTCAATGTTGTTATTGGTTTTGAATACATCCAGGTAGTCGGGCACCAGGTCAAATTTATTGGCATCCATCACCGCTTTTGCTTCTGTTGCGGCGAGGCTGTAGTTGGAGGTCTGGTTAACCGGCCAGCCGGCCATGGTCAGGTATACGTTGGCCAGTACTGCCCTGGCAGCGAGCGCACCGGGTCTGCCTACGTCCACACCGGCAGGCCATTTGTCCGGCAGCATGGAAGCAGCTGCCTTCAGGTCGCTGATGATCTGTTCGTATACTTTAGCGGGCTCCTGTCTTACAGGAACGGTTGTAATTTCTGCCGGACCGGTAACGATCGGCAACGCACCGAATGTTCTTACCAGGTAAAAATAGCAGATACCTCTCAGGAAGTAGGCCTGTCCGCCTGCATACGTGCGCGCCTGGATAGCCTCGGGAGTAGTAGCAACTACCTTTTCGAAATTGGTGATCACGTTATTTGCCTGGTAAATGGTATTCCATGGTCCTTCCCATCCTGCGCGGAGACTTGCATTGGTGGAAGTACCCTGGAGCCGGTCAAATTCACGGGAATCCGCTTTATTGGATTCAGGGTGAGTGGTCAGGTCATCAGATCCGAAGTAAGCGGTCAGTTTGCTGGTAAAACCCCAGGCGCCGTCTACTGCCAGCGCCCTGAAGGCAGAAGTAACAGCGCCATCCAGTTCTGTCTGGGTATTAAAGTAATTACCCGGTGTAAGTGTTGCTTTTGGATCTTCCTTAAGCTTCACGCAGGACGATACACCGATCATGGCTGCAATAGCTAAAGGAAGGAAATATTTTTTATTCATAATAGTAATTTTTAGAAAAAACAGCATCCTTTTCTTTTCAATTATAGGCCAAGTCTTACACCAATCGTATAGGTTTTGGGGTTTGGTACGGTACCTGTTTCCAAACCTTGTGTAATAGCGTTGGTGGCGTTGGTTACTTCCGGATCATAGCCAGGGAAATTGGTGATGGTCCAGATATTCTGTGCACTGATATAAACATCCAGGCTGCGTGCATGGATCCTGCTCAGCAGGCTTGCCGGGATAGCGTAAGTCAGGGAGATATTTTTCAGCTTGATGTAGCTGGCGTCGTATACATAACGGCTGCTCTTGATCTCATTCTGGTTACCATAAGTAGGTACATCCGTTTGTTTTTCGGGTGTCCACATATCCAGGATGGTGGCGCTGGTAGCGTCACGTGCATCTCCGAGTCCGCCCATGATATAAGGCTGGCTGAAGGAGAACATCTGGTTGCCGTGTGTACCCTGGAACATCAGGTTGAGGCTCCAGTTTTTGTAAGAGAAGTCGTTGATAAAACCGAAGTAGTATTTAGGCATACCGTTACCAATGGTGGTGAGGTCGCCGCCGGAAAGTTTCTTATCTCCATCCAGGTCGGCATATTTTGTATCGCCTGGTTTTTTACCGTATAAAGCGGCTTCGTCTTTTTCATCACTTTTCCAGGTGCCCAGGTATTTGTAACCATAGAAGGTGCCTAACGGTTCGCCTACTTTGATAATAGATACCCCTTGCTGTGCGGAACCGATACCATTTACGATGATATTGTCCTGACCTCCCAGATCCAATACTTCATTCCTGTTAAAGGAGATGTTGAAGTTGCTGGTCCATTTGAAATCTTTACCCACCACCGGCATACCACCGATGCTGAACTCAATACCGGTATTTCTTACGCTGCCGATATTACGCTGGAAGCTTCCGCCGCCGTAATAGAAAGGATTATCTGTAGCATAGAGCAGGTCCGTAACTTTTTTGTTATAAGCATCTGCAGTGAAAGTTAAGCGACCGCGCCATAATTCCATGTCCACGCCCACATCATAGGTAGTGTTCTTTTCCCAACGCAGGGAGCTGGACACTGGTGTACCCAGCGGCGTGTTTACGCTTGGCGTGCTGCCATCAAAGTAGTAAGGCTGCGCTGTTCCGATCTGCGCAATGGAAGAATAGGCAGGTACCGCCTGGTTACCTGTTTGCCCGTAGCTGGCACGGAGCTTCAGACCGGTGATCACTTTGGAGTTAGCCATGAAACCTTCCTTATCTACTGCCCAGCCCAATGCTACCGCAGGGAAAGTGGAATATTTGTCAACCAGGTGGGAAGATCCGTCTGTACGTACAGATACCGTTAACAGGTATTTATCGTTAAAGGCGTAGTTGACCCTGCCCATGTAGGAAATCAACGCATCCGACCAGTAACCGCTGCTGGTAGATTGCGTTTTACCCAATCCGAGGTTCCAGTAACCGAGGCTGTAGGTAGACAGCTGGTTGGCCTGTGCAATGGTATTGTTATTGAGTTTGGACGCCTGTTCCACGAGGGCTGTTACAGTAAGGGCATGTTTGCCAAAACGGTTGTTATAGGTCAGGAAGTTGGAGTTCTGCCAGCTTCTGTAACGGGCGTTTTCTACTTTCGCATAGTCGTTATTGTTATAGGCTTCGTTTGTTCCCGGGGGAAAAAGCGATTGCGTTTGCTGGTTCTGTAATTCATAACTGTTATTGGAGGTAAATGTCAGGTGATCGATGATACGATACGTGAACACACCGGTAGCAGTTAAGTTGGACGTTTTTCCGTCTACAGAACGGCTCATCATATTCTGCAGCGGGTTGGTAGCCAGGGAAGCAAATTTCGATCTGGCAATGTAGTTACCCTGTGCATCTTTTACCGGGCTGGTAGGATCCCACATGCTGGCCTCTGCAAACGGATCGGTGATATCGCCGGAGAAATCAGTGTTGTGCGACTGTGGCAACAAACCTGTGATGTTCACTTTCAGGTCCATTTTGCTATTCAGTTTCACATCCACGTTTGCTCTCAGGGTATGTCTCTTATAACCTGAATTTACCAGCAAGCCCGGTTGATCAAGATAGTTATAGGAGAAATAGTATTTCACATTGTCGGAACCGCCGGATACCGCTACCTGGTAATTCTGTGCCAATGGTTTTTGTGTTAATTCATCCTGCCAGTCGGTACCGCCAGGGTTATTTTTAAAATTGTCCAGTTCCGCATCTGAAAACGGATGACCTGTTCCGGCAACATCTCCTTTCAGGTTTACCTGTTGAGCGAATTGATAAGCATTCAGCAAACTCAGTTTCTTTGGCAAAGAGTTCCTGCTTACCCAGCCGCTGAAATCTACTCTTGGTTTTCCTGATTTACCACTTTTAGTGGTCACCATTACCACCCCGTTAGAACCCCTGGAACCGTAGATGGCAGTAGCAGATGCATCTTTCAGGATTTCCATGCTTTCAATGTCGCCGGGGGAAATAGACTCCAGGTTACCGCCAATGTAACCATCAATTACATACAACGGATCGTTGCCACCGGTAATAGAACTGGCGCCGCGGATCCTTACGCTGATCCCTTTACCAGGCTGACCGCTGTTGCTCTGCACAGTAACACCGGAAGTGGTGCCTTGCAAAGCCTGTTCTACCCTTACCAACGGACGTTTGGCAATGTCAACTGCTTTCACCGAGCTGGTAGCGCCGGTTACGTCACTTTTTTTCTGGGTACCATAACCCACTACCACCACATCATTCAACGACCGGGCATCTGTTTTTAAAACAACAGATACATTGTCGCCGGTTACCGGCACTTCCTGTGTGATGTAGCCGATATAGGAGATCACCAGTACCGGGGATGTTACATCGCCGGTAGCAATCTGGAATTGACCCGTACCATCTGTTGGACTTGAAATGTTGGTACCTTTTACCCTTACAGTGGCGCCGGGTAGTGCCTGGCCGGTTTCATCCAGCACTTTCCCCTTTGTCAACTGCTTTTGTGCATAGGCCTGCAGCAGACCCGATGCGAGGAGCATCAGCAATAGTAATCTTTTCATAACGCGAACGATATTTCGATTGATAAGAAAATAATGATTGCAAGTAAGCATCAGCGGCCTAACAGCAGCGCTAATAATGAACTAACTGTGTTATTAATGTGCTATTTTTTTTAAAAATTTCTTTTAGAAAGATGTATTAATCCAATTCAAATGATTTAAACAACTCCTTTGGCAGTGCGGGTTGCCGGCGGCGGTCAAAAACATAATGACCTATTACCAGGTAATCCATTTCCGTTCGCATAAAAGCAAGCCATGCATCTTCCGGTGTGTTTACTACCGGTTCTCCCCTTACATTAAAAGAGGTATTGATCAGCACACTGCACCCCGTTAGTTTTTTAAAACTATTAATAAGTAGATGCAGCTTTGGATGAAGTGTATGATGTACGGTTTGTACCCGCGCAGAATAATCGAGATGCGTAACAGCGGGAATGCAGGAGCGTTGTGCTTCCTTTAATGTAGTGGTGAATAACATATAAGGAGAAGCGCCGGCATCCTTAAAATAAATAGCCGCATCCTCCGCCAGTACTGCCGGGGCAAAGGGGCGGAAGCTTTCGCGGAATTTTATTTTCAGATTCAGTTGCTGCTGCATGCCCGGCCGCCGCGGATCTGCAAGAATACTGCGGTTGCCCAATGCGCGCGGGCCAAACTCCATCCGGTCCTGGAACCAGCCCACTACTTTTCCATTTTCCAGGTGAGCGCTCACGGTATGTGTAAGCATTTCAAAGTCCGGTTCGTACACGGCTACTGCCCCATAGCGGGCCAGCAGTTTCCGGGTATCCGCGTCGCCATAGGCGGGGCCAAGGAAAGCCCCCTGCATAGCATCATCTCCCGGAAAAAAAATACGCGCCTGTTCCATTCCTATATGATAAGCTGCATAAGCAGCGCCCAATGCGCCGCCGGCATCACCGGCGGCTGGCTGTATCCAGATATCCTCATAAATGCCCGCCGCTCTTATTTTATCATTAGCTACACAATTCAGTGCTACACCGCCTGCCATCACCAACCGCCGGCTGCCGGTAATTTCCTTTGCGGTTTGCGCCAGCGCTACTACAATGTGTTCCATCACCTGCTGAATAGCCAGCGCCAGGTTCATATGCTCCTGCGTGATGGCCGATTCCGGCTCCCGCCTGCAAATACCGAACAGCGCCTCCCACAACGGCGTAGCCGTCATTTTCAGCCCCGTGGCAAATTCAAAATAATCCATGTTCAGCAGGATGGAACCGTCATTTCGTATATCCACCAACGTTGCCAGGATCTTTTCCCTGAATGCAATAGTTTGCGGATCATCTGGCAGGCCATAAGGCGACAATCCCATGAGCTTATACTCGCCGCTGTTTATTTTAAAGCCCAGGAAATAA
This sequence comes from Chitinophaga sp., assembly GCA_039593235.1. Lineage (GTDB taxonomy): Bacteria > Bacteroidota > Bacteroidia > Chitinophagales > Chitinophagaceae > Chitinophaga. Next base: position 792 of record JBCNPS010000277.1, on the reverse strand, counting down.
GTAAAAGCCGCATACAACAACCCGGGGGAATGCGGGAAACGCAGTTCCCTCAGTATTTTGATATCAGTGCCGGCGCCATAGCAAATGGTGGTGGTGGCCCACTCCCCTACACCGTCTACCGTAAGGATGGCGGCCGATTGAAAAGGCGAAGGATAAAATGCACTGGCGGCATGTGATAAATGATGCTCGGGAAAATACAGCGGTACTTTTACCGTGGCGCCCAATGCTCGGAACTGCCGCCGCAGCATCTTCTTCATAAACACCTTTTCTTTCATCCACACCGGCATAGCAGTGATAAAGCTCCGCCAGCCCCGCGGCACAAAAGCATGATATGTTTCCAGCAGCCGCTCAAACTTCAGCAAAGGCTTATCATAAAATGCCACGGCGGTAAGCTCATCGAAAGAAATGCCGGCCTCCGACAATACATACTTAATGGCCTGTGCAGGGAAGGCGGCATCCTGTTTTATACGGGTAAAACGTTCCTCCTGGGCGGCCGCAATAATGTGGCCGTCGATGAGCAGCGCTGCCGCACTGTCGTGATAAAATGCCGATATGCCCAGGATAATTTTTCTCAATGCTTAAAATATGGCGTAAATAAAAGGCGCCAGTGCAGAGGCGCTTGTTAGCGCTACCAGCGATGCCAGCAGCAGCAACACGATGATCAGCGGAAGCAGCCAGAACTTTTTCCGTGTCTTTAAAAAGTAAAGTAGTTCATGCAAAAATTCCATGACGTGTGAATGGTGATCGTTTTAAAATGTATGCTGCAGATCTTCTTTTGTATACACATGATTT